>NZ_JBAMDD010000007.1:0-264832 GCF_036961565.1 Chitinimonas sp. JJ19
AGGGCGTTCGGCCGTGTGACGATCGAAATTTGCTATATAAGTTTAGTGCCCGTCTTTTCACTCTGCCGTAGCAGCCATTGCGCATGCTTGAGTCGATATTCCTGCAGCTCCTCGCTGTAGAAATCGAAGATGCAAGGATCGCACCCACTGCCGCAACAGGCTTCCGGCTCCGGCGCGATGGGTGGCAGTGGCTCAGGATCATCATCCTGGCGTGGTGGTGAGGTCTCAGTCATGTAACTTCTGCACTCCTTCAATCAGCCTGCCGGTACGCATCTGCTAGAATCGCCGGCATGACCTATCAAGTTCTCGCCCGCAAATGGCGACCCAAATCCTTTGCCACGCTGGTCGGCCAGGAGCATGTGGTCAAGGCCCTGAGCAATGCGCTGGAAAACCAGCGCCTGCATCACGCCTACCTGCTCACTGGCACCCGCGGTGTGGGCAAGACCACCATTGCCCGCATACTGGCCAAATCGCTTAACTGCGAAACCGGCATTACCGCCACGCCCTGTGGCAGTTGTGACGCCTGTCGGCAAATCGATGCAGGACGCTTTGTTGACCTGCTGGAGATCGATGCCGCGTCCAATACCGGCATAGATAATATCCGGGAGGTTCTGGACAACGCCCAGTATGCCCCCACGCAGGGCCGCTTCAAGGTCTACATCATCGATGAAGTGCACATGCTATCCAAGAGTGCCTTCAATGCCATGCTGAAGACACTGGAGGAACCGCCGGGGCACGTCAAGTTCATCCTGGCCACGACCGATCCGCAGAAGGTGCCAGTTACCGTCCTGTCCCGCTGTTTGCAGTTCTCGCTACGGCAGATGCTGCCACAGCAGGTCAGCAGCCACCTGCAGCATGTATTGGAAGCGGAGCCCATAAGCTATGAGCCCGGTGCACTGACCCTGCTGGGCCATGCCGCTGCCGGCTCCATGCGCGATGCCCTGTCGCTGCTGGATCAAGCCATCGCCTATGGCGGTGGCAAGGTCGAGGAAGCCGGCGTACGCGCCATGTTGGGTGCCGTGGACCAATCCTATCTACACGAGTTGCTGCAGCATCTGGCCGCGCAGGATGGCCCCGGCCTGATGGCCGCAGCCGAGCAACTGGCCACCCGTGGTGTGGGCAGTGATGCCGCACTGCAGGAGCTCGCCTCGCTATTGCACCAGCTCGCTGTACTGCTGGCCGTACCGGCCGCTATTCCAGCCGACCACCCTCAGCATGCGGCCCTCCACACTTTAAGCAGCTTGTTCACCCCTGAGGACATCCAGCTTTACTACCAGATCGCCTTGCAAGGCCGACGCGACCTGGGTCTCGCCCCCGATGAATTCGCCGGGCTGAGTATGACACTGCTGCGTATGTTGGCCTTTGCGCCTAGTAATAAAACTGTCGGCACTCGCCCTGCAAAACCCCAAGCGGTGGATACGCCGCAGGCAAGTGTCGCGTCCACGCAGACCTCTCCAGCCATGCAGCAGCAACCTGCAGCGGCACCCACGCCGGCAAACCCGCCAGTCAAGGTCGAAGCGCAAGTAGCCGCCACACCCGAACCTGCGCCTGCAGCGCTCAAACCCACTGCTACGGTTACCGACACACCGCCTTGGCAAGATGCCGCACCGGCAGACGAGCCGCCGCCACCCGCTCCTTTTCCCGACGAAGCAGTGGCCGCCCAGCCCCCCCAGTCCGCGACAGCTCCCATCAGCTTCGATGGCGACTGGGCCAGCCTGGTAACGCGCCTAACATTGGGTGGCAAGGCAGGCATGCTGGCACAGCATGCTCAGTTGGCAGAGTATGATGGCCTACGCTTCAAACTGATCGTACCGGATGAGCATAAGGTGGTCGCCGGTCCCGATTATCGCGAACGGCTGGAGCACACCTTAAGTCAGTACTTTGGCCAGCCAGCCCATATCAGCATCAGCGTAGGTGGTGGCAGTGAAGCGACTCCTGCAGCCATGCAGCAGCGCGAAAAGCAGGCCAGACTGGCTGAGGCAACCAGCGCTATCAACAGCGATCCCTTCGTGCAAACCATGATTGCCGATTTCGGCGCCATCGTTCTGCCCGATTCCATACAGCCGCGCTCGGATCCCCTCTAAGCGCGCCCTTTCACCCATACGTATCAAGGAGTAGCCAATGTTCAACAAAGGCGGCCTGGGCAATCTGATGAAGCAAGCCCAGCAAATGCAGGACAACATGAAAAAGGCCCAGGAAGAGCTGGCCAACGTCGAAGTCGAAGGCCAGTCTGGCGCCGGCATGGTCAAGATCGTGATGAACTGCCACCACCTGGTTCGTCGCATCAGCATCGACCAGAGCGTGATTGATGACGACAAGGAAATGCTGGAAGACCTGATCGCTGCGGCCTTCAACGACGCCCTGCGCAAAGCCGAGCAAACCTCGCAGGAAAAGATGGCAGGCTTTACCGCAGGCCTGAATCTGCCACCAGGCATGAAGCTGCCCTTCTAAGCATGCAGCAAGGACGCTATCAGCTGGCGTTCCGCACCTACCTACCGGCCAGCGCCAGCACGGTGCTGGCCGGTGTGCTCACGCCAGCAGGCGTCAACGCCGAACTGCACCCCTGGCTCAGTATGCGCTTCCCTGCACCGTTGCCAGCGCAGCTGCAAGCGTTGCCTTTGCATACCCGCCTGGGCCGATGCTGGCTACTGCTGTTCGGCTTGATCCCGGTGGATTACGACGACCTCAGTTTCAACGCCATCCATCACGATGGCTTTGAGGAAAACTCTGTGCTGCTCAGCCAGCGGCTATGGACGCATACCCGCCGTGTTACGCCCCTGCCCCAGGGCTGCGAGTTATCCGACGAATTGCGCTTTACCCCTCGCCTGCCCGGTACGGGTTGGCTGAGCCTTCTGATCATCCGTCAGTTGTTCAATTGGCGCCATCGACAGCTACGCAGGCTATACCGCCAATGAAAACCCCCTCCTCCCTCAATCAGCTGATTGACGCCCTTCGGGTATTGCCAGGCGTTGGCCCGAAATCTGCCCAGCGCATGGCCTACCACTTGTTGCAGCGAAATCAGGCGGGCGCAGCCGAGCTTGCCCATGCGCTGGCCGATGCTCTGACCAAGCTCAAGCACTGCCAGCACTGCAATACCTTTACCGAGCTCGACATCTGCGAGCTCTGCAGCGACCCAGCGCGGAATGAAGCCCAGCTATGTGTCGTCGAGATGCCAGCCGATCTGTTGCGTATGGAGCAGACACAGGTATTCCAAGGTCGCTATTTTGTCCTGATGGGACGGCTTTCGCCGCTAGATGGCGTGGGGCCCGGTGATATCTATTTTGAAAAGCTGCTGGCCCGCGCCCAGGATGGCAAGGTGGAGGAAGTCATCCTCTCCACCAACTTTACCGTCGAAGGCGAAGCTACCGCCCACTACCTATCGGAGTTTCTGCGGGCCCAGGGACTACGGGTCAGCCGCATCGCCCGCGGCCTGCCCTCGGGGGGTGAACTGGAGCATGTTGATAGCAGCACCTTGGCCCAGGCCTTACTGGAAAGACGCACGCTCTGATCAGTACATGCGCCATCACTTATCCACTGGTCATACCTATCGGGTAAACGCGGCACAACACAAGCGCCGCACCCAAAACCATCACAAGCCATTGATACATATGGACGAATTTACGGAAAATTCGATAACTGGCGTTTTTCTCATGCAAGTTCGGCTTGACAGTGCATATCAGGTGTTTTTACCCACAAAGTTATCCACAGCACCATCTGTTGAACGCAGCACCGCGAAACGAGTAAACTCGGCATCAATTTTTCCACTGACCGCCGCCGCCGAGCGATTTCAATGACCGCCTCCGTCAAGCCGGCCCCCCAACGCAGTATTGCGCCCTTCGAGATCAAGAGCGCCGCGCTCAACCTGATCGCCTTTGCCCCTAAAACAGCCAATCTGGCCGAGCTTGATGCCGCGCTGGAGAAAAAGCTTGCCGGGCGCAGCGATTTTTTTGGGGGTGATGCCGCTATCCTTGATCTGACTGACTGGCCCAGCACGGCCACCGCGCTGGATCTATCCGGTTTGGTCGCTCTGCTCCGTCGGGCTGGTTTGCAGCCTATCGCCGTCCGTGGCGGCGCCGCTGCCACCCTGAGCGAAGCCAGCAACGCAGGCTTGGTAGTCATGCCCGAGACCGCTGCGCGCGATCTGCCAACCGAACCGCGTGAAGCGCCCGCCACCGCGCCTGCACAGCAATCGCTGATCATAGACAAGCCAGTCCGTAGCGGGCAGCAAGTCTACGCCCGTGGCGGCGACTTGATCGTACTGGCCCTGGTCAGCCATGGCGCCGAGGTCATCGCCGATGGCAATGTCCATGTCTATGCCCCCCTGCGTGGCCGAGCCCTGGCCGGCGCACGGGGCAATAGCGAGGCTCGCATCTTCACTCATTGCATGGAAGCCGAGTTGCTCTCGGTAGCTGGCGTGTATCGCTCCTTGGACGAGCCGCTGCCACAAAGTATCAAGGGTCGTGCCGCGCAAGTCAGGCTCGACGGCAACAAACTGGTCATCGAAGCCTTGAAGCTGGACTGAAAACCTTACTCAAATTCACGGGAAACCTAACGTGGCAAAAATCATCGTCGTCACCTCCGGCAAGGGGGGAGTAGGTAAAACCACTACCAGTGCGAGCTTCGCCTCCGGCCTGGCGCTACGCGGCAAGAAAGTCGCCGTAATCGACTTTGACGTCGGCCTGCGCAACCTCGACCTCATCATGGGTTGCGAGCGTCGCGTGGTCTATGACTTCATCAATGTCATCCAAGGCGAAGCCTCGCTCAAGCAGGCACTGATCAAGGACAAGCACTGCGATAACCTGTTCGTACTGCCTGCATCGCAAACGCGTGACAAGGAAGCACTTACCCGCGAAGGCGTGGAAAAAGTGCTGAAGGAGATGGCCGCAGACGGCTTCGACTACATCATCTGCGACTCGCCCGCTGGTATCGAGACAGGTGCCTTGCTGGCCCTCTACTTTGCCGATGAAGCCCTGGTCGTCACCAACCCCGAAGTATCCTCGGTACGTGATTCCGATCGCATCCTGGGCATACTCGATGCGAAGTCACGCAAGGCAGAGGAAGGCCAGACACTCAAGGCACACCTGCTGATCACCCGCTACGCCCCCAAGCGTGTGGATGCCGGCGAAATGTTGTCGCTGGACGACATACAGCACCTGTTGCGCATACCCCTGATCGGCGTCATCCCGGAATCCGAGTCGGTGTTGCAAGCATCCAACAGTGGCACCCCCGCCGTACACCTTGAGGGCTCCGAGGTCGCCGAGGCCTATAAAGATGTTGTGGCCCGCTTTCTGGGTGAGGATAAACCCCTGCGCTTTATCGAAGCGCCCAAGCAAGGCTGGCTCAAGCGCCTGTTCGGAGGTTAATCCATGTCTTTCCTCGATTACCTGCTCGGTACCAAGAAGAAATCGGCCTCTGTGGCCCGCGAGCGGCTGCAGATCATCCTGGCGCACGAGCGCGCCGGGCGGGGTGGTCCAGACTATCTGCCAGCCTTGCAGCAAGAGTTGATAGCCGTCATTTCCAAGTATGTTTCGGTTGGCCAGGATGACATCAAGGTATCCTTGGAGCGTCAAGACGACTACGACGTTCTGGAGGTCAACATCGTCTTGCCGGAAGGTGCAAAACGCTGATCATGGTAAAGCCGGGTTCCAACCCGGCTTTTTGCTGCCATAATCGCCGCCAAGCCCGCCAACAGAGCTGGGCCTCATGATCCACCGCCATGACCGACAAGATAGAAGACAACCTACCGCCAGAGCGGCCCATACAACTCGACAAGTTCCTGAGCCAGCGCGATACCGAGCGCTGGTGCAAGCGCCTGTCCGCCGATTATCCAGCGGCCGATTACTGGCTATGCCACGAAGCCCGCATACTGCAAGGCTTCCAGCGTGACCAACGCCATGCAGCCCGCTTTGTTGCCGTCGATCTGGACCGACAAGCCCTGATCAGCGAGGCAAGCGGCCACCCGCTTACCCATTGGCTGGCCACCCCGGTGGGGGAGCTGGAACACCCCTTCCAGCGCTCCAGCGACTTGGTGCGACTGGTACTGGCAAGCCTGCGTGCCCTCTCCCACCTGAGCCGTGCCGGCCTCGTCCACGGCGGCTTACGGCCGGACCTGATCGTCCTGCATCAGAACGACAAGCATGAGATCGACTATGACAGCCTGACACTGATCGACTTCGGTGTAGCCCGCAGCGCCCAGCATCGCATTGAAAAACCTCTGTTCATCGATCTCGCCAGCCCGGACGCCGCCTATCTTGCCCCCACCATGCGCGATGCCATCCTGCGTGACTGGCAGACCTACGCCAAACTGGTGGGTGAAAGCGGCAAGTCCAGTTGGTACGAGCTATCGGAGTCGGCACGGCATCAATACGCCAGCGTGCTGATACCGGACCTCGCCATCAACACCCTGGATTGGCGTGTCGACCTGTACGCCCTGGGTCATTGGTTCAAGCAGATCTCGCTGCACCGCATCGACTACTACAAGGATGCGCATCAGGAAACGCTGCCGGCGCTGATCAAAAAGATGCAAAAGCCGGTATTGCAAGGTGGCTTCACCAGCCTGGATGCCTGTATCAAGGCCTTCGAGGCGCTGGAGGTCGACAAGCGCGCCCTGGCCATTGCCGAAGCACCGCAAACAGCCGGCGTGTTCACCATGCAGCCTACACCCGTGCTGCACCCCAGCACGGCCCAGCGCCCTGTGGCCGTACCGCTGCAGGACGATGAATTCTCCCCCAGCCCCATAGGCATGACGCGCCGTGACAGCCGGCCAGAAGCCCCCAGCGGTCGCGGCAAACTGCTGGGTATCGGTGTTGGCCTGATCATCGTGGCCGCCCTGGGTGCCGCCCTGCTCAGCTCCAAAGAGCAGCACGCCAGCTCCAATGAACCAGCACCCGCGCCAGCCGACACAGCACAAACTGCCAGCGTCGACGTAGCCCCACCCGTGCTGACCGACAATAGCGCCAACCCGCCCCAACTGGCCGATACCACGGCACTGGCAGGGCTAGCCTTGCCAGAACTGCAGCGTGCCGCCGAAGCAGGCGACCCTGCTGCGCAAACACAGCTGGGCCTGCGCTATCGCAAAGGCCAGGGAGTGGCAGCAGACAATATCAAAGCAGTAGAGTGGTATCGCAAGGCTGCCGAGCAACAACATGCCGATGCACAGGCCTATTTGGGCTTCATGTACATGACAGGACGCGGTGTCCGGAAGGATGACCTGGAGGCAGTACGCTATTCGCGCCTGGCGGCCGAGCAAGGCAACGCCACGGGCCAGTACAACCTCGCCCTGATGCACCTGGCTGGTCGCGGCGTACCGCTGGACAAGGTCGCCGCCTACCGCCTGTTAAAACAAGCTGCCCAGCAGGATGACGCCGCAAGGGCAAGGCTGGCCGATGTCCGGCAGCAGCTGACTGCGACACAACTGGCCGAGGCCGAGGCCAGTCCCTGAGCTAGTGCAAGGCGCGTAGTGGTACGGCAGCCGCCAGTGGCTCGCCCGACCACCGCGCTCTGGTGCGCCAGCCCCCCCACGAACCGGTTTGGCGCCACTCACCGCTTTACTGCGCTGTGGAACCAGCCCGTACTGCCTCCCCGCCAGCCAGGCCCCGTAGCAAAGGCTGGCTGGGCATACCAAGGAAGCGAAGTCAGGGTCGCCCTCACTGCACGACTCAATGCGACATCAGCACCGGCACCGTCATGGCCTCCAGCATGGTACGGCTTGCACCGCCCATCACCATTTCACGCAGGCGCGAGTGACCATAGAGTCCCATCACCAGCAGGTCGACCTGCCTGTCGGCGGCTACAGACAGCAAGACTTCACCGATATCGCGGCTGAATGCAGTGTCCTTCACCACCTCAACCTCCACGCCGTGGCGGGCAAGGTATAAGCCCACATCCGCACCCGGTAGCTGGCCGTGTACGCCTGGGTCCATGCTGGCATTGACGATCAGCACAGTCACCTTCTTGGCACGGCGCAACAAGGGTAAGGCATCGGTCAGGGCTCGGGTAGCCTCGCGGCTGCCATTCCAGGCCACCATGGCATGCTGGTCCAGGGTAGGGAAACTGCCAGCATGCGGCACCGCCAGTACGGGGCGGCCGCAAGCCATCGCCACATCCTGCAGCAGCGTGGGTGGCAAACCATCAGCTGGCGAGGCTGGATCATACTGCCCCATCACCACCAGATCCTGATACCGCGCATGCAGGCAGATGGCTTCAGCCGGCACGCCGATCTGCTGATGCCAGCTCGATTGATTGGGATGCTGCTGGGTCAGGCGCTCGAACAACTCCCGCGCCTGTATCGCCGCGCGCTCAATATCCTCATGTATGGCGTAATAGACCGAGCCTGCGCCGCCGCCGGGTTCCATCACATTGATATAGGGCGAAGGCGCCACAAACAGCCCCGTCAAATGGGCTTCGTGAGCTTGCGCTAGTTGCAGGGCAAAGCGTATGCGTGCAGCAGCATGTGGGCCACTGTCTACCTGGACCAGGATATTGCGATAGCTCATGGTGTGTTCCTCCTGTGGCATTCGAGATAAAAACCTTGCTCAAGTTCGTTTTTAAGCCTGTTTTGACCTGCCGCATTTGATTGGGATCAAGTGCAGCCTCAGAAAACTTAGTTTCCCAAGCAGCAGGAAGCAATCCACGCCAACTGCAATCCATGCTTGATGCACATCAAGGCCCGCGCCGTGCAACGTCACATACTAGGATGTGATCGGACATGGGCGGACAAAAGGAGGGGAAGCATGAGCATGCAGCTGCAATTTCTCGGCGGTACCGGCACGGTTACCGGCTCCAAATACCTGCTGGAAGCCGAGGGGATGCGCCTGCTGGTGGACTGCGGCCTGTTTCAAGGCTGGAAGCAACTGCGGCTGCGGAACTGGACCCAACTACCGGTCGATCCCGCCAGCATCGATGCCGTCATACTGACCCATGCCCACCTCGACCACAGCGGCTACCTGCCGCTATTGGTACGCGAAGGCTATCGCGGCCCGGTGTACTGCACTTCGGCCACGCGGGAGCTCTGTGAAGTGCTATTGCCCGATAGCGGTCGCCTGCAGGAGGAAGAAGCAGGCTATGCCAATCGCCACCATTCTTCCCGACATGATCCTGCCCTGCCGCTCTATGACGAATCGGACGCCCAGCGCTGCCTCAAGCAACTCCACCCCTGCCCCTACGGCAAGGATATTGCGCTCAACCCTAAGCTAAAACTGCATTTCCGGCCGGCCGGGCATATCCTGGGCGCCGCGACCGTCGAACTGACATCCAGCACGGGTCGCATTGTGTTCTCGGGAGACCTGGGCCGCCCCGCCGATCTGGTGATGAAGCCCCCAGCGACCGTCGGCCAGGCCGACTGGCTGCTAGTGGAATCCACCTACGGCAACCGCAGCCACGAGCAGGAAGACCCTCGCGTACAGCTGGGCGAAATCATTCGCCGCACCGTCGCTCAGGCTGGCGTGGTGTTGATCCCCACCTTTGCCGTGGGCCGCGCCCAGAATCTGATGTACCTGCTGCACCTGCTGCGCGAATCGGGCGAGATACCCCAGGTGCCGGTATTCCTGAACAGCCCCATGGCGGTCGATGCGACCGAGATTTTCCTCCGCCACCAGGGTGAACACCGGCTCACCCAGGCACAGTGCGCAGCCATGTGCCGCAACGTCACCGTGGTCTCCTCCCCTGAAGAATCCAAGGCGCTTAACCGACGTCACGGCCCCATGATCATCCTAGCGGCCAGCGGTATGGCGACCGGTGGCCGGGTACTGCACCATATCAAGGCCTTCGCACC
The DNA here is from genome assembly GCF_036961565.1 of Chitinimonas sp. JJ19. Lineage (NCBI taxonomy): Bacteria > Pseudomonadati > Pseudomonadota > Betaproteobacteria > Neisseriales > Chitinibacteraceae > Chitinimonas > Chitinimonas sp. JJ19. The sequence goes on from NZ_JBAMDD010000007.1 coordinate 9,773, forward strand.
CGATGCGCGCAACACCATCGTGTTTTCCGGCTTCCAGGCTGGCGGAACACGCGGCGCCGCCATGCTGGGCGGCGCCAGCCATGTCCGCATCTTTGGCGAGGACATCCCGATCCGAGCCAGTGTCGAAAACGTGCCCAACTTCTCGGCCCACGCCGATGCCGATGAAATACTGGCTTGGCTGCGAGGCTTTCTGACGCCCCCCAAGCAAACCTTCATCGTCCATGGCGAGCCGGATGCCGCCGATGCCCTGCGCAAGCGCATCGCGACTGAGCTGAACTGGAATGTCTGCGTCCCCGACTACCTGCAAAGCATCAAGCTCGAAGCATGATCAACCCGCTACCCCTACTTCGCTTTCGGCCGCTGGGTATCGACACTGCGCACGAATACGTGGTCTACATGAATGCCGGCTGTCATATCTGCCGCTCCGAAGGGTTTGCTGCGCAGGCCAGGCTGGTGGTCAGCGCCAATGGCCGCAGCATCATCGCCACGCTCAATACGGTCAAAGGTAACCTGCTGGGTATAGACGAAGCCTCACTGAGCCTATCGGCCCAACGAGCACTCCATCTGCACGATCACGATAATCTTGCCTTCTCCCATGTCCCGGTGCTGCAGTCCGAGAGTTATCTGCGTGCCAAGATTTACGGCCAGCGGCTGTCAGCAGCCGAACTCAGCGCCATCATCAACGATACTGTTGCGGGCCGTTTATCCGATCTGCACCTGGCAGCCTTCGTATCTGCTTGCGCGGGTGAGCGGCTGGACATCGATGAGACCGTTGCGCTTACCCGCGCCATGGTCGCTGCCGGCGCCACCCTGGATTGGGGCACCCATCCCATCGTCGACAAACACTGCGTTGGCGGCCTGCCAGGCAACCGTACCACCCCCATCGTGGTCGCCATCGTCTCGGCCTGCGGCCTGACCATGCCCAAGACATCGTCGCGCGCCATCACCTCGCCCGCCGGCACGGCCGATACCATGGAAGTATTGGCGCCCGTCAATCTGGACCTTGCCGGCATACGGCGGGTGGTTGGCAAAACAGGGGGCTGTGTAGTCTGGGGTGGCGCCATGCAGTTAAGCCCTGCCGACGATATCCTGATACAGGTGGAAAGACCGCTGGACCTCGACAGCGACGGCCAGTTGGTGGCCTCCATCCTCTCCAAGAAGCTCGCCGCCGGATCGGATCAGGTGCTGATCGATATCCCGGTCGGCCCTACTGCCAAGGTCAGGACGCTGGAGACGGCCACCCGGCTGCAGGCGCGATTGCTTGCGGTAGGCACGCAGCTAGGTATCCATGTACAGGTGATGATCACCGACGGCCGGCAGCCCATAGGCCGTGGTGTCGGCCCAGCCCTGGAAGCACGCGATGTGCTGCAGGTGCTGCAGAATGCCCCCCAGGCCCCTGCCGACTTGCGCGAGCGTGCCCTGCTGCTGGCCGCCAGGCTGCTGGATATGGGCGCCGCCGCCCTGCCGGGGCAAGGCATGGCGCTAGCCACGGCCACCCTGGATAACGGCAACGCCTGGCGGCAATTCCAGGCTATCTGCGAGGCCCAAGGCGGCATGCGGCAAGTCCCCCAGGCCCCCCTGACCCAGCCTGTGCTGGCCGTACAAGCCGGTCAGGTGCAAGACATAGACAGCCGTACCCTGGCCCGCATTGCCAAGCTGGCGGGTGCACCACAATCGAAAGCCGCAGGGCTGGATCTGCATGTCAGGCTGGGCGATACCGTCATGGCCGGCCAGCCACTCTTCACCATCCATGCCGAGGCCCCGGGTGAACTACGCTACGCCCAGGCCTACGCGGCCGACCAAACCAGCGTCATCACCCTGGACACCCGCCATGGTCAAGCCCAATCAAACTGATATCGTCCTGCTGACCTTGCCTGGCAACGAAGCCCAAGGCGAGACACTGGCAGCGCTGTTGGCCTGCCCCACGGCCCCTGTACTGCTGCATAGCTTCCCCGATGGCGAAACGCTGGTCACCGTACCCGAGGGCTTGCAGGATCGCTGCGTGATACTGGTATGCACGCTGGATCACCCCGACAGCAAGCTGGCCCCGCTGCTGTTCGCCGCCGATGCCGCTCGTGACCTGGGCGCCCGCAAGGTGGGCCTGGTTGCGCCATATCTGGCTTACATGCGGCAGGACATCCGCTTTGCCCCCGGCCAGGCCATCAGCTCGCGTACCTTCGCCAGCGTGCTGTCGCGGCATATCGATTTCCTGGCCACGGTCGACCCCCATCTGCATCGCAACCACGCCCTCGACCCGTTGTTCCAGCTACCCTGTGCCGCCGTGGCGGCTGCACCTGCCATCGCAGACTGGATTGCCCAGGCCGTCACCAAGCCCTTGCTGATCGGCCCCGATAGCGAAAGTGAACAGTGGATCGCAGCAGTCGCCCAACGGCTGGGGGCACCTTATCTGGTATTGGAGAAAACCCGCCGAGGCGATCGTGACGTCAGCGTCTCGGAAATCGATGCCGGCGCCTGGGCACAGCACACGCCCGTCCTGCTGGACGATATCCTCTCCACTGCCCGCACCATGATTGCGGCCGTGCAGCGCCTGCGCGAAGCCGGACTGGCCGCCCCCATCTGCATCGCCGTCCACCCCATACTCAGCGGCGATGCACTGCCAGCCCTCATGGCGGCAGGCGCCGCCAGGGTAGTCAGCTGCAACACCATCAGCCACAGTAGCAACGCCATTGATGTCATGCCGCTGATTGCAGCAGCACTCCCGCAGTATTGCCTGCCACAGGCCTGAACCCTCCGGCCTGCATGGCATAGGCTGCCGACATCACCTCAGCCACATCACCTAGGTGCAAGACCGGCCATGACTGGCCATATCAGTGTCACCAGCCTCATCTTGGTGCAAGGGTGGGGCATGCACAGCACACACCCATCAAACGAGAAAATACAAACCATTGATTTTGTTTAAATAAACTCAAATCCACCAGTCGGCATAAGCCTTGCTTTATATTCTTCCCACCCTGGAAGAAAGCCCATGAACAAAGCACTGCGGCTGGTACTGGTAGACGATACGGAGCGCGAGCTGGGTGCGCTGCGCGACGCATTGCTGGCTGCGGGCTTCGAGGTCATTGCCGAAGTCGACAGCGCCTTTGCCCTGGCCGATGTGGTAGCCAGACTGGAACCCGATGCAGTCATCGTCGATACCGACTCCCCCAGTCGCGATGTGCTGGAACATATCGCCGTCATGCACCAGGATGCCCCCCGGCCTATCGTCATGTTCACCGACGATGGTTCGGAGGCCCGCATCAAGGAGGCCATACGTGCAGGCGTGACGGCCTATGTGGTGGACGGGCTGTCACCGGCCCGACTGAGGCCGGTGCTGGACGTGGCCATTGCCCGCTTCGATGAAGAACGCAAACTGCGCAATGAGCTGGCCGATACCCGACAGCAATTGCTAGATCGCAAGATCATAGACCGTGCCAAGGGCCTCTTGATGAAACGCCGCAACATCGATGAGGATGCCGCCTACCAGCTGCTGCGCAAGACCGCCATGACCCGTGGGCAGAAGCTTGCCGAGGTCGCCAGGCAGTTGGTGGAAGCGACCGAACTGCTGGGTTAGCCTGTCGGTCGGGCAGCCTGGGCTGCGCGGTAGCCACCCAGGCTTACGGCGCGTACAGTATCTTCACGCTCGCATCGGCCTCGGCCCGGTCCAGATACCCCACCATATGGGGATTCGCCGCCAACAGGCGCTTGAGCTCGGCAGTACTGGCAACCTGCTGGGGTGCTACGCCCTTACCGGTGAAGTTCAGTCGTGCCCAATGGCTTTTCAGTTGTGCTTCACTCTTGTTCAGCACCTTGTCCAGAAAATCCTGCCGCACCGGCCCAGCCCCCAGCATCAACGGCACGATGACACCACCACCGGGGAACTCCTTCAAACGCAGGTAATAGATATCCTGCACCTGCTGCCGGCTAAACGACACGGCAGGGCTCTTGCTGCCAGCCACCAGCACCGGCTCTGCCTGGGCCGCCAGCACCCCTATGGCGCATAAGACGATGGAACCGAGATGACGATGCATGCGGGTCATGGTCGGCTCTCGCTCAGAAGATAAAGTCGAGGTTGGCGGTGTAGGTATTCACCTTGCCATCGAACTGGGACTGCGGCCCCATGCGAAACTCGACCTTGTTGCTGCTGCCCCAGAAGCGGTTCTTGATCTTGTATTGATCCCATTGCAGCTTGAGCGCCATATTGCTGCTGAAATCCCAGCGCAACCCCAGTGCCAGTTGATCGCGGTGGTACTGACCTGTCACATTGGTGGCATTGGCTGCAGCCAGCGCACTCAGCAGCGCCATTTGGCCCGGCGTTGCCTGCGGCGGCGGGGTTAGCCTCAGGTCAACCGGTTCGGCTATCGGCTTGAGACTGCCCAAAACAATATAAGGGGTAAAGTCGCCTATGCGCCTAGCACCCAGCAGATACCATCCGCCCGATCCGCTCAAGATCGCAGAATCAGATTTGCGGCTTACCCATTCCCCTTGCACGACATGAGTGTCATCGTCCCAGCTGAAACCCACACTGACCATCTTGTTGACTACATCCGTCAACTTGAAGCGCTCGCGATACACCTGGTTGCAATTGCTGCACAGGCCCAATTGCTGGGCATCACGCACCAGGCCCAGAAACTGGTCCACGCTATTGCCGGCAAAAGGCTTCAGCCCGCCCTTGGGCCGGGAATAACCCAAGCGCAGCAACAAGGGGCCGGATGTCCACTTGGCGGAGAGCCCGGCCTGCTTCGGCACTTCAATCTCGCCTAGCGAGACATCCACCCGGGTTTTGCCGAAATAGCCCTCTATACCCAGCACGCCCTCACCAAAGTGGCGCTCCCACTGCCCGGTTACGCCATCGTTGAAGGTAATGGAGTTATTGGAATAGACCTGTCCCGGTGGCTGCGCACTGATCTGCGCGTAGTAGAGGTCGTTGTAGTCCGACATCAGGAAAACCGGTGCCAACGCCCTACCGAGCTTGATATTGATCTCGCTGCTGGGCTCCCAGCCCAGATAAGCCCACTGCACCCTGGGCCGGTGGCTGCTGTTGACCTCCTTCTTCGAGATCAACTGAAAACCCGCGTTGAATGGTCCCGCCGGCCGTAGCTTGAGCTGCACGGCAAACAGGCTGTCGGCATCGAAGCGGGTCTCGTTGCGCGCCCCGGTGCTGGAGCGTATGTCAGAGCGCACGGTGGCATAGGGATCATCCGCGTGATAGACGCCCACGGTGCCAAAGCCATCAAGCTTCACCCAGTCGGGCAAGGCCTCCGCCCTAACCTGCATTGCCATTGCGTTGCATAGCGCAAGCGCTACCAGACCCCAGCGTCCCATCATGCCCTCTCTACCTTGCACCCCACAGACCAGGGGTGAGATATATGCGTCATACCTCGACGCCATCTATGTGGGATAGGTAAGGAGCGCCGGATAGGCAAGCCACATATTGCAACGGCCAAGGGTTTTGAGGCGGAATCTGGCAGACCCTACCTGGCAAGGCAAGGAACCCAGCGGGCCGACCCAACCGCTCGCGACACGGTGCGAGGTTAGGGAGCTGGCGCCTACAGCAGCACACGCACACCTTCACCGCGCATGGCCAATGAGCGTACCTCGGCCAGCTTGGCCAGTTGCATAACCAGGCTGAACACCGAACGGCTGCTTTCCAGTTCGATGCATACGTCCATATAGCCACGGCCCTTGGGCATTTCGGCGGCCACGCGGCGCACCGAGTAGCCACGGTGGCGCACCACGCGCAACACGCGCTCCAGTGCATCGCTATTGTTATCCAGGTTCAAGGTCAGTTGCTGTGCCATCTCGATTACTCCTGCTGGGACTGGGGATAGGGTCTGAAATGACGAAGCCCCCGATCTTTCGATTCGGGGGCTTCGTCTGGATTCTTTGTCGTTCGGGTTCTGGCTCAGCTTCCCGATCGCGCAAACACCAGCGCGCCCCACGATGTAATCATCATGGTGCGTTTCATGGTAGTGGTCAGCGCGTTAAGCACAGGGAACATGGGCTGTTGCAATGCAAAATGGATTCGACACCCCCACTCTAACTGCAGCCGCAAGCAGTGGCAAGCATCTTGTTTCGCCATCAAGGTAGGTGCCTCAACCGGATTGGTGCACCGCGCCAATCTGCCTGCTGCGTCATGGTGCATGGCGCAATCGGCGACACTGTGCCTTTACGCCCAACAGCCGAGTGGCAACACTTGGACAGCAAGCCAAGACACAAAAAATTACTGTTTTATATCATGCACATACACATTGAAAGTCGGGCGGCAACTGGCGACCGATACCCGCTGGCACACTTGCTGCATAGCAATAGGCGTTACCCGGTTCAATGTCGAACCGGATCACTCCAGATTCGTTGGGGAGTCTGACTGGGAGCCCAAGCTTGCATGCAAGCGGATAGCTCCGGGCCGCGCAGCCTTGCTGCCGGCCCAAGGACAACGGCGTCCTTTGACCGGTTTTACCGGTCGAGGCACGCCGTTTTTTTTGCGCCCGCGTTTTGACCAAGGAAGCAGCATGGACCAACCCGCAAACAACAGCACACCGTCCGCCAGCCGCCGCGATTTCATGAAGACACTCAGCCTCGCCGGTGCCGGCTCTATCCTCTCTGTCGTGCCGCCCCAGGTGCGCGCCGCAGCCAATAGCCAGACCGGTAAACCGGAGAAAACCGAAGTCAGGATAGGCTTCATACCGCTCACCGACTGCGCCTCCGTGGTCATGGCCGCCGTGCTGGGCTTCGACAAGAAATATGGCATCAAGATAATACCCAGCAAGGAAGCCAGTTGGGCCGGTGTGCGCGACAAGCTGGTGAACGGCGAACTGGACGCCGCCCATGTGCTGTACGGCCTGATCTATGGCGTACAACTGGGCATAGGCGGCCCCAGGAAGGACATGAATGTCCTGATGACGCTGAACAACAATGGCCAGGCCATTACCTTGTCCAACCAGCTCAAGGACAAGGGTGTGAAAGACGGCGCCAGCCTGGCGCGTCTGGTCAAGGCCGAACCCCGTGAATACACCTTTGCCCAGACCTTCCCCACGGGCACCCACGCCATGTGGCTGTACTACTGGCTGGCCAGCCAGGGCATAGACCCGCTCAAGGACGTCAAGACCATCGTAGTGCCACCACCGCAGATGGTAGCCAATATGCGAGTAGGCAATATGGACGGTTTCTGCGTGGGCGAACCCTGGAACAACCGGGCTCTGGCCGATGGCATAGGCTACACCGCCGCCACCACCCAGGACATCTGGACCGACCACCCTGAGAAGGTACTGGGGACCACCGCCGACTTCGTCACCCAGTACCCCAATACCGCCCGGGCACTGGTCATGGCAGTGCTCGATGCCTCACGCTGGATAGACACCATGGCCAATCGCCAGCGGGTTGCCGAGACCATAGCCGACAAGAGCTATGTCAACTGCCCGGTCGACATCATCGACCAGCGGCTGGAAGGCAAGTACGACAACGGCCTGGGGCGCAAGTGGCAGGATCCGAACTACATGAAGTTCTTCAACGACGGCAAGGTCAACTTCCCCTACCTGTCGGACGGCATGTGGTTCCTGACCCAGCATCGCCGCTGGGGCCTACTTAAGACCGACCCCGACTATCTGGCCGTGGCCAAAGCAGTCAACCGCATCGATGTCTACAGCGATGCCGCCCGGGCACTGGGCATCGCCGTTCCCAAGGAAGCCCTGCGCAGCACCAAGCTGATAGACGGCACCGTTTGGGACGGCAAGCACCCAGCCGCCTACGCCGCCAGTTTCAAGATTCGCGCCTGAGGAGCCCAGCATGCCGACCCAAGCACTGACCACCCCCCTTGCCGAAGACCCACCCAGGCGCAAGCCACGCCGGCCAGCGGCGCCACGGCTGCAAACCCTGGACGGCCTCCCCCCCGGCCCCAGCCGTTTCAATCGCAGCCTGCACTGGCTGGCCTTCCATGGCCTGCCACCCCTGCTGGGGCTGGCGCTGTTCATGCTGGGATGGCAGCTGCTGTCACTGCACAACGCCAGCCTGCCTGGCCCAGCCACTACCTGGGCAGCCGCAGCAGAGCTGTTCGCCGACCCCTTCTACGACAACGGCCCCAACGATCAAGGCATAGGCTGGAACATCCTGCATTCGCTGGCCCGCGTCGGCATCGGCTTCGGCCTTGCCGCACTGGTGGGGATACCCGCCGGCTTCATCATTGGTCGCTTTGCCTTTATCGGCCGCATGGCAGCCCCCATCATCAGCCTGCTCAGGCCAGTCTCACCGCTGGCTTGGCTACCCATAGGCCTGCTGGTGTTCAAGGCCGCCGGGCCGGCCTCCATCTGGGTCATCTTTATCTCCAGCATCTGGCCCATGGTGCTCAACACAGCAGCAGGCGTAGCTCAGATACCGCAGGACTACCTCAATGTCGCCCGCGTGCTCAAGCTGCCTGAGTCAAAGGTATTCACCCGCATCCTTTTCCCGGCCGTACTGCCACACATGATTACCGGCATACGCCTGGCCATAGGCGTGGCCTGGCTGGTCATCGTCGCCGCCGAAATGCTGACAGGCGGCGTCGGCCTGGGCTTTTGGGTATGGGATGAATGGAACAACCTCAATGTCGCCCACATCCTGATTGCCATCTTCGTGGTCGGCATCGTCGGCTTGCTGCTGGAGCAGGCCCTGGTGCTGCTCGCACGGCGATTCGAGTACTAAGACAACAAGAAGCAGGCATGGAGCAAGACTGGGCGGGAGCGCTGGCCGCGTCACCGGGACGGCCGGTTGGCGCTCCCCAACCCTGTGGGCCTGTTTGGTGCGGCTAACCCGTGGGCGCTCACCTAGTTGTATCCCCCGCACTCGCTGGCGCGCCTCATCAACTGAATGGGCCGCAGTTTTTCAACGGCCTGTTAAGTGCCCGACAGACCTTCCACCCAGAATCAGGAGCCACACATGGACAAATTCGTACAACTGCAAGATGTCAGCATGGCTTTCGATACCCGCCAGGGGCGCTTTGTGGCCCTGCGCAATGTCAATCTGGATATACGCGAAGGAGAGTTCCTTGCGCTGATAGGCCATTCAGGCTGCGGCAAATCCACCGTCCTCAATCTGGTCGCTGGCCTGCTGCAGCCCTCGGCCGGGGTGCTACTGTGCCATAACCGCGAAATCGCCGGCCCAGGCCCTGATCGCGGCGTGGTGTTCCAGAACCATTCGCTGCTGCCCTGGCTGAGCTGCTACGGCAACGTCTACCTGGCGGTGGAGCGGGTATTTGGCGGCAGGGAGAACCGCAGCACACTCAAGCAGCGCACCCACGACGCGCTGGCCATGGTCGGCCTTACCCATGCCACCCACAAACGCCCACACGAGATATCCGGCGGCATGAAGCAGCGCGTAGGCATCGCTCGGGCATTGGCCATGCAGCCCAAAGTGTTGCTGTTGGACGAGCCCTTCGGCGCCCTCGATGCCCTCACCCGCGCCCACCTGCAGGACGAACTGTTGCGCATCGTCGCCCAGACCCGCACCACCACCCTGATGGTGACGCATGATGTGGACGAAGCCGTCCTGCTGTCCGACCGCATCGTGATGATGACCAATGGCCCCGCTGCCACCGTGGGCGAAATACTCGCCATAGACCTGCCCCGCCCGCGCGAACGCCTGGCGCTGGCCAGCGACCCGGCTTATCACGCTGCCCGCAATGTCGTGATGGATTTTCTGTACCGGCGAGAGATACGGCAGGCCGCATAGTCGCCTGCATTGCTGGGCAGGCCACGGGCCAAGCCGACAAGCACGGCCCAACGCCCCCGCGCACCTGCATAGTGCATACCGCTTGCCGCACCGCACAAAATTCATGCGCCGCTCCGGCCACTCCAATCAAAAAACAACCCAAGCCATTGATTAATATAAAAACAAGGCAATGGCACGGCATTTGCTGATAGCGATCTGCCTGTAATAAGCAGCACCCATCGTTGCAACGGCGCAGCGGTGGACGGAGCCCCCAAGGCCCCAGAGGCAGACAACGGTTCAAGGTCGAACCTACAGATTTCGGACAAAGGCGTCCCCGCACCCTATCGGTCATGCAAGACCGATACGGCAGCGAGGACGCCTTTTTTGCGTTCTAGGCCCGCGTAGCGTTCGGGCACAGGGGAGTAGCAAATGGACAAAGGTTTCTGGAAAGCAGGCCATACGCCCACACTGGTATCGGCCTTCCTGTATTTCGATCTCAGCTTCATGGTCTGGGTGCTGTTGGGGCCACTGGCGGTCTATATCGCCCGCGATCTGGGCCTCAGCCCCTCGCAGAAGGGCCTGATGGTGGCGACGCCATTGCTGGCGGGCGCCTTGCTGCGGCTGCTGATGGGCGTGCTGGTCGATCACCTCAAGCCTCGCCTGGCTGGCGCCTTGGGCCAGGTGATCGTGATGGCTGCCCTGCTGGTGGCCTGGCTGGCCGGCGTGCACAGCTTTTCACAGGTCATGGTGCTGGGGGTGTTCCTGGGCGTGGCAGGCGCTTCCTTCGCAGTGGCGCTACCGCTGGCATCGCGCTGGTATCCACCGCACTACCAGGGTACGGCCATGGGCATAGCCGGCGCCGGCAACTCGGGTACGGCCATCGCCGCCCTGTTTGCCCCCAGCCTGGCCAAGGCCTTTGGCTGGAATGCCGTGTTTGGGCTGGTGCTGATTCCCCTGCTGCTGGTATTCGTGCTGTATCTCGCCATGGCCAAGGACAGCCCCAACTGCCCACCCGCCAAGAAGCTGTCCGAATATCTGGGCGTACTACGCGACCGTGATGCCTGGTGGTTCATGTTCTTCTATTGCGTCACATTCGGCGGCTTCTCTGGCCTGGCCTCCTCGCTCACCGTCTACTTCAACGACCAATACGGGCTGGAGCCGGTGCAGGCGGGTTTCTATACCGCCATGTGCGTGTTCGCCGGCTCGCTGATGCGCCCCATAGGCGGTACGGTCGCAGACAAGGTGGGCGGTATCCGTTCGCTGCTGGTGATGTATACCCTGGCCGCAGCCTGCCTCTACCTGGTGTCTCGCGATCTGCCACATGCCTGGATGGCGTTGATGGCGCTGGTGGCCGGCATGCTGTGGCTGGGCATGGGCAACGGTGCCGTGTTCCAGCTGGTGCCGCAGCGCTTCCGCAAGGAGATAGGCGTGATGACCGGCCTGGTGGGCATGGCTGGCGGCATAGGTGGCTTTCTGCTGGCAACGGGCCTGGGGTACTCCAAGCAGTTGACTGGCAGCTATTCGCTGGGCCTGAGCCTGTTTGCTGCGCTGGCCCTGTTTGCCTGGGTGGGCCTGCTGTCGGTCAAACAGCGTTGGCGCACCACCTGGGGTGCCGCCCATATCGCTGGCGCCAAGGTCTGACCCCATGCACGCCTTGCTTGATCTTGCCATCGGCACTGCCAGCCTGGCCGGCAAAAAACCGCGCAACGAGGATGCCCTTGCAGCGGTGGAACCGCCAGCCGACATGGTTGCCACCAAGGGCTGGCTGCTGGCGATAGCCGACGGCATCAGCCATTCGGCCGATGGCAAGCTGGCTGCACAGGCCACCGTGCGCGGCCTGGCTGCCGACTACTACGCCACGCCCGACACCTGGGAACCTGCCCATGCCATGGACCGCATCATCACCGCACAAAACCTGTGGTTGAACGGCCAGGCCCAGCGCGACAAACTAAGCCAGCCGCTGGCCACCACCCTGACGGCGCTGGTACTGCGCGGTCGCCGCTATACCCTGGCCCATGTCGGTGATTGCCGTGCCTACCGCTTGAATGCCGATGGCTTGGTGCAACTGAGTGCAGACCATACCTGGCAGCAGCCTGGCTACCAGCATGTGCTCAAGCGCGCCGTGGGTCTCGATCAACATGTGATGGTGGATTTTTGCGAGGGCGAACTGCAGGCCGGCGACCTGTTTGCCCTGGTGTGCGACGGCGTATGGGAAGCCTTGGGCGATGTCGCCCTGCACCGCCTGCTGGAACTGCACCATGAACCCCAGCGCGCCGCCGACGCGCTGCTGGCTGCCGCCCTGGCGGCCGGTAGCCAGGACAATGTAACGGCCGTCGTGGTGCGGGTCCAGGCCCTGCCGCAAGGCCAACTGCTGGACGAACTGGCCCAGGCCGCCACGCTGCCCATCCCGCCACGCCTGCGGCCGGACCAGTTCATCGCCGGCTTCCAGATAGAGCAATTGCTGGCCGAGAGCCGCGCCAGCCTGGTGTACCGCGCCCGAGATGAACGCGGGCAAAGGGTGGTCATCAAGACCCTGACCGAGCTGGCCGGCAAGGATAACGAACTGGCCCAGGGCCTGCTGACGGAGGGCTGGTTGCTCAGGCGTGCCGCCAGCCAACACCTGCCCGAAGTCATCGACACCACCGACAGCCCCTGGCTGATCCTGGCCATGCGCTGGTATCCCGGCGAAACCCTGGCGGCCCGGTTGGCCCGCAACGAACCCCTCAGCCCACAGGATGCCGTGCGGCTGGGCCTGGCCCTGAGCCGTGCCTTGGGGGCATTGCACCGGCTGGATATCGTCCATCGCGATATCAAGCCCGACAACCTGCACCTGGATCAAGAAGGCCGCTTGCGCCTGCTGGACCTGGGCGTGGCGCAATGCCCCGGCATCACCCCGACCGACAGTGCCACACCGGGCACACCCAGCTATATCGCCCCCGAGCAGTACAGCGGCCACACCGCCAGCCCGGCCAGCGATCTCTACGCCGCAGGCGTCACCTTGTACTACGCCCTCACACGCCGCTACCCCTATGGCGAGATCGAGCCGTTCCAGACACCCAGCTTTGGTGACCCTGTCCCGCCTAGCCGCTACCGGCCTGATCTGCCGCTATGGCTGGAGAGCGTGCTGCTCAAGCTGGTGGCGCGCGAACCGGCACACCGCTTCGAGACGGCAGAAGAGCTGAGGCTGGCACTGGAACTGGGCGAAGCCCGCCCCTTGCGCGTGGCACGGCGTAGCCCGCTGGCCAGCCGCTCACCCGGCCGGCTCTGGATGGCACTGGCGCTGTGCTCGCTGGGCTTCAATCTGCTGCTGTTGTTTGTCCTGCTGGTCGGCACGCCCGACTCCGCCCCCGGCATGCGCCAACAGGCCGCCGGTGCAACTGCCGCCCCTATCCCCTCATCCCCTATGGCAACACCACGGAGCTAAACCATGCAAAAGCTAAAACTCGTCATGATCGGCAATGGCATGGCCGGTGTACGGACCCTGGAAGAGCTGCTGGCACTCACCCCCAGCCGTTACGACATCACGGTCTTTGGCGAAGAGCCGCACCCCAACTACAACCGCATCCTGCTATCGCCCGTGCTGGCCGGCGAGCAGACCGTGCAGGACATCATACTCAACCCACTAGAATGGTATGCCGAACAAGGCATAACCCTGCATCTGGGCAAGAAGGTGGTGAAGATAGACCGCAAGAAACGGGTGGTCTATGCCGCCGACGGCACCGAGGCCGAGTACGACCGGCTACTGATGGCCACCGGCTCCAAGCCCTTTATCCTGCCCGTGCCGGGCAAGGATTTACCCGGCGTGATCAGCTACCGTGACATCCACGACACCGAGCAGATGCTGGCGGCCGCCCGGCAATACCGCCATGCCGTCGTGATAGGCGGTGGCCTGCTGGGGCTGGAAGCGGCCAATGGCCTGATGCTGCAAGGCATGAGCGTCACCGTGGTGCACCTGGGCGAATGGCTGCTGGAGCGCCAGCTCGACAAGGTGGCCGGACAGCTGCTGCAGCAATCGCTGGAGCAGCGCGGCCTGCGCTTTGCGCTGCAAGCCCAGACGGCTGCATTGCTGGCAGGCGAATCGGGCCGGGTAAGCGCCGTGCAGCTCAAGGATGGCACCGAACTGGCAGCCGATTTGGTGGTCATGGCCGTCGGCATACGCCCCAATACCGAACTGGCCGAATCCTGCGGCCTGTACTGCAACCGGGGCATCGTGGTGAACGACACCCTGCAGACCTTCGACCCACGCATCTACGCCGTCGGCGAATGCGTCAACCACCGTGGCATCGCCTATGGCCTGGTGGCGCCGCTATACGAGCAGGCGCGCGTCTGCGCCAACCATCTGGCGGGCTGGGGCTATGGCCGCTATGTAGGTTCGGTGCTGTCGACCAAGCTCAAGGTCACCGGTATCGACCTGTTCTCGGCCGGTGACTTCATGGGTGGCGACGGGCACGAGGAAATCACGCTGTCCGACCCGGTAGGCGGCGTCTACAAAAAGCTGGTACTCAAGGGCGACAAGCTGGTCGGCGCTTGCCTGTATGGCGACACCGCCGATGGCGCCTGGTACTTCCGGCTACTGAAGGATGAACAGCCCATAGGCGAGATACGCGACCACCTGATGTGGGGCGAGAACAATCTCGGCGACACCGGCCATGCCGGCGAGAACAAGGCGGCCGCCATGGCCGACGAAGCCGAAGTCTGTGGCTGCAATGGGGTCAGGAAGATCACCATCGTCAAAGCCATACGCGAGAAAGGCCTCACCACCCTGGACGAGGTCAAGAAGCACACCAAGGCCAGTGGCTCGTGCGGATCCTGCGCCGGCCTGTGCGAGCAGATACTGATGAACGTACTGGGTTCCAGCTTCGATGCCACCCCCAAGACCAAGACGGTATGCGGCTGTACCGACCGCAACCACCAGGAAGTGCGCGATGCCATCCGCGAGCACCATCTGGTCAGCATCCCACAGACTATGCAGTTCCTGGAGTGGCGTACACCCAATGGCTGCGCCACCTGCCGGCCAGCACTCAACTACTACCTGATCGCCACCTGGCCCGGCGAAGCCCGCGACGATCCGCAAAGCCGTTTCATCAACGAGCGGGCGCACGCCAATATCCAGAAGGACGGCACCTATTCGGTCGTGCCCCGGATGTGGGGCGGGGTCACCAATGCCAGCGAGCTGCGCCGCATTGCCGACGTCACCGACAAGTACCGCATCCCGCTGGTCAAGGTTACCGGCGGCCAGCGTATCGATCTGCTGGGGGTGAAGAAAGAAGACCTGGTCAATGTCTGGCGCGACCTGGACATGCCCTCGGGCCATGCCTACGGCAAGAGCCTGCGCACCGTCAAAACCTGCGTGGGCAGCGAGTTCTGCCGCTTCGGCACGCAGGATTCCACCCAGATGGGCATAGACCTGGAGCACGACCTGTTCGGTATGTGGAGCCCCCACAAGGTCAAGCTGGCCGTCAGCGGCTGCCCCCGCAACTGTGCTGAATCCGGCATCAAGGATGTCGGCGTGATAGGCGTGGATTCGGGTTGGGAGCTGTATGTGGGCGGCAACGGCGGCATCAAGACCGAGGTGGCTCAATTCTTCGCCAAGGTCGCCAGCCATGCCGAGGTACTGGAATACAGCGGCGCCTTCCTGCAGTTGTACCGCGAGGAGGCCTTCTACCTGGAACGCACGGTGCACTACCTGCACCGCGTGGGCCTGGAGCACACCAGGCAGCGCGTGGTGGCAGATGCCGACAACCGCAAGGCCTTGTATGCCCGGCTCAAGTACGCCCTGAGCTTTGAGCAGGATCCCTGGGCCGAGCGCATCCAGGGCGAGCAGAAGCACGAGTTCGAAGCCCTGCCGGCCTGAACCCCACCGGTTTGCCGTGGCAGCGGGCTCTGCCGCACCACGGCAAACCCAGCCAACCTCACAAGGAACAATCCCATGTCCCACTGGAAAATAGTCTGCCTGCTGACCGAAATCCCGCCACTGGGCGCCCGCGTGATTCAGCACCCGCAGGGCGATATCGCAGTATTCCGGAATGCCGATGACGAAGTCTTTGCCCTGGAAGACCGCTGCCCGCACAAGGGTGGCCCGCTGTCGCAGGGCATCGTCTATGGCAAGACCGTGGCCTGCCCGCTGCATGGCTGGCAGATAGGCCTCGACTGCGGCACCGCCGCAGCGCCTGACGAGGGTTGCGCCCGCCGCTATGCGGTCAGGCTGGAAGGCAATGCCGTGCTGCTGAACACCGAGGCCGCAGCATGAGCACAGGGCTGCGACTGGCACCTGCCTCGCCCAGCCTGCCCGAGGCACGCCGCTTGATCAGCGCGCTGGACGACTATCTGGCCAGCCTCTACCCCGGCCCGTCCAACCATCTGCTGGATGTGGCCGCTCTGGAGCAGCCAGGCGTGAGCTTCTACCTGGGCTGGTTGGGCGACAAGGCCGTGGCTTGCGGCGCCATCGTGGCCCACGCCGGCTATGTCGAACTCAAGCGCATGTATGTCGACCCGCAGCATCGTGGCCAGGGCATCGCCCGCGCCCTGCTGGCCGCGCTGGAAGCGACAGCCCGTGAGACCGGCAAGGTGCTGGCACGGCTGGAGACTGGCATCCACCAGGCCGAGGCCATCGCGCTGTATCGCACCTGCGGCTTTGCCGAGCGCACACCCTTTGGCAGCTACGCCGCCGACCCGCTCAGCCTGTTCATGGAAAAACCCCTGGAGTAAGGCCATGGTCCAGCCCCATATCGTCAAATCCACCTGCTGCTACTGCGGAACCGGTTGCGGCGTACTGATACATACCGACGGCCAGCAGGTACTGCGGGTGGAAGGCGACCCCGAGCACCCAGCCAACCTGGGCCGGCTTTGCACCAAGGGCGCCACCCTGCACCTGACCGATATGCGCACCGGCCGGGTGCTCTACCCCGAGCTGCGGCAGCAGCGTAGCACCAGCAGGCAAAGGGTGGATTGGGATACGGCACTGGACCACGCAGCCCAGCGCTTTGCCGCCATCATTGCCGAGCACGGCCCCGATGCCGTGGCATTCTATATCTCCGGCCAGTTGCTGACCGAGGACTACTACGTCTTCAACAAGCTGGCCAAGGGCCTGATCGGTACCAACAATATCGATACCAATTCACGCCTGTGCATGTCCAGCACCGTCGCCGGCTACAAGGCCACCCTGGGGGCCGACGCCCCGCCTTGCAGTTACGAAGACCTGGCCTTGGCAGACTGCCTGTTCATCGCCGGCGCCAACCCGGCCTATGCCCACCCCGTGCTGTTCCGCCGCATCGAGGACGCCAAGGCCGCCCGGCCTGACATGAAGCTCATCGTCACCGACCCCAGGCGTACCGACAGCGCCGAACTGGCCGATCTGCACCTGCCCATCCTCCCCGGCACCGATGTCGCGCTGTTCCACGCCATGCTCAATGTGCTGGTCTGGGAGGGATTGATAGACGAAGCCTATATCGCCGCCCACACCGAAGGCTTTACCGAACTCAAGCGCCATATCCGCGAATACACCCCACGCTTCGCTGCCGATATCTGCGGTATCAAGCCCGAGCAGATCCTGCAGGCCGCCGAATGGTTTGGCCGCGCGCCCAGGGCCTTGTCGCTCTGGTGCATGGGGCTCAATCAATCGGCACGGGGCACCGACAAGAATGCCGCCCTGATCCATCTGCACCTGGCCACCGGCAAGCTGGGCAAGCCCGGCTGCGGCCCCTTCAGCCTGACCGGCCAGCCCAATGCCATGGGCGGGCGTGAAGTAGGCGGCATGGCCAACCTGCTCAGCGGCCATCGCGATCTGGCCAATCCCGCACACCGCGCCGAAGTCGCCGCGCTGTGGCAAGTGCCCGACGTACCCAGCCAACCCGGCAAAACGGCAGTCGACATGTTTGAGGCCCTGGAAGCGGGCCAGATCAAAGCCGTATGGATAGCCTGCACCAATCCGGCGCACTCCCTGCCCGACACCGCCCAGGTAGCCCGCGCCCTGCAGCAGGCCGAGTTCGTGGTGGTGCAGGAAGCCTACGCCCATACCGACACCACAGCCTACGCCGACCTGCTGCTGCCGGCCTCAAGCTGGGCCGAGAAAGCCGGCACGGTCACCAACTCCGAGCGCCGCATCACCCGGCTGCACGCTGCCGTACCCGCGCCGGGCGAGGCCAGGCATGATTGGCAGATGGCAGCAGACTTTGCCCGCCGGCTGGAAGCGCTGTTGCCGCCCCGCTCCGCAGCATCGCTCTTCCCCTATGCCACGCCAGAAGCCGTGTTCGACGAGCACAAGCGCAGCACGGCCGGCCGCGATCTCGACATCAGTGGCCTGAGTTATGCCCTGCTCGATAGCCAAGGCCCGCAGCAATGGCCCTACCCCACCGGCGCACGTGCTGGCCAGGCCCGGCTCTATGCCGATGGGCGCTTCCCCACCACGAACGGCCGGGCGCGCTTTGTGGCGGTGGATTACCACCCGGTGGCCGAAAAGACCGATGCCCGCTACCCCTTGCACCTGAACACCGGGCGGCTGCGCGACCAGTGGCATGGCATGAGCCGCACCGGCACGGTCGCCCAGCTATACAACCAGGTGGAAGAACCCCTGCTGACGGCCCACCCTGACGACCTAGCACAGGCCAAACTGGCCAGCGGCGACCTGGCCCGTGTAAGCAGCCGGCGGGGAGCGCTGCTGATAAGGGTAGAGGCCAGCACTCGCCAGCGCCGGGGCGAGGTCTTCCTGCCCATGCACTGGTCCGGCCGCTTTATGGCCGGCCAAGGCAGCAACACCCTTACCCTGCCCAAGCTGGACCCACTATCGCGCCAGCCCGAGCTGAAACACGCCGCCATCAAGCTGGAACGGGTTGAGCTGCCTTGGCAGATGGTCGCCATGAAGCAAAGCCACGATGCGGTGCAGCTGATGCACCGCGCGGCCGACCTGCTGGCGGGCTTCGACTACGGCAGCCTGGGCCTGTTCGGCCACGAGCAGCCAGCCGTGATACTGAAGCTGGCCCACCGCAACGCCCCCTCTGCCGATTTTATCGCCCGGCTTGATGCCGTATTCGGCTTCGACGACCCCATGGCCACACTCAGCTACCGCGACCCCCGCCGTGGCGTGGAAAAGCACGCCGAAATCCGACTAGGCAGGTTGACCGGCATACGGCTCACCGGCGAGACCGCCGCACGCGACTGGCTCAAGCAGCTGATCGCGGCAGGCGCCGACGCCGCCAGTCTACGCCCCTGGCTGCTGGCCCCGCTGGCGGCCCCACCCCAGGGCCAACACAGCCGTGGCAAGGTCATTTGCAACTGCCTCAATGTATCGGCCGATGAAATCGATGCCGCACTGAACCAAGGCTGCGATCTGAAAGGACTGCAAGCCAAGCTGGCCTGCGGCACCCGTTGCGGTTCCTGCCTGCCCGAACTCAAGCGCATGGTCGCCACCGCGACGATGGCGGCAACCGTTTGACCCTCTCCAGGAGTTACACCATGCAAGGCAAGGTCTACCTGATCGGCGCCGGCCCCGGCGATCCCGAACTGCTTACCCTCAAGGCCGCCCGTGTACTGGGCGAGTGCGACATTCTGCTGGTTGATGACCTGGTCAACCGCGCAGTGCTGGCCCACGCCCGTCCCGATGCCAGGCTGATTGAAGTCGGCAAGCGGGGGGGCTGCGTCTCCACGCCGCAGGCCTTCATCACCCGGCTGATGCTGCGCCATGCCCGCCAGGGCAAGATCGTGGGCAGACTCAAGGGCGGCGACCCCTTTATCTTCGGCCGGGGTGGCGAAGAGATCGAAGCCCTGCGCCAGGCAGGCGTGAGCCACGAGGTCATCAACGGCATCACCGCCGGGCTGGCTGCTGCGACGGCCGCCGGCATCCCGCTCACCCATCGCGATTGCTGCCGTGGCGTCACCCTGCTGACCGGCCACACGCAGGACGGTGGCGAACCCGATTGGGCCGGCTACGCCAGGCTGGATACCACCTTGGTGATCTATATGGGCATGCGCCACCTCGACAGCATGGTGCAAGGCCTGCTGCAGGCCGGCAAGGCCGGCCATACCCCTGCCGCCGTCATCGCCCACGCCACCCTGCCGCAGGAGCAGCGCCTCAGCACTACGCTGGCGCGGCTGGCTGACGATGCCCACCGCCATGGCATGGCCAGCCCGGCCATCGTGGTGATCGGCGAGGTGGCTGGCCTGGCCTTGCCGCAAACTGTTGTAAGCATGCTGGCGGCCTGATTTGTCCTACCGGGCACGGTCATTGCGATCTATGATCGTGCGGTGCACCAAAATATAAATAGCAGCTGATTTCTGCACCATAACCTACCCCGTCGGCCTCGCCGACGCACCACCGTAGTGCAACAGAGGCTTCATCATGACCATATCGGTACCCTGGCAGCCCGAACTCGATGCGCTTATCCTCTGCGCCAGCCCACAGCGCCCCCACGGCGACAAAGGCCTGAAACTGCATGGTGGCAAACCCCTGGTGGTGCACGCCCGCGAGCGGCTGGCACGGCAAAGCTGCCCGCCCGATACCCTCTATGCCAGCACCAATGGTCAGCACGAGGTCTACCAGGGCCTGGGCTTCGAGCCACTGGCCGACAACTACGAAGGCTGGCCCGGCCCCCTCGCCGCCCTTGAGGCTGCCCTCGCCGCCAGCGATGCCGATTGCCTGCTGGTCATCCCCTGCGACCTGCCCGAGTTGCCAGCCGATGCCGCCGCCAAATTATGGCGCCCCCTGGCCCTCAGCGATGCCCCCTATGCCTATGCTGTCTGCGATGGCGCCGAACCCTCGGGCGTGTGCCTGCTGACTCACCGCGTGCTACCGCAACTGCGCCGCCGGCTGGATGGCCCACGCTTGGAACTGGTGGCATGGCTGCGCGAACCCGGTGGTGTTGCCGTCGCTTTTGCCGATGGCGCCGCATTCTGCCCGGTGCCAGCCTGAGCGCCGGTTCACGATTTTTTCGCCGGGGTGGAAAAATCGTGAACCAGCTCGAAGCAACGCTCGCACAGCGGTGCCAAGCCGGCCTACACTAACGTCATAGACGGCACTCCTGCCCGACCAAGCCAGCATGAACCCATCGGACACCCCCACCGCCACGGCACACAAGGTACTGATCGACAGCTACGGCCGCCGCATCGATTACCTGCGCCTGAGCGTGACCGACCGCTGCGACCTGCGTTGCAACTACTGCCTGCCCAAGGGCTTCAAGGGCTTTGAAGAGCCGGATCACTGGCTGACCTTTGACGAAATCGAGCGGGTGGTGGGCGCCTTCACCCGACTCGGCGTGCGGCGGGTCAGGCTGACCGGCGGCGAGCCCTTGCTGCGGCGCGATCTCCCCACGCTGGCAGGCAAGCTGAGCGCCCTGCCCGGCCTGCAAGACCTCTCGCTCTCCACCAATGCCACCCAGATGGCCAGGCAGGCCCTGGCACTCAAGGCTGCGGGCATCAAGCGCCTCAATGTCAGCCTCGACAGCCTGCAGGGCGCGCGGCTGGCCAGCATCGCCGGCCGCGATGTACTGGCCGATGTATTGTCCGGGCTGGACGCAGCTGCCGCTGCCGGCTTCGCCCCGGTCAAGATCAATATGGTGGTGCAGGCCGGCGTCAACGACGACGAAATCGACGCCATCGTCGCCTACTGCATGGAACGCGGCTTTATCCTGCGCCTGATCGAACTGATGCCGGTGGGCGATACCGGCCGTACCGCCCAGTATCTCGATCTGCAAGACGTGGTGGCCAACCAGGCCCAACGGCTGGGCCTGACTGCCAGTGCCACCGAGCTGGGCGGCGGCCCCGCACGCTACTGGCGCAGCCAGGATGGCCGCTTCACCCTGGGTGCCATCACCCCCATCTCGCAGCACTTCTGCGCCAGCTGCAACCGCGTGCGGCTGAGTGTGGATGGCACGCTCTACCTCTGCCTGGGCCAGGACGACAAACTGGCCCTGCGCCCCCTGCTGCGCGCCGGCATAGACGACGCCGGGCTGGAGGCCGCCATCCTGGGCGCCATCGGCCGCAAGCCCGAGCGCCACGAGTTCCGCGAGCAACCCGACAAGATCATCCGCTTCATGTCCGCCACCGGTGGCTGAAACATAAGGCGCAGCAGCACGAAATCCCCACGAAGCACCGGCCAAAAGCAGCCCTTTCTGGAACAAGCACTTAGCATTGCACCGCACCAAACAGGGCAAAAATGCACCCAAAACGCTTGACATGGTTACGGCACCCCCTATAATTGCGGCCTTCGCAACACACAACGCGAAAAACAAAGCGGGAGTAGCTCAGTTGGTAGAGCGCAACCTTGCCAAGGTTGAGGTCGAGAGTTCGAGACTCTTCTCCCGCTCCAAACTGTTTAAGCGTGTGTGGTAAGTGCAAAGCGGGAGTAGCTCAGTTGGTAGAGCGCAACCTTGCCAAGGTTGAGGTCGAGAGTTCGAGACTCTTCTCCCGCTCCAGTGCACTTATGCTTGCGATACAATGCGGGAGTAGCTCAGTTGGTAGAGCGCAACCTTGCCAAGGTTGAGGTCGAGAGTTCGAGACTCTTCTCCCGCTCCAGATACCGCAAGAAGGGAAAGCAGCGACTTTCCCTTTTTTTGCCTGCAAGTCACGGCGGGTTAGCAAAGGGGTTATGCAGCGGATTGCAAATCCGTCTACATCGGTTCGAGTCCGGTACCCGCCTCCAAAGAAATCAAAGAGATAGCCCGCACAAGCGGGCTTTTTCTTTTGTATTTCACCCCGCCAAGCCACGCTATGCAGCGCCCCCCTTCCCAGGTGGCGCGCATATCAGCTCGACGCCTCACCAGCGTAGGCCCAGCCAGAAAGCTTGGCGCAGACTTTGGCCCGCTCGCCCTTTTGCACACACCGCACTGCCGTAGATCCAAGAAACCGTTGGCTGTCGACATTGAAGGTGAACAAAGTCGGCCCAGCCAGCACGCCTAAGCCAGCCAGTTTCAAGCTTTGATGCTTGCTGGGCAGCACCGCCATCAGCGCCTGATCCAGCGTACCCACGCCCATATCCGCGAAGAAGGTTTTTTTGCGGCTATCGGCTATCCATGCGTTACACCAGGTGGCCGCACTGCCTTCACCGCCATAGTCGTCATCGACCTGCAGATCAGGAAAACTAGCGGTATGGCATGACTGCATGAAGGCGGCAGACAGCTGCCGAGCGCTGTGCGCCAATACCAGGGATGGCTGATGCCCAGCGTCGTAAAAGCGCCGATAGTCTCGCCCCAGGCGCTCGTACATGGCATTGGTAGTAGCCATGGTAGGCAGGCCAATGAACAGCCCATCCGCCCGCCCTGCCTGCATCAAGCGCTGGGCCAAGCTCAATGCGGCCTCTGTCTTGCCAGCACCAGTCACATCCTCAATCACATAGAGCGCCGGCCCCGCAGATAAAGGCAGCGATACCACCTGCGCCTGCAAGGGGCTAGGCACGGCAATATGGGGAAAAATATCGGTGAACCCGGCGCTACCATCCACCGAAGCGGGCAACACACCGAAATCCAGCACGGCCTGTTCCGCAACCACACGGGCATTCGCCCAGTAAGCCAGCAGTGCCCGGTCGTCCTGACAGGGCCGATCACAGTACTCAAAACGTCCCACAGAGGCGTTCGAGCCTATCCAGTCACACAGTATGTAGACGCCCGCCAAAAGCCAGGACGCATGCCTCACCCTTGAACCAGCCTCTCCCACCGGCCGCTCGGGTAGCGGCAATGGCGCAATATGGCTCAGCACCCAATCTGTCCACGCCTGCGCGGCCTCGCGGTCTGCCTTGCTGAAGTGGCGCCCCAGGTTGCTATCCCACTCCGCCGGAATAGGACGTGGCTGACCATGGTGGCATGTCGCAGAGGCAGCCCAGTGATTGCCCACCACTTGCCAATCCGCATCTGCAGACAGGGCCCCCGCGTTCAAGGACTGCCAGAGCCAGACCCCAAGCCGATCATGCCGATAGTCCCGTTGATAACGATACCGCCCGCATTCCAGACCCAACTGGGCTGCCACATCGGGACGTAGCGATTGAAACGCACTGGAGAACTTCCCAAGGTCATGCAGAGCGGCATAGGCCACAAGCCAAGCACCGACCGTCTCTTCAGGCCAATCCAGAAGCGAGCACAACTGAGCCCGCAGCCGATGATGACGCGACCATAGCGCCGCCGCCACCGCTGCGACATCGAGACTGTGATAGGGGAGAAAATGAAACGCCGCGCCATGCTGCGCAGCCTGGGCTTTACCCCAGTAGCGAAAAAACGGGCCGACAATGCCGTCCGCAGACATGCTCCTCCTCTCGACTCTGGTTGCCTCATCTATGGAGACATACCCGCCCGCGTCTTGAGCGCAAAGACTGACCAATTAGCCTAGCAGCTCACAGGGCATTTCTCCATCCAAACTATGGTGGGTGACAAAAATGCGATAGTCGCGCTAAGTCAGCAACTAACTAGAAGGTGCGAGAGACTATCTGGAGCCAGATTAAGGCAGGCCAGGAAAACGGCAAAGCTGCCACAGCCTGTGGAACGGGTGATGACGCAGGGTTCGATTTCGGCACGCTACGCCGCAATCGACGCATCCCGATTGTGCTTGTCGGCGCTAGACTGGCTTACTTCTCCCTGCTGATACAGCTCGCGCCGACGCTCTTTAACAACGAATAAGCGACCCTTAGAATTCCCCACTCTACACTTGGTAGCTTGGAAGGGCCTGATTTTATCCAGTGCAATCAATAATCTATGATTGGTGTATTCCCCGCGCATGCGGGGATGAACCGTCCAGCACCTGAACCGACTTGCCGTGTTGCGGGTATTCCCCGCGCATGCGGGGATGAACCGGCGGCGACCAGCCTGGGTACGTGCTGATACCTGTATTCCCCGCGCATGCGGGGATGAACCGTCGCTGTGCGTTAGCGTGACCAACAACAGATGGTATTCCCCGCGCATGCGGGGATGAACCGCGGAGCCATGCGGCGCAGGGTATCGATGTGGAGTATTCCCCGCGCATGCGGGGATGAACCGAACAGATCCCGGATTGCTTCGCCGTACTGGCAGGTATTCCCCGCGCATGCGGGGATGAACCGAACAGATCCCGGATTGCTTCGCCGTACTGGCAGGTATTCCCCGCGCATGCGGGGATGAACCGTCGCCAAAGTCGTTGCGCTCTTTCCGGCTGTAGTGTTCCCCGCGCATGCGGGGATGAACCGCCTCTATGATTGCGGCACGCCTGGGAATACTGGGTGTTCCCCGCGCATGCGGGGATGAACCGCTAGGGACAGACCAGGACACCAAGCTGGCGAAGTGTTCCCCGCGCATGCGGGGATGAACCGGCGCGCGGCGATCGCGTGAACTCTCGCACGGTGTGTTCCCCGCGCATGCGGGGATGAACCGGAACCGACATGGCTAACAGCCTGTTGACCATCGGTGTTCCCCGCGCATGCGGGGATGAACCTACCTGCCGCCCTGGGCTGGGCGACTAAGCGGCGTGTTCCCCGCGCATGCGGGGATGAACCGCACCGCCACGACCGCTGGCAGTCTGTTAGGCAGTGTTCCCCGCGCATGCGGGGATGAACCGAGCACATAACCGCGCGGTGTGCCTGCCACATCGTGTTCCCCGCGCATGCGGGGATGAACCGCGCGCCTGTTCTGATGATTGCGAAGTAACTTTGTGTTCCCCGCGCATGCGGGGATGAACCGACCACGCTGTAGTTCCGCTTGGCGTTGCTCGTGTGTTCCCCGCGCATGCGGGGATGAACCGTTCCGTGGCCCCATACACCTCCACGCGCTGGGGTGTTCCCCGCGCATGCGGGGATGAACCGCGAGTTGGGCGTCCTGGCCCATTCCAGTTGGCGTGTTCCCCGCGCATGCGGGGAACACGCCATCTGGATGGTGTTCCTCGCGCATGCGGGGATGAACCGCAACTCGAGGCCACACGCAAGCTGCAAGACCTGTGTTCCCCGCGCATGCGGGGATGAAGCCATTGCTTACGAGACGCCAGTTGATCAGGGAACGTGCTCCCCGCGCATGCGGGGATGAACCGTAGCAGTCCTTGCCCTCGCTGGGCATCAGCTCGTGTTCCCCGCGCATGCGGAGATGAACCGCGCGTTTACCTGTTGGATCCCGGCCTCAAGGTGTGTTCCCCGCGCATGCGGGGATGAACCGTGGGTGTTTGCGCACGGGTACACGGAGTATCAGATATTCCCCGCGTACGCGGGCATGAACCGCCCCGGCATGTCGATTCCATTGCTTGAGGAATGAGATTCCCAAGGAAGTCGAACCTGATCAACTCCGGGTTGAGCCCATACGAAAAAACCCCGCCACAAACGACGGGGTTTTCATCAGATCAAATAACGGCGGCGTTGTCAGCTGTCTTCAGACTGCTTGCTGGCCTCGGCCAGCAAATCGGCCAGATCCATGCCATAGCGCGCTGCCACTTTTTCTGCAGCCTCCATCAATTCACGCTTTTCCCGCAATCGGTCCAGCTTCGAATGGGTTTCCGCCTCGCGTTCACGCTGCAATGAGCGCCAGCCATCGCCGCTGTCAAACAAGGCCTCGGCCGCTGCACGTGCCTGGGTGACGGTGGTTTCCGCCTCACGCTCACGGTTGCTGCTGCGTGCACCTTCCAGCGGCGCGAACAATGCCTCGGCCGCAGCGCGGAGATCCTCTACGGGGGCGGAATTACGAGGGTTATTGGGACGGTTAGACATCCTGCTATGACCAATCAAGTCCGATTAAACGAATAAAGATGAGGGTAATCGGCCCCAGGCCAAAGCCTGGAGCGCCGTATTACGATTGTTTCTTGGGCCAGACACGCTGGATCAGGGTTACACCTGCCAAAACCACGGCGCCCGCAATAACACCTACCAGGCCATCCAGCAGCGTGGGCAATATAAAAGCCAGGGGGCCGGCGCTTAATGCCAGATTCTGGATAGCCACATGCAGCGCATGCACGCCGTGCGTCAGAATACCGCCACCCACCAGGAACATGGCCGCTGTACCCACGATGGCCAACGTCTTCATCAAGTACGGGGCGGCGATCAGTATCCATTCGCCAAACTTGCGCTGTGCGCTGGCGAAACCACCGGTGCCTTCCTTGCGGCTCAGGTAGAGGCCACCATCGTCCAGTTTCACGATGCCGGCTACCAAGCCATATACCCCTATAGTCATGATGATAGCGATACCTGTCAAGACCGCCGCTTGCGTAACAAAGGGTTTGTCTGCAACTGTACCCAGTGTGATGGCGATAATTTCTGCCGACAGCACGAAATCGGTACGCACCGCGCCCTTGATCTTTTCCTGCTCCAGCGCCACCAGATCGACATTCTCGTCGGCGACGGCCTTGATCAGTTCGGCATGGTGAGCCTCATCTTCTTCCTTGCTGTGCAGGAACTTGTGCGCCAGCTTCTCAAAGCCCTCAAAGCAGAGAAAGGCGCCGCCTATCATCAGCAAGGGGGTAACCAACCACGGCACGAAGGCGCTGATGGCCAAGGCAGCCGGCACCAGTATCACCTTGTTGAGCGTGGAGCCCTTGGCAACCGCCCAGACCACCGGCAGTTCGCGGTCTGCCGCCACCCCAGCCACCTGCTGTGCGTTCAGGGCAAGGTCGTCACCCAGCACCCCCGAGGTTTTCTTGGCAGCGACTTTGGTCAATATCGCCACATCGTCCAGTATGGTGGCGACATCATCGATCAGGGCAAGCAGGCTGGAACCGGCCATAGCGTACAACTCCTTGTTTTATCTTGAATCTCTATTGCGAAAATCGTTCGCACCCGCTGGTCCGCCAAGCTATCCGGGCGGCCCGCAAGCACATCCAGGGTGCGTATCGCCGCGCATCGTAGCAAGGAGTGGCACACTGTTGTTGTACTTGTCGTATATGAAATATCCGGAACCGATACGAGGCGCAGGTTTCGGGCATAATCCTCGCGCGTTTCACCCTAGCAGGTGAGACCAAAAACCCCGCTCATGCAAAGCAAGGTGCAATGGCAAGTATTGACGAAGCATATACATAATATGTGAGGAAATATTTTCCACCCGCAACGACACAGCAGTTGGCGAGGTTTCCTTGCGTGCCCGTCTACATACGGGCTTGCTCCTTGCCTAGCCATGGCCAAGCAGCGCCCTGTCGATTTGGCAGCGATCCGAGGTAAGCCGCTTTGAAACGACTGTTCCACTGGCTCAAGCCCCGCACGGCCAGAACCAAGATACTGTGGTTGTTCATGGTCATCAATCTGGTGACCACGGCGGCCTACACCTTCTACATCTGGGATCTTCAAGTCTCCAACATCCGTGCCGCGATTGATGCCCGGCTGGTTGCCGGCGTCAGCGCCGCACCCAAGATGATAGGCCAGGACTACCTGCGCCGTGCCACCCATCCCGAGGCCATAGACCCACGTACTTACCTGGATCTGGTACGCCTGCTGCATGACTACTGTCAGAAAACCGGCCTGCGTTACCTCTATGTATTCACCGAGCACAAGGGCCAGCTGGTGTACGTGGCCGATGCCGCTAACGAAGCCGAGATACGCGCCAACAACTATGGCCGCTACTTCCAGCTCTACGAGATCACCCCGCACCCCGCCATACTCGATACCTTGCGTACCGGGCGCAGCAATATCGCCGAATACAAGGATCGCTTCGGGTACTTCCGCTCGGTCTTCCAGCCCATAGAGCGGGCCGACGGCACCCGCCTGGTGGTCGGCGCCGATGTCGATATCTCCTATGTGCAGGCAGAGCTGAACAAGGCCATGTGGCAATCGCTGGCCATAGGCCTGACGATCTTTGTGATCGGCATGCTGGCTTGCTTCTGGCTGGCACGGGTACTGTCGCGCCCTGTCGTGCGCCTTGCCAGCGCGGTGGATCAGGTCGCCCAGGGCGACTATCAGGCCAGGGTCAAGGTAACCGGGCAGGATGAGTTTGCCCATCTGGCAGAGGCATTCAACGCCATGGCCAATGCGGTAGCCGAGCGGGCTGCCGACAAGGCCCGCCTGCTGGCCGAGCTGGAGCATAACGAGGCCGTGCTGGAAGCCAGGGTGAAGGAACGCACCCGTGAGCTGGCCGATGCCAATGCAAACCTGCTGGCCCACGAACAAGAGCTGGAGTGCGCCCGGACGCAGGCCGAGCAGGCATCGGAGATGAAGTCACTGTTCCTGGCCAATATGAGCCATGAGATACGCACGCCCATGAACGCCATCATCGGCATGTCCCACCTGGCCTTGATCAGCGATCTCAACCCCAAGCAGCGTGACTATGTAGAAAAGATCCAGCGTTCCGCCCACCATCTGCTGGGCATCATCAACGACATACTTGATTTCTCCAAGGTAGAAGCCGGCAAGCTGAGCCTAGAGCGCACGGACTTCGAACTGCAGGCCGTGCTCGACAACGTCCGCAACCTGGTTGGCGAAGCCTGTACCCGCAAAGGGCTGGCCTTGCACTTCGAGATCGACCCCGCCCTGCCCAGACAGATGCAGGGTGATGCCTTGCGGCTGGGCCAGGTGCTGATCAACTTCGCCAACAATGCAGTCAAATTCACCGACCAAGGCAGCGTTACCCTGCGCGCCCGCTTGCAGGCGCGCGCGCAGGATCAAGCCACGGTCTACTTCGAGGTGGAGGATAGCGGCATAGGCATGACACCGGAGCAGCAGGCCTTGCTGTTCCAGTCGTTCCAGCAGGCTGACGCCACCACCACCCGCAAGTATGGCGGCACCGGCCTGGGGCTGGCCATTGCCAAGGAACTGGCCACGCTGATGGGCGGCGAAGTTGGTGTGCGCAGCCAGCCCGGCCAGGGTAGTACGTTCTGGTTTACTGCGGTACTGGGCGTGGCAGCCCCCAAGGCCGCGAAGCCAGGCACACCGATTGCCCTCGATTTCTCCCCCATCAAGGGGCGCCGCGTGCTGCTGGTGGAAGACAACGAGATCAACCAGGAAATCACCGTCCACCTGCTGGAGCGCACCGGCGTGATCGTGACCGTGGTCGAGCACGGCGAGGCGGCCATCGAGCAACTGGGCAAGGCCGAGTACGACCTGGTGCTGATGGACATGCAGATGCCCGTCATGGATGGCTACACTGCCACCCGCCTGGTACGCCGCTTGCCCGGTATGGATCGCCTGCCCATCGTGGCGCTGACCGCCAATGCCACGCACGATGACCGCAGCGCCTGCCTGGCGGCCGGGGTAAACGACCACCTGACCAAGCCCATAGAGCCGCAGGAACTGTTCGAGATGCTGTTGCGCTGGATACCGGCTCACGCCTGACCGTACGTCGCACAAAACTGCCATACCATCGGTAGAGGATGAATTTCCCGCGTCTATACGTGTTCCAATCACAGGACGGCGTAAAGACCGGGGAAGGTCATGGACTATGCAGCGTCACAGCGGCGGCCAGGCAAGCGACTCCTGAACTTCGGGGTGGCCGTGCTGCTGCATGTCGTGCTGCTGTATGGCCTGATGCATGGCTTGGCAAGGGATGTCGTCAGATTCATCCAGCCCCCTGTCGAGGCCGAGATCATCGAGGCGCCCAAGCCGCCGCCGCCCGAGGTTGATCCGGTACCCCTGCCTGACATCCAGGCGCCACCACCGCCTAGCGCCTTTATTCCACCACCAGAGGTGCGCCTGCCAGCCCCCGTAGACCCACCGGCGGCCGTCACCGCCTTCACCACCACGCCTCCACCTGAGCAGGCGGCACCTATCCGCCCCACCCCACCTGTTATTGTCCCGCCTGCGCCGCCGCCCCCCGTAGCACGCGAAGCCACGGTCAGCGCCCAAGTGGCCTGCAGCAATTTTGCAGCGGTCAAGGAGGGGTTGGGAGACAAGTTTGCCGTTATCGCCGATGCAGAAGGCATACAGCAGGCAGAGGTCATGCTGAAGGTGACGGCCCACGGCAACGGCCAGATTGGTGAGGTCGTCGTACAGTCGTCCAGCAACCAATCGGTCGCCAAACTGGCCCGCAGCGCGGTACGCAGACTGCAGTGCAATACGGGCGGGCAGACCGTACAGGTGCTGGTGCCGTTTTCTTTCAGGCTGGAAGACTAACGGGCGCGGGGCACAAGCAACCGGCGGCGCCGCACCCATCAATCACGCATAGCGATCAGGATTAATCCGGTACAAATCGCGCCAGCAGAGGCGCAAAGCGCTCCGGCCAGCTTTGCAACTGGCTGGCATCGCCGTTGATCAGGCGCCGCAGAAAAGCCAGCGACAGCGCTTGGGTGGCTTCCTTGATCTTGGGGTTGAGGAAAATGCCACCGGCTTCCTTGCGATCAGTAAAGATGTTGTGCGATCCCCCTTCGAACACCGCCAGCAGCTTATGACCACCGCCCGTGGCATCAAACAGGGCGACCCGGTCTTCGGCGTCGGAGTAATAGCCGGGTATGCGTATCACGTCTTCGGTATTGGTGATGTGCAAAGTCGGTATCTCTATCCCGCCCACGATACCGGCGGCATCCTTCTCGCCATGGAACGGCGGGGCCGACAGCAGAATGGCCGCCTTGATGCGCGGCTCGCGCAGGTTCAGTGGCTTGCCACCACGCTCCACCTTTGCGCCGGCCAGCAGCAGCGAGGTATTGGCGCCATAGGAATGCCCCGCCGCCACAATATGCTGCGGGTTGATCAACGGCCCCAACTCACCATCGGCCAGTACACTATCCAGCGCAAAGCGCACATCGGCTACCCTGGCCAGGGCTTCGTTTTCATTGGCCGCATCATGCAGGCGTGACAGCAGGGTAAAGGTGTTGCCAAACCAGATTTCCCTGTCGCTGCCCACATGCTGTACATGCAGGCTGGCATAGCCCTGGCTTGCCCAGTAACGCCCTAGGTAGCTATAACCACGGCGCGAGCCCCCCATGCCGTGCGAGAACAACACCAGCGGCACCGGTTGCTCGGCACTGGCCTGCCGGGGCAGATAGAGTCGCACGGGCACAGCACGCTGGCGGGCATCATCCTGCCAGTCCATGTCCAGCACCTGATAGGGCAGCTCCTCAGCCTGTACGGCAGGCGGCGCCGATACGGGCGCAGGTTCGCCCGCCTGCACGGGTGCCACCCCTACCAGCAACAAGGCCGCCAGGGCCAGGCTCCGGGCTTGGATCAGACAGGTATCAATCAACATGGTGTGTTTCCATCAACAAGGCCAGCGCCCTCACGGACACGGCAGCGCCCTGGGCCGTCTCCGCCCGCCTGGCAGGCTGCAATAGACGACCAAGGAGGCACAGGGTTCAACTTGCCACACCCAATAGCACGGCGCACAGTCCATACCCCTCGCGCAAAGTGGCCATGCGCAGGTTCTCGGTCAGGGCAAGCATATCGGTCGCCAAGCTGCCCAGCGCATCGGCATCCGGCGCCAAAACCAGGTTGGCACCGGCATCCAGGCATTGCTCCAGCGCCAGTGATGTCTCGTCGCGCAATACGGCAACCGCCTCATCAGCGTCCAGCTCCCCCATACTATGCCGCTCCAGCACCTGCCCGGCAGCCTGCACAATCGGTTCCAGCTGGTGGAACCAGCTATCAAACTCGGCCAGGCAGGCCACCCCCAGTACCAGCGGTCGATAATGCCCCAGCGTGGTCTCGAATCTTCGCAAGGCCGTCAGGTGGCCTTGCAAGGCCGTCGGCAGGGTAGCGATATCGAAGCCATCCAGGATGGAGCCCCCGTCCTCGTCCTCGCCTTCCTGTTCTGCCTCCCGCGTTATCTGCACACCGGCCTTCATGGCGACCGGGCTGAGGCGGAAGTCCTGCGCTACGCCGCTTTCCTCCCAAACACCGGTAAAATAATGGCTGCCATCCTTGCGCGACTTGATCTGGCCGGTCAGGGTGAAGATCACCACCTGGGTAAACTTCTCGCCGCTACCCTTGGGCGAAAACACGGTGTATTCGCCCCCCACCGATTGCACCCCCTCGCGCAGGGCGATCTCGAATGATCCGGCATAGCGGCCACCCTCCTCCGTCTCGCCAGAGTAGTTGACCACCATGGTGTCGCCCTTATAGCTGACCTTGTCAGCCACGCTGCGGACGTCGTCCCATTCTGGGCTGTTCGCCACCCACAATAATTCATGCTGCTTCATGGTTCTCTCTCATGGCGGCGCCTACGCCCCGCCGGTTGCAATTGGCAGGCCCTATCACCAGTTTAATCAAGCGCCTGTGCCTGTCGCTGCCCGATTGGTGACAAAACCCTGTTTTGCCGCCCAAAGGCCGACATCCTGTTTTTGTATGGCCGCCGCCATCAAGGCCGGAAACTGATCCGGCGTGCAGGCAAAGCTGGGGATATCCAGCGCAGCAAAGCGCGCGGCATTCTGGTGGTCGTAACCCGGTGCACCATCATCGCTCAGTGCCAGCAGGCAGATGACATTCACGCCTGCCGCCTTGAGCGCCGCGGCACGCTGCAGCATCTGCGCCTCGTTGCCACCCTCGTACAGATCGGTAATCAGCACCAGTATGGTTTTCTCCGGCCGGTCTATCACCTGCTGGCAGTAGCCCAGCGCCAGATTGATATCGGTACCACCACCCAGTTGCACGCCAAACAGCAGCTCCACCGGGTCTTCCGCCGTATCGGTCAGGTCCACTACCTGGGTGTCGAACACCACCATGCGGGTACGCACAGACTTGAGCGAAGCCATCACTGCAGCAAAAATACCGGCGTAGACCAGCGATGCGGCCATGGAACCACTCTGATCCACGCACAGCACCACATCTCGCAAGGCACTGCGCTTGCGGCCGTAGCCTATCAACTTCTCGGCCACCACCGTGCGCTGCGCTGGCAGGTAGCGGCTGAGGTTGGCCTGTATGGTGCGATGCCAGTCGATTTCGCTGAGCCGTGGCCGGGTATTGCGCTCCGCCTTATTGAGGCTGCCGGCGATAGCCTGCCTCATGGGTTCCTTCAAACGCTTTTCCAGTTCCTCCACCACCCGGCGCACCACCTGGCGGGCGGTATCCCGCGTTCTGGCCGGCAGCACCCGCGACAGCGAAACCAGGCTGGCCACCAGGTGCACATCGGGCTCCACGGCTTCCAGCAGCTCCGGCTCCAGCAGCATCTTCTGCAGGTTCAGCCGGGTCAGGGCGTCCTGCTGCATCACCTGCACCACCGCAGTGGGGAAGAAATCGCGGATATCCCCCAACCAGCGGGCCACATTCGGGCAGGATGCCCCCAAACCACCAGCACGCGGCGCATCGTACAGCGCCTCCAGCGCGGCATCGGCACGCAGCAGCTCGGCCGAGAGTGCCGTGCCACAGCTATCCTGAGCCGCATCGCCCAGCACCAGGCGCCAGCGCTGCATGCGGTCGGTGGCCAGCAAGCTATTCTGTGTCATTGTGTCGTCTCCTTGGCCGTACCCAGCACGGCAGCCAGCACGGGCAACACCATGGCCGCCCGCTCTCCGTCCAGTTCGGCGCTTGCCGCCACCCTGGCCTGCGGCCCGCCCAGATGCTTCAGCTTTTCGCCCATGTGCCGGCGTTCGGCCGGGGTAAAGCCCGAGAAGGCCCGCCTGAGCAAGGGCAGGCGTTCAATGAATACCTCGTCGCCCAGCCCCATCAGCCAACTGTCCATGGCCTGCCATAGCGCATCATGCTGCAGCAACAACAGGCCACTGCCGCGCAACACCCCCGCCAGCCAGCCGGTAGACTGCGCCGGCGGCATGCTGGGTGCCAGCGCCAGCCTGGCCTGCTGGGCTAGTTGTGCGGCATCAATACGCTGCCGGTCAAACGCCAGCCGCAAGGCATAGCCCTGTACCGCAGGTGCCGCGTTATCTTGCCCGGCCAGTACCTGCAGGCAATCCAGCCAGTCATCGCGCAGCAGGGGTTCGTCCAGTGTGTCGATGGCCGCCTGCATCGTCCCCATGCGCTCCACCAACACCTCGGCCGCTGCCTCATCCAGCTGGGTCGCCGCGGCGCCCAGGCCTACCGTTACCCGTTCCACCAGCGTGGTAATGATGGGCAGCACACTGGCAGCCTCGGTTTTGCGCACATCGCCATAGCGCGCCACCCGCACCAGGGGCGGCAAGGCATCCATCAGGTGCCCCAGGTCGGCAGCTACGGCCGCCTGGTTCTGTACTGCTGCCAGCAGTACCGATGCCGCTACGGGCAGCTTTGCCAACATCGCCACGTCCAGCATGTCGGTCAGCTCGGGCAGGTGCCGGCTCTGCCCTGCCCGCTCAGACAACTGACGGCTGGCAGCCAGCGCCAGCGTGTTGCCATAACGGCTCGCCGCGATCAACGCCACCACCATATCGGGCGACCAGCGCAAATCCCAGGACTCCCGGAAGGTACCCGTGCGGTTGCTGTCGGCCAGCTGCTTGCCCCAGCCCACATCCAGCACATTCAATCGGTGCAGCAGGCAACTGCGGTGCCGGCCGCTTTCCTCACGCAGGTCCAGCTCCAGCCGCTTGCTTTCGGTGCTGGGTTTCAGGCGCAAACGCTTCTGTTCTGTCTCCAGATCGCGCAGCAGCGGCGCGTCGATGCAGCCCTCCGGTACGGTGCCCAGGTGGTCGCCCACTTCCAGTTGCTGCCGTATCAGCGCCATGGGCAACGGGTCGCCATGGCACAGTACCGTCAGCATGGCCTCCTGTTGTTCGGCCAGGCCCGGCAAAGGCAGGTCGCGCAGGGCGGCCAGCGCCTCGCTCAGCCGTACCGCCTCTATCACGCTGGCCGACGAGGCATCGAGCCCCGCCTCGCGCAGCAGGCGTGCAGCCCGTGTCACCCAACGCTCGCTCGTGCCATCAGTACACTGCCACAGATGGCGATACCAACCCGGCGAGCTCACGCCGGCACCATAGCCGCTGGCATAGGCCAGCCTGTCGTCGCTCCAGGGCACCCAGGTCGCTGCCGTACGGGTCTTGGGCAAACCCTTCAACAAAGCCATATCGGCCTTGGCGGTGGCTGCCTGGCACAGCGCCGGTACATGCCAGGCCCCGCAGACCACGGCGATCCGCTGGTAGCCGGCCTTTTGCGCCTCACGCACCCGGCCACGCATATGGGCCTCGCGGCGCGCCTCGCGCATGTCGGGCGGCGGTGCATGTTCGCGTAACGCAATCATGGCCTCGGCAATGGCGGCAAACAGTTCGCTGGCATCACGACGTTGCTCGATCTCCACCTCCCACCACAGCTCGTGATCCTCATAGCCGGCCGCGCGCGACAGCTCGCCTATCGGGTCCATGCGCCACGCGGCCAGGGTCTCATCCGGCGCATCCCCCTCCTCGTCGGCATCGGAGTCGGCGTCTGCAGCCTGCTCTGCCGCCATGGCTTGGGCAAAGCCATGGGTTGCCGGCAAATCCATGAACCACAGCGGCACGCCTGCCCGTTGGGCATGCTGTATGGCCTGCCACTCGGGCGAGAACAGCGCAAATGGGTAAAACACCCCATGCTGGGGTGCATCGGTGGGGTAGATCAGCAATGCCACTGGCGGTTGCATGGCAGGGTCAGCCGCCAGGCCGACTATGCCATCGGCCTCGGGCGGTCCTTCCAGCAGGATGATGTCAGGCGCCAGCGCCACCAGCGCCTGCTGCAAGGCGCGGGCACAACCCGGGCCATGGTGGCGTATGCCGAAATAGCTGACGCTCATCAGTCCCACTCCGGCAAGGGCGCCAGCGGCAACACGGCCAGGTCGATATGCACCCCTGTCAACGCACCGCTTGCGTCAAAGGTGCCCACCACGGCATAGGTGCCATCGCCCCAGCCCGAATGGGCCAGTATCAGGTTTTCGCCATCCGTGGCACCGGGCAGGGCGATATTGGCCAGGCCGGCCTGCAGGTGGCTAGTGTCATCCATGCGGGCAAACCAGGCATCGGGCTGGCCGCTATCGAACAGCTCATCCTGCCAATCCATTTCGTCCGGGTCTGGCATCAGCCTGGCCACTGCATCGGCATCGACAAAGGCCACCGTGCCTGAATCCACCGGAACACCAACAAACTCATGCCCGCCCAACAAGGGCGCCGTCACACCGGGCGCCACCGGCGTAAGAAAACGCCAGCCCACCGCAGGCTGCGCGCTGAGCAGCAGGGACAGATAGCATTCACGCAGATGGGAGCCATCCTGCGCCTCGCTGATATCGGCAACGGTAGCCACCACCGGGTAGCAGCCCGGCGGCAGTTGCAGCTCCGGGTTACCCTGCCATTGCAGGGTCACGAAGGGATCGCACGGCACCAGCCTGCCCTGTTTGAGCCATAGCTCACCGCAGGGCACGGTATGCAGGCGATAACGTATGGGCTTGTCGTCCACGGTCCAGGCAAAGTCGCCCTCGGCCAGGGCCATCCAGCGATCCGGGTAGATGGGGTGCAGATAGCTCATCCAACCGCCCCTACACCACGTCCATACAGGCGCGGTAGAGATCCTTCCAGCCATCGCGCTCACGCGCCACCGTCTTGAGGTACTCCAACCAGACCAGCTTGTCCTGCACGGGGTCCTTGACGATGGCCCCCGTCAGGCTGGCGGCCAGATCAGCGGCCCGCAACACGCCATCGCTGTAGTAGCCCGCCACCGCCATGCCATGGCCCAGTACCGAGATGGCTTCAGCGGTCGAGAGGCTGCCGCTGGGCGACTTCAGCTTGGTCTTGCCGTCCTCGGTCAAGCCACTGCGCAGCTCGCGGAACACCGCCACCACCCGGCGCACCTCCTCCAGCGCCGGCTTCTCTGCAGGCAGCTCCAGTGCACGTCCCAGCTCGGCCACTCGGCGGCTGACGATGGCCACTTCCTCGTCAAAGGTCTCCGGCGTCGGCAAGATCACGGTATTGAAGCGCCGCATCAAGGCCGAGGACATTTCGTTCACGCCCTTGTCGCGGTTGTTGGCGGTAGCGATCACATTGAAGCCACGGCGTGCCTGCACCTCTATACCCAGCTCTGGCACGGGCAAGGTTTTTTCCGACAACAGGGTAATCAAGGTGTCCTGCACCTCGCTGGGCACGCGGGTCATTTCCTCCAGCCGCGCCAGTTTGCCGTCGCGCATGGCCTTGAGCATGGGGCTGGCCACCATGGCACCTTCCGATGGGCCTTCGGCCAGCAGGCGGGCGTAGTTCCAGCCATAGCGCAGGGCAGATTCATCAGTGCCTGCCGTACCCTGTATCAGCAGGCTGGAATCGCCGCTGATGGCCGCCGCCAGATGCTCGGATACCCAGCTCTTGGCGGTGCCTGGTACGCCATACAGCAAGAGTGCACGGTCTGTTGCCAGGGTGGCCACGGTAATCTCGATCAGCCTTGGACTGCCGATGTACTTAGGGCTGACCTGGAAGCCATTTTCCAGTGTGCCACCCAGCAGGTAGGTCTTGACCGCCCAGGGCGACAGCAGCCAGTTGCCTGGACGCGGCTTCTTGTCCTGGCTGGCCAGCTCGGCCAGCTCCTCGGCAAACTGTTGCTCGGCGTGCTGGCGCAGCACGGCATTCAGGCTATTGGACGCAGGTGCGTTCATAGCGGCATCTCCTCAATAAAGGTCTGTTTGGCTTGCAGCAGCAGGACAATTCGGTCCAGCTGTTCAGCATGGCGTTGCTGCTCAGCATGGTATGGGTGGTGAACGCTTAGCGGTTTAACGCCTTTTTGCTTTATGCGCTGGCAATATGCCAGCAGCGCAGGTATAGAGGCATCCTCGGCGGTGAGCGCCATCCAGTCGAGCATGGGCAAGTTCCGCTCCAGGCCGTAATTCGCCTCCCTCTCGACGAAGACATCAAGCACGTGGGTCAGGCGAGCCGGTGTCATGGGCACGGCCCGTTGCTGCCACACTGCCACGACATAGTGCAGCCTCTGATGGCGCTGGAACTCATTCAGCAGCTCTTCCAGGCGTTCGGTCGGAATAACTGCCGCCAAACGTTCATGCCAGTGCATGAACAAGGGGCGCACTTTGCGCAGTTCCTGGAGCAGCAGGAGCTCGGCCCATTCGGCATCCCTGAATCGCAGTGCCGCCTCCATCAGGCCGTGAAGCAGTTCACCTCCCCATTCATGCGCCTCTATCTGCGGCAGCAAGTCGGCTGCCGGTACGCCGGCCTGCCGGCACCAGCGTGACGGCGGCACCCGCATCAGCAATTGCATCAGCCACCAGCTACGATTCGCACGGAGGGGTTCCGTCTCCTTCAGGCCATCACGCTCCCATGCCTTGTCAAACTCGGGCGGCAACGAGACCTGCAACACCGCTTCGCCTTGCCCGCCATTCGCAGGCACCCACTGCATATAGGGCGCAATACGCTGCCATTGCCGCTCACAGTAGGCGCTGTCCGGCAGCTGCGACAGCAGCTCACCTATACCCTGGCGCACCGTACTGCTCTTGTCCAGCAGCAGGCTCTCCAGCATATCGGCGTCATCCAGGCTCAAACCCTGCGCCATTGCCTGTATCAACGCCAGCCTGGCGTCGGCTTTTTCCTTGGGCAGGGCTGCCAGCAGCAAGCTGCGGGCAGCAACGGGGTCCCGCCGCCGTTGCTCCGCCAACACCCGACAGCGCAGCTTGAGATCGCCCTCCTCCCACAAGCGGAGCAATGCCGCATCGTCCAGCGTGTCCAGCGCCAGCAGCTCCGGCACAGCCCAATCCGGGTTGTGCGCCGCCAGCCAGCGGCCTCGCTCGCCTATGACCGGCCACCACAGCTGGCGCTGTTTTGCCTGCGACAGCGCAACCGGCAACAGGGCTTCCGGCAGGCGGTAGCCTGTCTGCTGCATACGCTGCACCACCCACGGGGCCAGCTCGGGCTGTGTCTTGTCCAGCAGACTGCCGAGCGACGACCACAGGGCAGCCGGTGACACTGGCAGCGCGTCCAGCGGCGCCTGCCGTGGCAAGGCAGCCTGCGTCGGCTGGTAGCCCGCCGTGGCCATCACCGCCTCGCCACCAGCCTGCCAGAGCAGCCTTTGCTCGCGGCTGCCAGCAGGTAGCAGCGCTGTGACCGCATCATTGCAGGCTACTTCCATCGGCAGGTTGGCCGTGCCCACCAGGGCAAGCCGGGTCAGTTCATTCATCGCAAGGCTCCCGTCAGCGCGTGGTAGCGCCCCTCCATCAGCAGGCCCAACGGTCGTGCTGCTTCGCCATCCCACTCCACGGCAAGGTCAAATGGCTGGCCACCAGCCAGCGCCAACCACAGCCAAGGGGCAGGCGGATGCAGTGGCAGCGCCTGACCCTGCTGGTCCACCAGGCACCAATGCTCGCCCTGCTGTAGGGGTATGACGCCGGTCAGTACGGCAGGCAGGCGCTCATGCCAAGGGTTGGCGGCCAGGGCCTGTGCTGCTCGCAACAGTAGTTGGGGGATGGATTCAGCCTGCCACAAGGCAGTGGGCACGGCGGCTGGCTGCGCCACCCCTTTGAGCATGGCGCGCAAGCCTTGGCCAGGCCAGAAAGCCAGTTCGGCCACAAAGGCCGTGCCCGGCAACCAGGTGGCCGCGAATGCTTGGTTGCCCACACCAAACTGCAGCAGCAAACCACGCCGGCCACTGTGCCGCCCCTGCACCCAGGTACGCTGCACCCGTACCCGCTCACCATCCTTGGCCACCTGGCCCATGATCTGCCACTCGTCTTGCTGCGTATCCCCATGCGCCAGCACCTCCTCCTCGCGCACCGAATAACCCAGGTACTGCAGCAGGGCTTGCTGCAGCGCCGGTGTCAGTGTCGCCAGTCCCTCATAGGCACGTAGGGCCAGCGCCATGCGCCCCAGTTCGGCCAGCAGCTTCTCGGGCCAATCCGGCCGGCTGCCGGGCAGGTCCGCCAGGGCCTGCAAGCGGTTGGCCAGGCCGGGTAGCTGGGCATCTACCATGCGGGCAGCCTGCTGCTCCCACAGTGCGGCACCCTCGGACGGCAAGCGGGCCAGACCATTGCGTACCAGGTCTTCCAGCCATACCTGCAAGGCCGCCATCCCATCGCGAGCACGGCCATCGCGTTTTTCCGCACGCTTTTGCTGGGCGGCTTCATCGACCGGTGCCTCTGCCTTGGCCGCTGCCTTGGCTTCCTTCCTGGCAGCCGTATCAGATCGCTTGTCCAGCCACTCGGCCACCCAGGCAGGCTCGCTACCGTCTGCCACCAGTTGCGGCTGGTTGGCAGTCAGCACCAGCAAGCCCAGGGCGTGCTTGCACGGAAACTTGAAACTGGGGCAGGAGCATTTGCTGGCGAAGTCGGCCATGTCCAGCCGCACCTGGTAAGGCTTGGCGCCACTACCCTGGCACTCACCCCAGAGGGCGCGCTGGCTACGGCCCAGCAGGGGCCAGTTCTTGGCTTGCGCAAGCTTCTTGCCATTACTGGCAGAGCCCGCATCAGGCGCCAATGCCAGCACCTGTTGTTCGGTCAATTGCATGAGGGGGAGGATGGCGAGGAAAAACGCGGAAATTAGCACAATCGCGCTAGCGCATGGGCAAAGCCCTGCGGCAAGTTATCACTCGTAGCGCGCCTGAAGCGTAATCAACATAATGGCGAGCGAGTGCAAGGGGTGCTCAGTGACGCAGATCGTCCCATACCGGTACGGCCGCCAGCAGCAAGAGCAAACCCGCCAACGGCACCGACGCGATAAAACCAAGGGTATTGAAGCCCCATGCCCCCAACAGCCCGCCCAGGAAGAACATCCCCAGCAGGGCCGACAGCAATTGCAGACGCTCGCGGTTGGCCGCCACCGGCGGCAAATGGCCGGCCTGGTTCCAGTAACACAATCGGCCCAGCTCTATGCCTATGTCGGTCACCAGGCCGGTGACATGGGTGGTGCGTATCTCGGCCCGCGATATTTTGGTGATCATGGCATTCTGCAAACCCATGATGTAGCAGAGCAAGGCCACGGTGGCCGGTACCAGCACCACATCATGGCGCGACATGGCCGCGCCCACCAGGCCGAACCCCAGCAACAGGACTGCTTCCAGCACCAGGGGCAAGGCAAACTCGCTATGCGCCTGCCGCCGACGCCCCCAGTTGATCAGGATGGCCGAGGTCGCCGCGCCGGACAGGAACGCCAGCAAGGCCCCAAGCCCGGCACCCACCAGCGTCCAGCGGCTCAGCACGATATCGTCGGCCATGGCCGAGACGATGCCCGACATATGCGAGGTGTACTGCCCCACCGCCAGAAACCCGCCCGCATTGGCGGCCCCTGCCACCAGGGCGAGCGACAGGCCCAGTTGCCGGTTGGCCGCATCGGTGCGATCACGGCTGGTCAGTTTGCGCAAATAGTGTATGGGCATGGCGGTCATTGCAGGGTCAGGTCACCAGTTTAGCGGACCCTCAGCTTCGAGGAGCCTCAGATTCGCATCCGCTCAACCCTAGCTGACAGATACCTGCACACCCCCATCAGCCAGGGCAGTTTGTTCAAATGCCACCGGCAGGAACTTCTCGATCACGGCCATATTGGTCAGCAGGTGCGAAGACGCCGTGACGGCAGTAAAGCTCCCCCCGCCCGCCAGTGCCATCGGTAGCAGCAACTGGTCCGCCAGGTACTCACCAACCGCTGCCGTGCTCTGCAGGTAGTGGCGCGCCTCGCGCGCCGCCTGGTCTGCCACTGCCTCTGCCGATACGCCTTTTTCACCAAAGCCGCTGAACAGCTCGGTCAGA
Organism: Chitinimonas sp. JJ19; assembly: GCF_036961565.1. Taxonomy (NCBI): domain Bacteria; kingdom Pseudomonadati; phylum Pseudomonadota; class Betaproteobacteria; order Neisseriales; family Chitinibacteraceae; genus Chitinimonas; species Chitinimonas sp. JJ19. The sequence continues at coordinate 51,835 of NZ_JBAMDD010000007.1, forward strand.
TTGTCATGACGCACGGTCAGCAGCAGCACGTTGCCAGGGCCCTCCTTGGCCGACAACTCACGCACCCGCCCGTCCACATAGGCAATCTGGCCACTCACCCGTTCCACCTCGCGGCGCGCCACCTGGCCCGGCACGCCCGCCACCCTGGCCTCGGCCAGCATGCCTTGCAAGGCGCCGCGCTCGATCAGGCTGATGGGCTGCAGCATGGCGATGGGTGTCACGCTGGCCGTCATCTCGCCGCCGCCTGCCGGGTAAAAGCCATGGCGCTGCAAGGCCAGCGCCTGCTGCACCCCCATGCGCGCCATCAAGGGCTGCCAGACTTCAGTCAGGAAATCAGCAGGCGGCGCAGCCCGGTTATGGGTACCACCGCTCACTGCCACCGTACTGGCGCCATCGGCAAACCAGAGCGCCGGCAGCACCGTCTGCAGCACCAGGGTACAGCTCCCCGCTGTGCCTATGGCAAAGCGGTAGTCGCCACCGCGTATGGCGCCTGGCGCAAAGCTCAGGTCGGCCGAGCCCACCACATCCCCCACCACGCTGGCGCCCGAAATCGCCTTGGCCGCCTGCACGGCTGTCAGATGCTGGCGCAACAGACCCGTCTTGCTGCGCTTGGCGCGTATCCGCTCCATGCGGAACGGTATCCCGGTAATCATGGACAAGGTCAAGGCAGTACGCAGCACCTGCCCACCACCTTCACCTTCGGCGCCGTCCAGTTCTATCCAATCATCTTGGTGCATATTCTGTATTGCTTTGTTTCGCATTGTTTAATCTATGGATTCATATCTGCATGAATAACCCCCGCCCCAGTACCTCAAGGCGGGGGAAGCTTACCGAAAAACGACAGGCACTTCCCTGCTCAAACGCCAACCGGTCAACAGCCCGGTCATGGCTGCCGGCAAGCCAGCCCCCCAACTCGCGGCTGGGGGGCAGTAGTTCAATCAACGCAGCAGCGCTGATCTTACTTGCTGGCGGTGCCTGGGCATTCAGGCACGGACTAGCCCGAGACCGCCTTAGTAGATTTCGATGACAAAAGTCTTGGCTGCCGAGGTATCCACGCCGCCGTTGGCAGTACCGCCATTATCGCGCCCCAGTACCGTGACGGTCGCCTTGCCACGTTTGCCGTAAGCCGATGCAAAGGTCAGCACGCCCTGTGGCGAGATGCTTGGCTGAAGCGAGAACAAGGCCGTATTGCTATTGCTCAGCACAAAGCCGATCTGCTGCGCCGCCTCATCTGCCGGGCCAGCCACCACGCCCTGCACCATGCCGCGCAACTGGCGCTTGCCGCCATTGCGGGGCGCCGTCACGCGGTTGGTCTTCAGGCTGAAGCTGGGTGCATCGTTCACCGGCATGACCTGTACGCTGATCGTCGCTGCCTCTGCACTAGCCGTACCGTCACTCACCGTATAGCTGAAGCTGGTGCTGCCGTTGAAATCGGCGACTGGCGAAGCCGTCAGGCGTGGTGCATCACCCGTCAGCGTCAGGTTAGCCGGTGTGCTCAGCAAGGTGTAGCGCAGTACATCGCCATCACCGTCACTACCGGCCAGCGTCAGGCTGGCGGGCTGGTCTTCATGCATCACATAGCTGGCGGAAGCTGCCTTGGGGGCTTCGTTACCCACCCGCAGTGCGCGCACACCGCCCTCGACCGTGGCAAACAGCCAGCTACCATTGGGCGAGAGCTTCAGGCGACCTTCGACAAAGGCGTGGTTGCCGGGGTGGTCGAAGGTGTTCTCCAGATCATGCTCAGCGACCACAGTCATGCTGGCACTGTCGTACTCCATCACCTTACGGGTGGTAGCCCAGGTGTAGAACACCCTGTCCGCCTTGGGATGGTAGGCCAGGCCAACTGGCTGGGCACCGGCATAGGCACCCAGCGTGCGCTTGCTGCCGGCCAACAGCTCATGCACGGTGGCACCCATATAGGACGGCACCGTTACCTGTTTGCCATCGCGGCTCACCCCGATCTCGTACAGGTAGGAGCCGGTACTGCCCAGCTTTTCCAGCACGGCGCCGGGGCTGGTCAGCAACCGGCCGTAGTCGCCGGCCGAGCTGTTGTTCTCGGCGTAAACCACGACGCTACGGTCAGCCGAGGCCGCCAGCATGGTGTTCTGCCTTACCGAACCCAGCTTGGTGGTGACCTTGCTGTTGCGGTCGTAGGCACGCAGCGGCACCCAACCCGACCCCGCAAACTGCGAGCTAATCAGCAAACGGTTGTTGTCGGCAAACGCCACGGTAAAGCTGCCTGCCTCGTAGAAATCCAGCGGAAAGCTGACCTTCTCTACCGCATTGGTCTGCAGATCGACCAGGTGGACCCACAGCGTGGCCGCATCGTAGCTGCCATCAGCCACCGCCAGGGTGGTGCCATCGGGCGATATGTCCATGCCCATCAGCTTGCCGCCCAGCACCAAAGGTGGCAGATAGGATTGGCTGGCCAGGGCATAGCGCACCAGCTGATCGCCGTTGCTGATGATCAGCGTACCGCGCTGGGCATCGTAGGCCATATCCTTGCGCAGGGGGGCCGACACCAGGGTGCCGGCTGCCTGGGCCGCAAAGGGGGCGGACAGGGCCAGCGCCAGCGATACGGCGGCAGTGATACGGGTGGCAGGGCTCAATTTATTGAACTTGGACAACTTGTTTTCTCCTATTCAGTTTATTTTTCTACATCAGCGCACAGACGAGGTACGAGACGCCACGGCGGGTGAACTCGTACCCCTGCCATGCGGCGCAAATGATAGTCTTTGACTATTAAGTTGGCGTGTAACTATTAGGTATTGCCTAAGTACTCAAGCTCTGCCGCAACAGGGCATCCAGTGCCGCATCGGTCCCAGTTGGCCGCTTGTAGTCGGCAGGCGGCACCTCTACCGCCAGGCCACGCTCGATAAAATCGTGTATCAGCGGGAAGCGCGCGCCGTACTCGGCCTCCCCCGATGCCATCTTGATCCGCAGCAGCGCATTGATCTCGGCACGTAGCGCCGGGTCGGTCACCATCACGTCGGCCATATCTGCAAAGCGCATAGGCGGTACGCCACGGCCCGATGCTATCCACTGGGCTGCCAGCAGCGGCCGCAGCACATAGAGATACTTCTTCAGGCGTACCTGCTCGCCCTGCAGATAGCCACGGAAGTTCTTCCTGGCCATGGCCAGGTAGTGATAGCGGCCTTTGAGCCCTGAGAAAAACCCTGGTGCCAACGCACGCAGTTGCGCCGCCAACACCGCGTCTTCCCGGTAGATCACGGGCGAATCCAGCCACTCAAACAGCGTCGGATTGGAGCGGCGCAGCAACTGCAATGCCTTGCGCAACTCCCAGCCACACACATCGAGTTCGTCGCTGATGGGCACTTCGATCACATCGCGCTGGGGCTCGACCTGCAGATACCAGTCCAGCTTATGCACATAGACAAAACGCACGTCGTAATCGCTGTCCGGCGAGGCAAAACCCCAGCCACGGCTGCCCGACTCGCAGGCGAACAGTACGCGCACGTCGTGGCGTTGCTCTATGGCCTGCAGTTCAGCCATCACGCGGGCATGGATGGCCGGCGCTATCGGATGTTCGTAAAGCAGTTTCATCACAATTCCATCTTTCGCTTATGCCTTGCCATGCAGTCAGCGATGACCAAGGCACGCCGTGGCTTATCCCTTCACGCACACCACCTGGCGCAGGGTATGCACCACTTCCACCAGCTCGGACTGCGCTGCCATCACGGCATCGATGTCCTTATAGGCCATCGGAATTTCATCAATCACGTCCGAATCCTTACGGCATTCGACGTGGGCAGTAGCGCGCACCTGGTCATCCACGGTAAAGCGCTTCTTGGCCTGGGTACGGCTCATGGTTCGACCGGCACCGTGGCTGCAAGAACAGAACGATTCTTCGTTACCCAGCCCGCGTACGATAAAGCTCTTGGCCCCCATAGACCCCGGGATGATCCCCAGCTGCCCCTTCTGTGCCGATACCGCGCCCTTACGGGTTACCAGCACTTCCTGGCCGAAGTGCGTTTCCTTCTGCACATAGTTATGGTGGCAGTTCACGGCTTCCACATCGGCAGCAAACGGTTTGCTGATCACCTTGCGGGCAGCGGCAATCACGTTCTGCATCATCACGGCGCGGTTACGGCGGGCAAAATCCTGCGCCCAACCCACGGCTTCCACATAGTCATCAAAGTGCTGGCTACCTTCCTCGAAGTACGCCAGGTCACGGTGTGGCAGGTTGGCGATATGCTGGCGCATATCGGCCTGGGCCAGTTCGATGAACAGGTTACCAATGGCATTACCTACACCACGCGACCCCGAGTGCAGCATGAACCAGACGCGGTTGGCCTCATCCAGGCAAACCTCGATGAAGTGGTTACCGGTACCTAGCGTTCCCAGGTGCTTATGGTTGTTGGTGCGCTCCAGCGTCGGGTATTTCTCGGCGATGCGCTTGAACCCACCGTGCAGTTCCGACCACATGCTATCCACAGTTTCAGGCGGGGTATCCCAAGCACCCTTATCGCGCTTACCCATGGTCTTACCGTGCGGTACGGCAGCCTCAATGGCGCTACGCAGTCCGGCCAGGTTATCGGGCAGGTCTGCGGCCGTCAGCGTGGTACGGGCGGCCATCATGCCGCAGCCGATATCCACCCCCACCGCGGCGGGGATAATGGCACCCAGGGTAGGAATCACGCTACCAATGGTGGAACCCTTACCCAGGTGTACATCAGGCATCACCGCCAGATGCTTGTAAATAAAAGGCATCTTGGCCGTGTTCTTCAGCTGCTCGCAGGCTTCGGCCTCCACGGGTACCCCCTCGGTCCACAGCTTGATGGGCTTACCGTTGGCCACTTCCAGTAGTTGGTGCTTCATATTGCTTGCTTTCATCCTGGCTTGATCTCGATCGGGCCTGCGCCTGGCGCAAACCCATCCTGCTTGTGCGGGCCGCCCCACTGGGCCACCCACTAAATACCTATACGCATCTGGCCGCTATGGGCCAGGCGTCGCTCCCGCCTGCAGGTCAGGCAGCGCACGGCGGTGGAGTAAACATAGCCCTTGGCTGTCTCGTACCACCATTGCTGCTGCTCCGCTGTCCATACCTGGCGCGCACCACAGTCGCGGCAAATAAAGCGCCGGTCCTGGTAATAACCGTCATGCACAAACTGGGGTTCGCCATAGCTATTGCAGGGCGCCAGTCTGGCGCGGTTTACCTGCACCCGGTGTACCGCCTCCAGGGCCTGCGCTGCCACCCTGGCTTTCCTTGCATCGCGCCTGGCCATGATGGCGGCGCGTTTCTGTTTTCCGCTTTGCATCCCATGTCACCTCATGCTGCCTGATGCCTGTTTTCCCACAAGGCCACACCGCCCTCATGGTTACAGAGCAGGGCCAACTTTCCCGGCACGATGCAGATAAACCCTTCCATCAATGCCAACCGTACGTCGTACTGCCCAGCCTTGCCCGGGATGGCGACAAGCTGCAGCACCGCATCAAGCCTGGCGCGATAGCACTCGCCAAAATAGCTGTTCAGTACCACCACATCCCGCGCCGCCATGGGCGAGGCCAGCAGCGCCTGTAAGCGATGCACCAGGTCATCGGGGAACATCCGCTCCACATCGCGGCTAGGCCATACCATCATGGGGCTGACCTTCTGCCAGCGCCTGGCATCATGGGCCAGCAGGTATAACCAGCGGCGGGCGTGTTCCGGTGCCAGGTGCCGCAGCGTGAGGCGCCATGCTTCGTACAACGTTGCTTCCATATTCCCGTCCTGTTTCTGGTACCAGACAACCCGCCTGACGGGATATCTGGAAGCGCGGTTAAAAGGGCGGCGACAATATTGATGAAACATCCTGCTCTACCAACTGAGCTACAGTGCCGATACGCTGGCACTGGCGAGTATCGAAGTCGCGACACGGTCATTAAATGTAGTTCCATCGGCATTCGCCGCATAAAGGGTGCATGTCTCATGGGCAACAAGATAGGCCAGAGCGACAAACCGGCATGGCCGGCGCGGGGTATCAAGCCCGCAGTCAGGTGGATGTACTCCAGACCTGCATTTGCCCTGAGACAGGCAATAAAACTGGCGACAATATTGGCGAAACGTCTTTCGTGCTCTAACCACTGAGCTACCGTGCCCTGTTACTGGCACGGGTGGGAATCGAACCCACGACCTCGACCGTGATAGGGTGTAGTTCCGCCGGCATTCGCCATAAAAAATCAGGTACGACAAAATCGGTGAGTGGTCACACGCTTGCGCGTGGGCCGGATTTGAACCGGCTGATATCCAGATGTACACCCACCCGCATTCGTACCTTCGGTCTATCAGGACAAGTTTGGCGAGACTCAGCGGTTACCCGCCTCCGGGATTCGAACCCGTACCCCCGAAGGGATATCAACCAAAAGATGTAGTCCCAACCGGCATTCCTGACTGACCGAAATCCTTACCATTACCTATGCAGCAAACTATTCCTCAGTTATTTCAATGCATACCCAAATTGGCCGGCCCCGCAGGGCAAGGAACCGAGAGGAGGCACCGCCTCCCAAGGCACCCTGCGTGGCCGATTGAACCTGCCGGCAGCACTCAGCTTGCCCGGCACGCCTGAATCAGCTTGTTACAAGGCGGTGGCCTCAATCGCCTCAACCCAGTGTCCCGCACCAAAACTGCCGGCCGCGAACTGGGCCATCACATCAAACACGGCATCGCCAAAGCCCCCCACATTCAGGATGTCGGCGCGCTCCACAGCCTGGGTGGTGCCATAGGGCTGCAGATCAATACACACCAGCCTGGCCTGCGGGTTGCGCTGCTTCAGCAGTGTCCATTGCTTCATGGTCTCGGTAGCACCACGGCGCGATGCATCGACCCAGGATTCGTTATCGGACACCAGTATCACCACATCGACCTTGGCACCCTCTGCCACCAGCTTGGCCAGCGGCGCCGAGCACGCCGTCCCGCCACCACCAATTGCCGCCAGCTTCTGCGCATTGGTCATGACCGAATCGCGGGGATTCAGCGCCAGATCCACCACCTTCACTTCAAACGGCAGGACACGGGCATCCGGGTGAGTACGCAGGATGGCGGCGGACACCAACGCAGCGACATCGATGCAGCGCACCTTGGTACTTGCCCCCTGGCGCACACCGGTTACCGGGCTGGACATGGAGCCGGATACATCCGGACAGATCACCACCTGCCCCTCCAGCTTGGGCACATTCACCAGCGAGATATCCAGCGCATCCTGCAAGGCATTGCGTACCACGGCCGGTACATCGTCACCCGCCATACGGTATGCGGCCAGCAACTGGTAGGGATATACCCGTGCCTTGGCCACAGCGGCCGGGTCTGCCAGCCGCGCTGCCACTTGCTCGGGCACACCGGGCAGGGCAAACGCCCCCTGGCGGGCCAGGGTGTTCAAGTTCATGCGCAGTGCTTGCCAACCCATGTGCTGCGCCAGCACCGCCCATTCCGCCGCAGTCAATGCCTCGTTGCTCAAGAGCTGAAATGGCACGGTGGGCAACTCAGCCAATTCGCCTGCACGGTAGGCCAGCAGGCTACGGGTAGCCGGGGGGAGCTTGTCTGCCTGGTAAGGCTTGCCTATCAACCAGGCAAAGAAGGCCTCGCGCCATGCTTCTGCAGGCTTGGGGTGCACCATCTTCACCACATCGGCCAGCGACGGCGCATTACCCACGGCAGCCTGCAACAGTTGCTGCTCGCTGGCCGTATTCAACCAGGCCTGCACCAGCTTCTTGGGCCGGCTACCCAACGACTTGCGACCTGTCACACCGCTACGCAGTATCTGCACAAAGTTCCGCAGCATCTTGCCGTTGTTGATTACCCGAGCGAATACGGCTGGCAGTTGGGGAGCGCGCTGGGCAGCCAACAGGGCAGTCAGCAGCGCCGGCATATCCTTCATCAGGCCGCGCTCGCGGCAGTACACCGCCGTCTTGGCGACATAATCCGCATCCAGCTCCTGCACCAGTGCCAGCACATCGGCCAGTTGCGCTTGCGCATCGGCGTAGTAGGTCTGGTTCAGGCAGCCCGTCATCGCCAGCTGGGCCAGCTTGTGCTTGGGGGTATAGGCATATGCCGGTGTTTGCTCCTGGTTCACTGCGTTGCTGGTGGGCAATGGGGCGAGCAAGGTATTGAACAGTTGCTGGTTGGCCATTTGGCATCTCGCTTTCGTCGTTGTATGCCTAAGTTATCGCAAGCAGCATGCCAGCCTTGTTCAGCGACACAGAAGAAAACATCAAGCCATTGTTTTAAATAGCAATTAAAGTAAACCCCTTGCACCGAACCACTATACCAAGCCAACCATAAATCAGAAAAATTGATAGTATTAGATACTGATTTATCTACTGGTATAAAACATGCGCAAGACTGTGGTAATGGGCTTTATCGGCACCGTGCTGGACTACGCCGGGCGAGGCAGTCAACGCTGGGAGAAATGGCGGCCCACCGTAGGCCTGTGCCAACAACCCGATCTCTTGGTGCACAGGCTGGAGCTACTGCACGATAGTCGCAGCCGTGGACTGTTCGAGCGCATACGCAACGATGTCGCCGCCATCTCACCCGGTACCGAGGTCGTCAGCGTCGAAGTCAACCTGCAAAACCCCTGGGATTTCGAGGAGGTCTATGGCGCACTGCATGACTTTGCCCATGGCTACCCTGTCGATACCGAGAACGAGGACTATCTGGTCCATATCACCACTGGCACCCACGTCGCCCAGATATGCTGGTTCCTGCTGGCTGAATCGCGCTACCTGCCCGCCCGCCTGCTGCAAACCTCGCCCCCCAAGAAGCGCGAAGGCGAGGATGTAGCGGGCAGCTACACCCTGATAGACCTCGACCTCTCGCGTTACGACAAGATCGCCACCCGCTTCGCCCAGGAGCGCGACGAATCCGTCTCCTTCCTCAAATCAGGCATTGCCACCCGCAATGCCCGCTTCAATCGCATGATCGAGCAGATAGAACGGGTCGCCGTCCGCTCCAAGGCGCCCATGCTGTTCTGCGGCCCCACCGGCGCTGGCAAATCCTTTCTGGCCCGGCGGGTGTACGAGATGCGCCGCAGCCGCCATCAACTGGCTGGCCGGTTTGTGGAAGTCAATTGCGCCACCTTGCGCGGCGATAGCGCCATGTCGGCACTGTTTGGCCACGTCAAGGGCGCCTTCACCGGTGCACAGACCGAGCGGGCCGGCCTGCTGCGCAGTGCCGACGGCGGCTTGCTGTTTCTGGACGAAATCGGCGAACTGGGCCTCGATGAGCAGGCCATGCTGCTCAAGGCCATCGAGGAGAAGCGTTTCTTCCCCCTGGGTGGCGACCGCGAAGTGGAAAGCGACTTCCAGCTGATTGCCGGCACGGTGCGCGACCTGCGCCTATGGGTGGCAGAAGGCCGCTTTCGCGAAGACCTGTATGCCCGTATCAATCTGTGGACCTACACCCTGCCCGGCCTGGCTGAACGACCGGAAGATATCGAACCCAACCTTGAGTTCGAACTGGCCCGCTACGCTCGCGAACAGGGCGAGCAGGTACGCTTCAATGTCGAAGCACGGCGCGCCTACCTGAAGTTCGCCACGTCGGCCGACGCCCGCTGGAGCGGCAATTTCCGCGAGTTGTCGGCCTCCATCACCCGCCTGGCCACCCTGGCCGAAGCCGGCCGCATCAGCGTGGCCGAGGTGGATGAGGAAACCACCCGACTGCGGCAAGGCTGGCAGGACACCAGCACCTCTGAACTCGATACACTGCTGGGCGAAGCGGCAAACCAGCTGGATCTGTTCGACAAGCTGCAACTGGAGAGCGTGTTGCGCGTCTGCCGTCAGGCCAGCTCGCTATCGGATGCAGGCCGTCGCCTGTTTGGTGCATCGCGGCTGGAGAAGGCCAGCAGCAACGACGCCGACCGCCTGCGCAAATACCTGGCCCGATTTGGGTTGGATTGGCGACAGATACAATCTGCTCATACTTGATTGAACGGCGGTGTGCGAAACTAAGTGGATCAACGCCACTCACACAGCCGGCCCTGCCAGCACCACAAATCCGGTTTCAGATAGCCACCCACCCGTCAGCCCATGAGCAGCACACCCGCAATCGCCCTGCCCACCCTGAGCCGGCAATGGCCACATTGGCAGAGCACGGACGTCGAGCTTTCAATCAAGCGGCGCACGGTCCTGGCCATAGGCGTGACCGCGCTGGTCCACATCCTGGTGCTGTATGCGCTGACACGCGCCAATATGCAGGTGCTGGTCAGCCCCGAGGGGCAGATGAGTACCCTGCCCTTGGTGTTGCGCCTGCTGCCAGACCGCAGCACCAACAGCAGCACCGCATCGCCGTCCCCAGCCAAAGCAGAGGATGAGCCCCGGCCGCGCCAGGAAAAACCGGCCGAGCCACCACCACCCATGACACCGCCACCGTCACCCAAGCGATTGGCCATGCCCCAGCCCGAAGCCGCCCCTCCGCCCGTGCAACCTGCACCGCAGGCGGTGGACATGGAAGACTATGTCAGGGCACAACGCGAAAAACGCCGCGCCATTGATGAGGCCCTGGGCATCGCCCCCGAGCCCGAAGCAGAGGCCCCACCACCGTCCGCCGACGCCTTGCGTGACGCCACCATACGCCGCAACCTGCAAATGCCGGGCACCAATGGCATCTTCACCATCGTCAACAAGGGCAGCCGCACCGCCCAGTTCGCCTTCCGTGGCTGGCAAGGCAGCTATAGCAGTGGCCGACGCGAACTGATAGAAGTCGAAGTCGAGCGCGGCGGCGATCTGGAACTGGCCATCATACGGCGGATGATCGAGGTGATACGCCGGCACTACCAGGGCAATTTCAACTGGGAATCCCATCGACTGGGACGCACCGTGGTGCTGTCGGCTAGGCCGCAACATAGCGCCGAGCTGGAGGCCTTTATGCTGCGCGAGTTCTTTGGCAGCGACTATGTCGGCCAAACCCCCTGATCGCTGGTCGACCCGTGCAGTTTCAACAACCAGGCGTTGAAATACTGCTTTTCACCACCCGGGGGCGCTAATGCGCCCCTTTTGCTTTTTATGGAGCATTGCATGCAGACAGCCAGGCTGGTACCCAACACCCCCTCAATCTAGTACGGTGATGCCCCTGCTGTTATTTCCCAAAGCGGTCTGACAGCAGCCTGGTCGTGCAGGCCACCCGCTCGGCCACGCTGCCTTGCACCAGGCTGTAGGCGATGCCTCGTGCCGCCAGCTCGGCCTGGTACCAGGCATGCTGCATGGCCTGGAACGCCACGCCCTGGCGCGTGCCATCCTGCACAAAGGGGAAATCCGGTGCGCACAGCAGGGTCAGGTCATAGGGCCGGCCGGCCAGCGCCTGCAGCTCAGGCTCGGCGCGGCCAAACAGGTGCCGGCAGTAAAACAGCGTGGTGAGCGGCGAGGTATCGCAGATCAGGTAGACCCGCGCCGACTCCGCCGCCAGCCCCTCACGCCGCACCTGCTCGCGGCCTATGTCCAGCAAATCAGGGTAGGCCAGTTGGCCCTGCCGGCACTCCCACAACTCACGGCCGTACTCGGCCACGCTGATGGTATCGAGGGCAGCTGCCAGCGCTACCGCCAGCGTGCTCTTGCCGGTGGATTCCCCACCCAGCAGGCAGATCCGCCGGGCAAAATCAGCATAAACACCAGGAGCCAGGTAGCTGCGCAGGCCATGGATGTCGGCACGCAGGCGGGTGGCCGATATCGGTACGGTCAAGCGCGCCCTGTCCACCTGCACATGCTGCACCAGCCCTGCACCCACGGCGGCGAAATCCTGGCTCAGCACGGCGGCAAAGCCATCACCATAATCCTCGCTGGTAAACACCGCGTCCACCGTGGTTTCCAGCACGGTCAGGCAAAGCTGTCCCACAAAATGCCGATGCGCCGCATCGGGTGCGGCATTGTCGGGCAAGTCTGCCAGGGCGCGGCCCTCGGCCTGCCAGGCCGCTACCCGGGCCGGTGTCACCACCAGTCTATGCGCCTGCGGAAAAGCATCGGCCAGCCAGCGTTCGCGCAACTCGGCACCGCATCCGGGCAGCTCAGGCAGGGAGTAGCTGATCAGGTAGACCTGCTGGCATTGCTCCAGTGCGGTCTTGATCAGGAACACATGCCCCTGGTGCAGCGGCGAGAACTTGCCGACCACCAGGCCGGCCCGGAAACGCTTTTCCATCAGGCACCTGCGCCATGCACCAGCAAGGTCGCCGCTGGCTTGGACTGGGCGGCAAACTCCCGCCGCCAGCGGTACATGCCATACCAGGCATTGAACCAGCAGATCAGATACAGGCCCCCGGTCAGGTACAGCTCGCGCGAGAAGTACAGCGGCACCGACAGGGTGTTGACGATCAGCCAGGCATACCAGCACTCCAGCCGCCGCGACATCAGCAGGAACTGCCCCAGCACACTGAAAGTCAGCACCAGCGAATCCACAAAAGGCGCATAGGCATCGGTGTAGTAATGCAGTATGGCGCCATAGCCCACCGCCACTACGATGGCCCCTACGACATACAGCACCAGGCTTAGGCCCGGTGTGCGGCTGATGGGCAGCACGGCGCCCGATTTACCGTGCAGCCATTGCCACCAGCCCACCAGGCTGGTGATGACAAAGAACACCTGCAGGGTCACGTCGGCATACAGCTTGGCCTGGAAGAACACCACGCCATACAGCACACAGGCCACGATGCCGGTAGACCAGGTGTGCGGGTTGTTGCGCGCAGCCAGCCAGATGGCCAGCGCCGTCGTCAGCGCCGCAGCAATCTCAAGATAGGAGGGCATCATGGCTGGACTCCCAAGGGTGCGACCGGCTCACGCTCGGCCAGTAAACGGTCAGCCAGTTGTACGATATCGTCGTGCATCACCAGCTTGGCCAGCCAGCGCGGCGGTATGCCTGCCACACCGTAGTAGGCACCGGCCAGTTGGCCGCAGATGGCCGCCGTGGTATCGGCATCATCGCCCAGATTGGCCGCCTTCAAGACCGCCGCTTCGTAGCTGTCGGTCTGCCAGAAGCACCACAGCGCCGCCTCCAACGATTCGACCACGTAGCCACTGCCACGGATATCGCGCTCGCTCTTGCGTTGCCAGCCCCCCGCCGCCAGCGCGGCCACCATGGGCACGCCGGTATGAAAACCATGCTCCAGCACAATCTGCTGCTTGCCGGCCCCCATAAGGGCCAGATGCAGCTGGGTGGCAAACAGCCTGGTACAGGCAATGGCCTCTTCGGCGCCATGGGTGGTGCGGGCACTCTCGCCCGCATAGTGCACGGTACGCGCCAGGCTGTTGCCATAAAACATCGGCACCGGTGCCAGCCGCATCAGCGAGCCATTGCCAGCGGTGTGTGGATCGGTATCGCCGGCATAGGGGTCGCCCGTCTTGCGATAACGCTCCAGCGCCCGCGCCACCGTCATGCCGATATCAAAGCAGCTACCCGTGCTGCTCATATAGCCATGGTCAGCCCAGTTGGTGTAGCGGTTCATCTGGTCGACCGCATTGAAGCCCTGGCAGTACAGCAGACTTTGCGCCAGGCACAGCGCCATGGCGCAATCATCGGTCCAGGCGCCGGCCGGCAGCTTGAAAGGCCCGCCCCCGACCATGTCGGTAATCGGCGCAAAACTGCCGCGCACGCTGAATTCCTCGGTCGTACCCACCGCATCGCCACAGGCCAGGCCCAGCAGGCAGCCACGGTAACGCTCTTGTTCTGTCATCACACCACCTCGTTGGGGAGTCTTGTTCATAACAGGCCCTCAAACCGTCTTGTCGAATATGGTCAACCGCCGGTCGGGGCGCAGCCGGTATAGCTGCGCCGGCCTGTGCTTGCCCTGGCGGATGGCATCGGGCACCGCTTCCAGAAAATCCAGCTCAGGCAGCTTGCGCCTGAACACACTCTTGTCCAGCGCCACCCCCAGGATGTGCTCATAGGTCTGCTGCAGCTCAGTCAGGGTAAACAGCTCGGGCAGCAGATGGCAGGGCAAGGATGTATAGGTGGACTTGTCCCGCAAGCGCTTGGCCGCATGGTCGACTATGCGGTTATGGTCGAAAGGCAGATCCGGCACCGCCGCCACCGGCCATAGCTCGAAACGCAGCTCGGCATCGGGCACCAGCAGGCTTTCATGCACCAGTGCATAGTAGGCCACGCTCAACGACCAGCCACGGGGATCGCGTACCCCGCCGCTGAAGGTATACAACTGCTCCAGATAGGGCGATACCAGCCCAGTCTTGTTCAATAGCACCCGCTCTGCCGACGCCAGGCTGTCGCGATCCTTGTCCGCATGGATATAGCCCCCAGGCAGGGCCAGCTGCCCGGCATAGGGGTCGCGCTCGCGCCGCAGCAATACGATCTTGAGTTGTCCTTCGCTCAATGTGAACAGCACCACATCCACACTGACGATAATATTCTGCTCCATGACCACCTCGCTTGTTAGTTTCATAATACCACTAACAAAACAGAGTGCAAGCCGACACCGACATGGCAAATGAATCGCAGTGAAATAGCCACATAGACAGCAATCCTTAGCCACCCAAGCTGCTTGGTAATTTTGTTAGTTGCAATATGCGAATATGTTTGCCAGAATAGTCTCAACCCAACCGCCAACAGCGAAGGATGGCAGCATGAATACCCTGGGCAAGACACAACTCCTGATCATTGATCCGCAGAACGACTTCTGCGACATCCCCGGCGCCGCCCTGCCGGTCCCGGGCGCCCAGGCCGACATGCAAAGGCTGGCGGGCCTGGTCGCCCGCATCGGCCAGCAGCTTGATGCCATTCATGTCACCCTGGATACCCACAATCCATTGGATATCGCTCACCCCGGCTGGTGGCAGGATGCAGCGGGCGTATCGCCAGCCCCGTTTACCGTCATCAGTCTCGACGAGGTGCGCCAGGGCCGCTGGCAGGCACGCGATTCCAGCCAGGCCGCACGCAGCCTGGCCTATGTCCAGACCCTGGCCGAGCGCGGTCGCTATCAGCTCATCATCTGGCCCGAGCATTGCCTGCTGGGCAGTTGGGGCCACAACGTGGAAGCCACCCTGTTCGAGGCCCTCCTTCAGTGGGGACGCACGCAGCTGCGCACAGTGAAC
Organism: Chitinimonas sp. JJ19; assembly: GCF_036961565.1. Taxonomy (NCBI): domain Bacteria; kingdom Pseudomonadati; phylum Pseudomonadota; class Betaproteobacteria; order Neisseriales; family Chitinibacteraceae; genus Chitinimonas; species Chitinimonas sp. JJ19. Next base: position 66,859 of record NZ_JBAMDD010000007.1, read on the forward strand.
TACGTGACCAAGGGCATCAACCCGACCACCGAGCACTATTCCGCCATCCAGGCCGAGGTGCCCGACGACGCCGATCCCCACACCCTGGTCAACCAGGCGCTGCTGGCCCAGCTACGCCGGGCCGACACCATTCTGATCGCCGGCGAGGCTCTCTCGCATTGCGTCGCCAGCACGGTGCGAGACCTGGCCGAGCAACTGGGCCCCGACCACATCGGCAAGCTGATGCTGCTGACCGACTGCGCCAGCCCGGTAAGCGGGTTTGAGTCTTTGGGTGTCGCCTTTGTCGAAGAGATGACTCGCAGGGGAATGCGGCAGGCGCAGAGCTGTGACTTTGCTGCCTAGCATCTGCAAATCACCTCTTGGTCAATACCGACGACACTGCGCCATTCCAGGCTTGACCCTATAACTATCGAGCGGGGCATCCCAAGCACCCCGCAAGGACACCACCATGGCCCGTATGCCAACCGAGCCCGTCATCCAGAGCCTGCTGGATACCGATCTCTACAAGTTCACCATGATGCAGGAGATACTGCATCACCAGCCTGAGACCCAGGCCGAGTACGCTTTCAAGTGCCGCAACCTGCCCACCCTGCCGCTGGCGGGCCTGCTGGACGAAGTCAACGCCCAGCTGGACCACCTGTGCAGTCTGCGCTTCAGCGAAGACGAGCTGGCGTATCTGGCCGGCCTGCGCTTCATCAAGTCGGACTTTGTCGATTTCCTGCGTCTGTTCCAGCTGCAGCGTCGGTTTATCGAGGTCAGCGTTCCTGCCGCGCACCCCCACGAGCTGGCCATACGGGTCAAAGGCCCCATGCTGCATTGCATGCTGTATGAGATATATGTCCTGGCCATCGTCAACGAAGTGTATTTCCGCCAGTTCCCATGGGAGCCCGCCTGGGCCGAGGGCGAGCAAAGGCTGGCGACCAAGCTGGCCCAGCTGCGCGCATTTGCCGGCGAGCCGGCGCGGCGCACACCCTTTGTGTTTTTCGATTTCGGCACCCGTCGCCGCTACTCGCGCGAGTGGCATGAGCGGGTGGTCGCCACCCTGGCCCGCGAAGGCGAGCCCTTTATGCGCGGCACCAGCAATGTCTTGCTGGCCAAGCGCTACGGCCTTACCCCCATAGGCACCATGGCGCACGAGTACCTGCAGGCCTTCCAGTCTTTCGGCTCGCGCCTGCGCGATTTCCAGAAGAACGCGCTGGAACACTGGGTGCGGGAATACCGTGGCGACCTGGGCATCGCCCTGACCGATGTGGTGGGCATGGATGCCTTCCTGCGCGATTTCGATCTGTATTTCTGCAAGCTGTTCGACGGCCTGCGCCACGACTCGGGCGACCCCTTCGAGTGGGGCGAGAAAGCCTTGGCCCACTACAACGACATGCGCATCGATCCCAGCAACAAGATGCTGGTATTCAGCGACGGGCTCAACCTGGAGAGATCCTTCGCCCTGTACCGCCGCTTTGCCGACCGCGCCCGCACTGGCTTTGGCATAGGCACCGATCTGTCCAACGACTGCGGCCAGGTGCCGCTGCAGATTGTGATGAAGCTGGTGCAATGCAATGGCCAGCCCGTCGCCAAGGTCAGCGACAGTCCGGGCAAGGGCATGTGCGAGGACCTGAATTTCCTCAACTATCTGCGTGATGTCTTTCAGATCACCAAGGAGTAAACCCATGCGTATTCAGATCGCCATGGCCCAGCTCGATTACAAGCTGTGCGACTTCGACGGCAACCTGGCCCGCATGCGCGCCGCCATTGCCCAGGCCCAGGGGGCCGACCTGATCGTTTTTTCCGAGCTCTGCCTGTCGGGCTACTACCCGCAGGACATGGTGGAGGAACCGGACTTCCTGGCCCGCCAACAGCAGGCGCTGGATGCCATGCTGGCCGAATCGCGCCACACCAGCGCCACCCTGGTCATTGGCGCCGCCACCGCCAACACCGGCGTGGGCAAGCCCCTGCACAACAGCCTGCTGGTGCTGCAGCAAGGCCAGATCGTGCTGCAGTATCACAAGCAACTGCTGCCTACCTACAATATCTTCGACGAACGTCGGCATTTTGAGCCCGGCCCGAACCGGGCCGCCATCCTCACCGTGGCAGGCCAGCGGCTGGGCTTTGTCATCTGCGAGGATGCCTGGAACCAGCAGGGCACCGACTACGCCATCGACCCGGTGCAGACTCTGGCGCAAGCCGGGGTGGACCTGATCGTCAGCATCAATGCCAGCCCCAGCAATGTGGGCAAGCCCGAGCAGCGGCACGCCCTGTTTACCGGTGTGGCACAGCACTGGAAGCTGCCCCTGGTCTACATCAACCAGGTGGGTGGCAATGACCAGATTGTGTTCGATGGTGGCTCGTTTGCCGTCCACCCCCGCCACGGTGTGGTGCACCAGTTGCCACTGTTTGAGGAAGCCGTACAGACCCTGGGCTTTGACGGCGACTTCCACCACGATGGCCGCATGCTGGATCAAGCCGTCAGCGCCGCCATGGCAGACAGCGAGTTCTACTACCGGCAGATCGTCCTGGGCCTGCAGGACTACGCCCGCAAGATAGGCTTCAAGCAGGTCGTCATCGGCAGCTCCGGCGGCATAGACAGCGCCCTCACCCTGGCACTGGCTGCCGACGCCCTGGGGCCGGACAACGTCACCGCCATTACCATGCCCTCGCAATACTCCAGCAGCGGCAGTGTCAGCGACTCGGCCCTGCTGTGCCAGAACCTGGGGGTCAAGCTGCTCACCCATCCGATAGCCGAGCTGGTAGGCGGCTATCGTGGCCAGTTCGAGGCGGCCTTCGGCCCAGCACCATCACGCCTGACGGTAGAGAACCTGCAAGCACGCATACGCGGCACCATTCTGATGGAATACTCCAACCATTTCGGCCACCTGCTGTTGACCACCGGCAACAAGTCCGAGATATCGGTGGGCTACTGCACCCTGTATGGCGATACCAATGGCGGCCTCAATATCATAGGCGACCTCTACAAGACCGAGGTGTTCGCCCTGGCACGCCACTACAACGCCCGCCATGGCCGCGAGCTGATACCGCAGGCCATCATCGACAAGGAACCCTCGGCCGAATTGTCCGAAGGCCAGAAGGACAGCGACTCCCTGCCCCCCTACCCGGTGCTGGACGAGATCCTCAAGCTACATATCGAAGGCCATCGCCTGCGTCCCGAGGAATACACCTCTGCCCGCAACTTTGTGGCCGGCATGCAAGCCCTTGGCGGCGGCAACACCATAGCCAAGGTGCTGGGGCTGATCGCCAAATCCGAATTCAAGCGTCGCCAGGCCCCACCTATCATCCGGGTGCGCAACCGCGCCTTTGGCAATGGGCGGCAGATGCCAATTGCGGCGCAATATTGAACACACATCATGACTGAACTCACGCCAACTGAGTCCGCCCTGCTGGCGGAACTGATCGCCCAAGCCGGGTCAAGAAAACTCAAGTACTTGCCATTCTGGGGGCACACGCCCAGTGCGCCGGGCGTTATCGACAAGAGCTGCCTGAGCCAGTGGTATCCCCTTGCATTTGAGCTGGACGGCATACGCTATGCCACTGCAGAGCACTACATGATGATGCGCAAGGCCCTGCTGTTTGGGGACACCGCCATCGCCGCCCAAATCATCCAGGCAGGCAACCCTGCCGAAGCAAAGAAACTAGGTCGGCAGATCGTCAACTATGACGAAGCGCGCTGGCGTGACGCCCGTTTTGACGTCGTCACGCAAGGCAATTTGGCAAAGTTTGCTCAGAACCCGGCCCATCTGGCTTATCTGCTCGATACTGGCGAACGGGTGCTGGTCGAGGCCAGCCCCGTGGATGCCATCTGGGGCATTGGCCTTGCGGCCGACCATCCACATATTGAGCAACCGGCCCGCTGGAAAGGCCCCAACCTGCTCGGCTTTGCGTTGATGCAGGCACGTGAACAACTCAGGAATGGATAGCTTGCTATGTCGTTCGACACCCTGGTCTACATAGGCCGCTTCCAACCCCTGCATAACAGCCATCTGGCGCTGATACGGCAGGCATTGGCACTGGCACCCTCGCTGATACTGGTGCTGGGCTCGGCCTTCCGGCCCCGCAGCGTGCGCAATCCCTTCAATGTGGCCGAGCGCGAAGCCATGATACGTGCCAGCCTGGGCGCCGATGCCGACAGGGTGCGCTTTGTGCCCATGCGCGACTACTACAACGGTGCGCGCTGGGCCGAGGCCGTGCGCCAGGGCGTGGCGGCAGTGACACAGCCTGGTGAAACGCTCGGACTGTTCGGCCATGTCAAGGATCATAGCTCGCGCTACCTGCACGACTTCCCCGACTGGCCGCTGGTACACACCGACAATGTGGCAGGCCTCAACGCCACCGATCTGCGGCGCCAGTGGTTTGAGGCAGAAGGTGATACTCAGGCTATTGCCGCTCAACTGCCAGCGCCGGTCAGCCATACCTTGCAAGCCTTTGCCGACAGCCCGGCCTTTGCCAGCCTGCTGGCCGAATACCGCTACCTGCAGGACTACCAGCAAGCCTGGGCCAAGGCCCCCTTCCCGCCGGTGTTTGTCACCGTGGATACCGTGGTGCGCTGCTGCGACAAGGTGCTGCTGATACAGCGAGGCGGCCAACCGGGCAAAGGCAGCTGGGCGCTGCCCGGGGGGTTTCTGGATCAGCACGAGCGGGTGGCTGCGGCAGCCCTACGCGAACTACGCGAAGAAACCGGCCTGACACTAGCCGACACCGAGCTGCAAGCCAGCCTGCAAGGCCAGGCCCTGTTCGATCACCCCGAGCGCAGTCTGCGCGGCCGTACCCTCACCCACGCCTACTACTATGCCCTGCCCCTGGCCGACCTACCCCCCATGCAGGCGGCAGACGACGCCTCGGCCGCCCGCTGGGTAGCAATAGACCAGTTGGCCAGCATGGAAGAGCAACTGTTCGAGGACCATTTCATCATCCTCGACCATTTTCTGAAGCTGATAGACCCCAACCGACCATCAACAGGCTAGGCATGCCCACAAACAAGCTCTCGCTCCAGCCTGTTTGACCCCCTAACAAAGAACAATAAAACCATGAAGAACGATCTGAAACACACAAGCAAATTCCTGAGCCTGGTGCTCCGCCATCAACCCGATGCCATCGGCCTGACGCTGGACGCGAACGGCTGGGCCGATCTGGACGAACTGATTAGCTGCGCAGCCCGGAAGGGCAGAAAACTGGACCTCCCGCTGCTGCGCGAAGTGGTCGCCAATAACGACAAGCAGCGCTTTGCCCTGGATGAGGCACAAGGCCGGATACGCGCCAACCAGGGCCATTCGGTCGATATCGATCTGGGCCTGCAGCCTGTCACGCCGCCCGAAGTGCTGTACCACGGCACCGCCACCCGCTTTGTCGAGCAGATACGACGGGATGGCCTCAAGCCGGGTTCTCGCCAGCATGTGCATCTGTCCACCCAGCCGGAAACCGCCATCAATGTCGGCGAACGGCACGGAAAACCCACCATACTGCGCATCAAGGCCCTGGCGCTGCACAACACCGGCCATGCCTTCTACTGCTCGGCCAACGGCGTCTGGCTCACCGGCCATGTGCCGGTAGCCTATATCGAGTTCGCCGCATGAACGCCCCGGCACGCCCCAACGCCAACAGCTACTGGGTACTACCCGGCAGCTTGCTGGCTGGCGAGTACCCCAGGGATAAAGACGACGGCAGCTCCACGGCCAAGCTGGCTGCCTACCTGGCGGCAGGCATCAATCACTTCATCGACCTGACCGAAGACGGCGAACTGGCCCCTTACCAGCCCTTGCTGCCCGCTGGGGCCGATATCATCCACCAACGCTTTGCCATTGCCGATAAATCGGTCCCCGCCTCTGCCAGCCAAATGCGCGCCATACTCGATGCCATCACCACCGCCCTGGAGCAGGGCCGGCGGGTTTACGTGCATTGCTGGGGTGGCGTAGGCCGTACCGGCACCGTCATTGGCTGTTACCTGATTGAACAAGGCATGAGCCCGGCCACCGCCCTGCATACCCTGCAGGCGCACTGGGCTACCGTGGCCAAGTCCGCGCGGCTGCCGCACTCCCCCGAGACAGCCGCACAGCAGGCCTGGGTAGCCGAGTGGCCTGGCAAGGTCACTCAAGCATCCCGGCGGATGGATCGGTAGATCACCGCTTCATAGTCGGCCAGACTATCCGGTGCCGCTGCCGGTGCCGCACCGTGTTTCAGCAGGTAGTAATCCTGCAGCAGACGCCCTTGTTGTTCGTAACGGTAGTCGCACAAGGCTTTGCCCGGCGCCAGCCTGTAGTCGTAAACCCCTTGCCGGCCGTATCGAAGATGCTCCCAGGCCGCCTTCAGTGGCGTGGTATAGCCTGTCTGCCTGCGTTGCTGGTACTGCCACACATGGGTGGCCTCGTGTACCAGGAGCGCCTGCAAGGCCAGTTCCGCCAGGGCAAAATCCGGCCTGTACCAGGCGGCCGCATAGCTGATATGGCAACCCAGCACGGTGGCAGCGGCACCCGGCATGGCACCCAGTGAGCAGATGCGTATCCGGTCGTAGTCCAGCGCGCGGCCAAACACACTCCCCAGCAACTGGCGCTCTCCGGCAGTCAGGCTACGACGCAAGGTGCAGGGCATGGTTAGGCTCCCCGTAAATGGCTTGCGCCAAACAGGCCCACACCACGCCCGCTAGCCTGAAGCCCCCAGGGATTGCTCCGCCTCATCTCACACACCCCTTGCGCACCACGCCGGTTTAGGCCACGATAAAAAACATGTACTCCCACTTCGCCCTCCTTGCTGCCAATAATAATCGCAACGACAACGGTCCTCAGGCCCTTGTCGCGATGGCGTTTGGTGTAGCGAAGTACCGACCCGGCTAACATACAGCCGACACCAAATTCCAGCGAGGGGGCCGAAAGGCCCCCTCGCTTTTTTTCGTCCTTTATCAGGAGCCCTACCATGCAAAGCCATACCGACTACCCAAGCTATCGTAGCCATGCCGCTGGCAGCCTGCGTCTTGCCAACCTGGATCAACAGGTGCGGCTGGCCGGCTTTCTCAACGGCAAGCGCTCGCATGGCGGCGTACTGTTTCTCGATCTGCGCGACAGCAGTGGCCGGGTGCAACTGGTGGTCGATGCCCAGCACCCGCAGTTTGAGGAGCTGGAGCACCTGCCAGTGGAGAGCACGCTATACATCGTCGGCACCCTGGTTGCGCGCAGCCCCGCCACCCGCAACGCCGGTCTGCCTACGGGCGAGGTGGAGGTCGTCCTGCAAAGCGCCCATATCGTCAGCCGTGCCGCGCCGCTGCCTACACCGCTCAGCGACTTCGCCCGTGCCGACGAGCGGCTGCGCCTCAGCTACCGCTATCTGGACCTGCGCCGGCCCGACATGCTGGAACGCCTACGGGTACGTACCGCCGTTATCGATGCTTGCCGCAGCGCCATGAAGGCCGAGGGCTTTCTGGAAATCCAGACACCCTTGCTCACCGCGTCCAGCCCCGAGGGTGCCCGCGACTTCCTGGTGCCGTCGCGCGTGCATCCCGGCAAGTTCTACGCCCTGCCCCAGGCCCCCCAGCAATTCAAGCAGTTGTTGATGGCTGCCGGGCTGGATCGCTACTTCCAGGTTGCGCCCTGCTTTCGCGATGAAGCCTCCCGCGCCGACCGATCGCCAGGCGAGTTCTACCAGCTAGACTTCGAAATGGCCTGGACCCACCAGGAAGAAGTTTTCAGCGTCATGGAGCGGGTACTGCCCCAGGTCTTCCTGGCTGGCGACACAGCGGCCCGCATCACACCTGGCCCCTGGCCGCGCATCCCCTACCGCGAGGCCATGGCCCGCTATGGCTGCGACAAGCCCGACCTGCGCTATCCATGGACAGCCGAAGGCGCCGAGAACTGGCTGCAGCAGCACGCCCCGCAGCTACTACCGGCCGGCACCACCGCCCGCGTCATTGCCGTTGCAGAGAGCGCCAGCCAGACGCGTGGCTGGGGCCAGCGCATCGCCAGCGAGGCCGCTTGCGAGGGTGTGACCGTGATACATGGCGTGCGTAAGGATGATGGTTGGGGCGGCGGGTTATGGAAACAACTGCCCGCCACCGCCCCCTTGCAACTGGCGGGCGCAGCCGCACTGCCAGATGGTGCCCAGCTGTGGTTGCTGATAGGCCAGGAGACCGCCGTCGCACAAACAGTCAGAGCCCTGCGCCAGGCCTTGATGCCGCTGCTGCCTGTTGACCCACACGACTACCGCTTCGCCTGGGTGGTGGACTTCCCCATGTACGAGCTGGATGAACACGGCAAGGTGGGTTTTTGCCACAACCCCTTTTCCATGCCCCACGGCGGCATGGCGGCCCTTCGCGAGCAAGACCCGCTCAGCATCACGGCCCAGCAATACGATATCGTGGTCAACGGGATAGAACTCTGCTCAGGCGCCATCCGCAACCATGAGCCCGAGACCCTGATTGAGGCCTTCAGGCTGGCCGGCTATCAGCCTGCACAGGTAGAACAGGAATTCGGCGGCATGCTGGCTGCCTTCCGCCACGGCGTGCCGCCGCACGGTGGTGCCGCACCCGGCATAGACCGCATGGTGATGCTGCTGACCCAGAGCAGCAACCTGCGCGAAGTCGTGGCCTTCCCGCTGGCAGCCAACGGCGAAGACCTGCTGATGCATGCGCCGGCTGCCATACCCGCAACCCGATGGCGGGAACTGGGCCTGCGCCCTGGCTAAGAGCCTGTTCAAAGCCACCCGGTAGCCTGCTACCGCAGGCTACCGGTCAGAAACCTGCCGCCTCGGCTTGGCCCAGGTAGTAATCGGCTGGCGCCAGATCCAGCGGCTCGCCAGGGACATTGCCATCCAGGAAATACAGCCGGCCATTCTTGATGCCGATGTAGACGTTGGTGGTCGAGTAATAGCGGTAGTAATAGCCGTCATATACGGCCGACTTGGCCTTGGCGGGTGCCAGCAGTTCCGGGTAGGCCGTTTCGCCCCAATCAAAGGTGCGGTCGGCATCGGTGGTCAGCGGTTTGCCCAGGAAAGTGGCGATATTGGCCAGGTCGGTATCGGTCAACGGTGCCAGATGGCGCATCTGCACCTGGGTGTTGATGGCATGGCGGATATTGGCCGGCGCATCGGTGCCGGCCAATACCGAGGGATTGCTCAACTGATCGGGTGGCATGCCGTGGCAGACCAGGCAGTTCTCCAGATAGCGCGTGCGGCCTATATCCACGCTGCCGGCGCCGGCAGGCAGCGCCAAGCCAGCCAGCCCACAGGCCAGCAAGGCGGTACGCAGTACTGGGGTCGTCATACGCTGCTGTTTCACAGAAAGCCCATATGGGTTTGGTTGAAGCGCGACAGATAAGGCAATACCGTGGTCAACTCACTATCGGCCACACCAAACCATCTGGCAAAGGTGGCGGCGTACTGGTCTATCGAGGTGGTGGGCAGCCAGCGACCGGCACCGTCGATATCATCCGGCCCCTTGAGTGCCAGGGTGGGGAAGGCACCATAGAAGTCGCCGCCCTTGACCGCGCCACCGAGCACCATGTGATGGTTGCCCCAGGCGTGATCGCTGCCCGCGCCAGAAGCTGGCCGTAGCGTGCGAGAGAAATCCGAGCTGGTGAAGGCAGTCACCTGGTTGGCCAGGCCCAAACCCTCCATGGCCTTGTAAAAGGCCGCCAGGCTGTTGCCCAACTGCGCAAACAAGCCGTCCTGCGCGCTGATCTGGTTGCTATGGGTATCAAAGCCACCCAATTGCACAAAGAATATCTGCCGCGATAGCCCTATGGTTGCCCGCGCCTCGATCAGCTTGGCCACCGCCAGCAACTGCGCATTGAAGTTGCCGGTGAGGCCGGTGAAATGGGTGGCCACACCAGCCGCACCATTGTTGATGATGGGACTGATGATGGCGGCGCTATTGAGCGCCGTACCCAGGGCATTGTTGGCAGCGGCGGCCAGGATATTGTTGCGGTCCATGCCCAGCAGTGCAGCAATGCCCTCGGTACGGGCCTTGGCCGAAGCCGACGTGCCGGTGCCGCTCAGGCCAAAGTTGCCGCTGGCGGGCGAGACCAGCGGCGACGTGCGCCTGCCCACACCAAACAGGGTGGAACCCGACAGCGATATCAGCGAAGGAATGGTCACGCCGCCATTCAGGCCCAAGGCGGCATCGGCCAGCCGGCCGCCCCAGCCGGTGCGCCCGACTTCTTCTGATTCGGCCGTCTGCCACTGCGCCTGCTGATCAGAATGGGAGAACAGGCTGTAGGGGCGATTGCGGTTGGCCTTGTATTCGGCCATGGTCAGCGGCGCCACCAGCGAACCCACATTGCACTGCATCGCCAGCTTGCCCTGCTGCCACATCGGCAGCAAGGCCGAGAGTGCCGGGTGCAGGCCAAACTCGCGGCCGGGCTGGGACTTGGGCGCCCCCAGTGACAGCAGGGCAGTATTCGGCGTGTCGCTGCTCTTGGGCAAGGCCAGGCCGCCGCGTACAGTGGCATAGGCAGCGTATTCATCGGTATTCAGTGGCACGATCAGGTTGTTACCGTCGTTGCCACCATTGAGAAAGACGCAAACCAGGGCTTTGTAATCGCTGGCCGGGGCAGCCAGGGCCTTCATCCAGCCAAATCCACTGGCCGAGGCCGCCAGCATGGCAGCGCGCATCAGGTCACGGCGGGTCATATTCATGTCAGCGCTCCACTTGGAAAGCAGTTGAGGCGGCCGTCAGATAGATAGCCGTGCGAGTGCGTACCAGCGGGTCGGTACCGGCAGCCGTCACCTGCTTGACCAGCAGGTCCCGCATGGTGGGCTGCATGGTGCCGTGCAACAGCAGCACATTGAGCCTGTCCACCAGCTTGGCAGGGTCGCCCGCCAGCGCAACCAATGGGCTCAGATCGAACGAGGTGCCGGTGGCACCCACCACCGTCGTGTCGGGCTTGCCGGGGGTGATCACATTGCCGGTGGCAGTGGCCGAGACCATCATGCTGTACAGATGGTTTACCCGGGCGATGGCGGTGTTGGTGTTGTAGATACCGAACTGGGGGGCTTCGGTCCCATCCACCAGCGCATAATCAGCCGGGTAGTAGTTGAATACCGAGGGGGAGTTGAACACGTTCTGTTCCAGGCTGCGGTTCTGGCCTATCAACCATACGCCATCACTCTGCCCGCCCAGTGCCCGCAACAGCTGGGTACCCACCAGTACCGGCTCCCGCAGATGGCCGTAATTGACCTCGCCACGCATGCCGCCACGGGCTTCCGGGTCCAGCAGGATGGCACGCACAACGGCCTTCAGATCGCCGCGCACCCCCTGGCCATTATTGGCAAAGGCGTCCGACACGCGGGCGACATAGGCCGGGCTGGGGTTGCTGGTCACCAGGTGCTGTATCAGCTGCTTACCGATAAAGGGGCCAACATTGGGATGCAGGAACAGATTGTCCAAGGCATCGGCCAGGTCTTTCTCCGGCGTTTGCCCGGCCGGCAATACATAGCCATTGAATAGGGCCTTGCTGCTGTTCTCGTGGTTGGTGGCCACAGCCACCATGGGGCCCAGGTAATAGCTGGGGTTGTACTTGGCCGGCGCCGCGCCGGGTTTTACCGGGTAGGTCCAGCCAGTCAGGATCAGGGCAAACTTGCGTACCATCTCCTCGTCGTAGCTGGGTACGGGCAGGCCGTTGCCGTCCCGCACCACCGTGCCATCCTGGTTCAGCTGGTACAGGCCGATGGTGAACAGCTGCAGCAGCTCCCGTGCGTAATTCTCATTGGCCTGCTGTGATGCTGACGATGGCTTGCCGTTGTTGACCATGTCCAGGTAACGCCCCATGGCCGGGCTCAGCGTCACCTGGGTCATGATGTCCCGGAAATTGCCAAAAGCGTTGTCCACCAGGATGTTCTGATAGGGCGCATAGCTGTAGGCCATATTGATCTCGTTACCCGAGACCACCATGATCTGCGACAGCGCAAACGCTACCCGCTGGCGCAGTTGATCCGGCGCAGTCAGGGCATTCTTGAAGAACGTGGTCTGCAGCGGGAACAGGCTGTATTTATCGCGGCCGCAGATATTGTCGCAGTCTGCCGGGCGCGAGGACGGGGTTTCCGGCAGATTGGGATAGCGGCTTGCCGGCAATGCAAACTGGGCATTGATCCAGGCCGCCAGGCCCAGTTGCTTCAGGTTGGCAATTTCTGCCTCGGTCGCGCCGAATGTAGCCTGCTTGAGAAAGCGTGCAGCATCTGCGTCCGCCATGCTGCTGCAGGGCAACGGTGTGGTACGGGGCCATAGTGCCGGCACCTGGTAGATGGACCGGTAGGTCATCTCACCCACCATGGCGTCCAGGGTGCGGCCATAGCCTGCAAACACCTGGGCGCACTCGATGGCGGCCACATCCAGATTGCTGAGCACCGGGACAGCGGTATTCGCCAACGGGCCAGTGCGATAAGCCGGGAAGCCCATGGTGGAAGGCACCCAACCGGTAGGCCCCAGCACCAGCCAGTCGTTCTGCACCAGGGCAGCAACATAGATGCCCCCTGCAGCACCTTTGTCCTGCGGCGCCGGCTCGACCGTTGCCGACAGCGTCAGGTTGGCCGGCGTGCCGGTATAGCTACCCTTGGCTTCAAACTGGCCCAGCTTGCCTGCAGCATGGCAGGTGCCCAACAGTATCAATGCCACACCGCATCGTATCCATCCTGTATTCATTGCTGCCTCCACTGCGCCTTACGCAAGGTCCAATCCGAAACCACAGCCAATTTATGCCCAGGCGGGGCGATGGCGACAGCGGAGATTGGTAAAAGTTTATGACAATGTGTTGATAATGCCTTCCGAGGCGCACTTATGACAAATGATTCTGTCGTACCCAGACCACCGTCTGTCACCTGCCAGGCAGGCGCGGTTTGGGCAGCCTTTATAGCGATGCATTAAATAAACTTGCTAAGTGTTTGATTTCTACAGATAACTAAAGGCCCAGTCAGCCAAACGGGATCAAACCATGGCTTGCCTTGCGGTTTTCAATCAGAAAGGTGGTGTGGCAAAGACCACCACAGCCCTCAATCTGGCAGCGGCCCTGGCGCGTGCTGGCCACGCCCCGCTGGCCATTGATCTGGATCCACAAGGCCATCTGACCGCCCTGTCGGGCATCACGCCTAGCGATTCCGCCAGCAGTATTTACGCCTTCTATCGCGACCACAGGCAGTTGGCTGATCTGCAGTTTGCCGTCGCAGGCAGGGGCAGCATCATTGCGGCGCACCTGGAACTGGCCAAGGTCGATACCCAGTTCGGCAAAGGCCCCAATATCCTCAACCGCCTGCGGCTGGGCTTGCAACGCGAGCACCTGCTCCATGGTAGCCAGCCGGTAGTGATCGATTGCTCGCCCATGCTGGGGGTGCTGTCGCTATCAGCGATATTTGCGGCGGACCGGGTGCTGGTTCCAGTCTCTGCCGACTACCTGGCCATGAAGAGCGCCATGCAGGTCGAGAAAACCCTGAATGCCCTGGCGCCCGTACTGAAGCAGCGAATTGCCCGCTGCTATGTGATTACCCGGTTTGATGGCCGTCGCCGCATGTCCTGGGATATAGACCGCGCCATGCGTGAACACTTTGGCGCAGAAGTGTGTACCACCCGCATACACGAGAATGTGGCGCTGGCCGAGAGCCCCTATGCCAACCGCGATGTGTTTGCCCATGCACCGAATAGCCGGGGTGCGCAGGATTACCAGGGCCTGTACGAGGAGTTGCAGCAACTGGGTTTTCTACCAGCCCAGACCACGCCCAGCCTGGCGGTGCAGGACCCGCAGGCCCAGGCGCTGCTGAGCCGGCTGCTGACCAAACCGGCCAAGGCGGCGAAGATAGCCGGGACATGAGCAGCAGGCTGCTGCCAGCTAGCGCGTGTCGTCGCGCCCGATGATCAGCGAGATGGCGCTTTCCAGGTCCACCCCTTCACCGCGCGGGGTGTCATCCAAGGGCTTGGCTTCCAGCACGGTAGCATGGTGGTACATCTGCAGCAGCTTGGCCTCGGCATGAGCCAGGTCATGGGCCTGTATCACTAGGTTATCCACCACGGCCCCGGTTTTGGTTCTGATGCGGAATCCAAATTTGAGCATGCCCACCCCTGGCAGATTGAAAAGCCGACGCCAGACACCTACACCTTGGCGCTGCGCTAGCGCCGCTGGGCCTTTTCGCGCAAGGCCTGGTAAACCCGCAAGGCCACATAGGCATCATTGGCGGCATAGCGCTGCTGGCTGTCGTTCAGCTGGGGCGCCGCCCAGTTGGACATCTTGGCACTCTTGGACTTGCGATAGTGCTGCCCGAACAGGATGGCCACTGCCTGCACCGCACCGATGGTATTGCGATAACCCTGCTTGCGGAACACGCTGACCAGATCATCTATCCCCTGGCAGTGTAGCTTGAGATTCGCCGCCATCTGGGCCTTGTCGGAACGCAGGTCAAAGCCCACCTTGATGACCTTGGGCGACATCAGCAGCTCACGCAGGGCGGCCGGCACCTGGTTGTTGCGCACCGGAAAAAGATACGCACACCCTGCCGTAGATAGCTGTATCAGGTGTGGGCCCTGCGATTGCTCGCCCTTGTTGAAGGTAGGCTTGGACTCGGTATCAAACCCCACCACACCGGCAGCCTGCAGCACAGCGCAAGCGCTCGCGGCGCCGGCTTCATCTTCCACCACCACGATAGCCTCCCGCTGCAGGCCGGGAAACTCCGGCATGGCCTGTATGGCAGCCTTGTCATAGGTGCGCAAGGGTGCCTGCGGCTTGTGCCTGGGTGGCTTGGCCACGGCGGCCGGTGCGGCCGTGGTATGGGTTGTCGCCGGCGTCGGCAAACCCAGCCAACGTCGCAGGGTCTTGATCAGGGTACGGGGAGATCGCATATTCAGTTTCAAGGATAAATCAGGGTAACAAGGTCGCGCTATGCAGGCTGAAGCGTAGATTGGAGACGTTCGGCACCAGCTTCATCATCACGCTATAGCGCTGTGGGCTATCGTTGATGGTCAGATTGTTCATGGTCAAGGTGCCGCTAGTGCTGTCGAAGCTGGCCTCGCTCTCGGCGCGGTTGCTCAGGCTGGTACCGATCAGGTCAAATTCATAACCCTGCGTATCCACCCGCTGCAGGCGCGCACCATACATCACGCCATCCAGCCTCACCGCCGTGCTCAGAATACCGCTATCGGCAAAAAACACCGAGCGCACCGGGTAGCCCATATCGGCAATCAGCCCCAGGTCATACGGCGTCAGCTTGAGGCGGCTGCCATCAACCGGCACGCTACAGCCATTCATCAGAGTAGTCCGGTATGGCAAGGCATCGCTGCAATCGCCTATGTGCGAAAAATTCTGGCTGAACTCCCGGCTGCCTGGCGGCAGGTAGGTCAGCTTCAGCGGGCCACCATTGGTCAGCACTGTTTCAGGGCCAAAGAACTCCAGCTGGTTATAGATGCCATTCTCCGAGGGCTGTCCATTGCCAGCAAAGCGCGTCAGCAAGTCATAGGGGATGCGTACATTGTCGTAATACTGTCCCAGCGTCGCTGTATCGAAGCTGCGTCGGGCCGACACACCCAGGCCATGCACCAGTTCATGCATGACGATGGAGATCAGATCCGTCTTGCCCTGCGGCACCACGCCGCTGCGTGTCTCCGGCTGGGTATCCGGCCAGTACCATTGATCCGAGAACGCCGCATTGACGGTGACAACAATATCCGGTGTATTGGTGCGCACGCCCCCCAGCACGCGGGTCAATGCGCCCGGCTCCAGCACATGCAGCCCCTGTTGCAGGCCACGGTCCAGGCCAAAGTTCAGGCCACCACCAAAGCGTGCCGTATTGGCGTCCGCCCGCACCTCAACCTTGATGGTCTGGTCAGACGCAATAGCTGCCCCCAGCAGGACGCCCGCCGCCCGGAAATTACGTTGAAACAAGGAGCTGCTGTCCATCCAGCCACGCTGGGCGAAGGTGTTCTCCGCATCCACAAACTGAAAATCAAAGTTAGCGGCAGCGACAGAAGCTGAGCAAAGCGATCCCAGCAGAATAAGAGCAAGACGGCGCATGTGCATCCTTTCAGGAGCGTCAAGCAACCCGTAAGGCCACGAAACGAGGTGGCTGGGGACGCGTGTTAATGAGGAGTGGACCGATAAGCGGCCACAGGATGTATGCCCAGCATAAAGGGCAGTGCCAGAACCGCCAACAAACAAAAAGCCAGTTACGGGGCTAGCCGCAACTGGCTTGGATAGAGGCTGCCTGCTTACTGCTTGGCAGGGCGCTGCAGCGCCTCGATCTTGTCCGGGTTCACGCTAACCACCGCCTGCTTGAGCAGGGCGATATCCACCTGGTTGCCTTCGGCCTCCAGCATCACGCCATTGGCCAGCACCACGCTGAACTGGCCACGGCTGCCATCCTTCTGGTAATCCTCACGCAGGGTGCGCTGGCCATCCTTGTAGATCTTCTCGATGGCCGTATCGGTCTCCTTGTCGGACGTGACATTGGCCCAAGCGGCCAGGCTCATCAGGCCACCAGCGCCGCCCAGGTCGGTAATCGACAGACGCAGGCTACGGGTGTCATCACCATAGGCCGCCTTGGCGGTCGACACCGAAAAACCCATGGCCGAATTGCTCTCGGCTTCCACCGAATTACGCTTGAGACCCGCGATGTTCTCGGGCAGGAAGGCCTTCAGTTCCTGGCTGGCAATTGGCGTACCGCCACCGCTGACCATGGCACCCAGGGCAGCACCCGCTGCCGCCGTATCACCCGAAGCCTGCGCGTCTTCCAGCTTCTTGCCGGCCTCTTCCATCTGCTTGGCCATGGCTTCCAGCTTGGAGGTATCGATGGCCAGCTTGCCATCCGGCGTATCCACCGAAATGGCACTGGACGCGCCCATCAGCACGAAGGGCGCAGTCACTGCACTGGCGATGACGCCAATGATGATGGAAGCCACAAAGCCGATGACGGCCACCACAGCGGTGTACCCTATGGCCTTGTCTTCCGGGCTCTTCATCAGCACTGGCAGGCCCAGGTAGAGCAGATAGAAGCCATAGAGAGCGCCCAGGATACCCAGCATGCCCAGCATGGGAACAATGCTGAGTATGCCGACCACATAGCTGGCGGTCATGCTGAAAGCCACCACCTTGAAGGCATTGAGCGGGTTCTTGGTACCGCCAAAGCTGGGGGCCAGTGCATCGACGATCAAGCTCAGCACATACACCATCAGCAGCGACAGGCCATAGGTCAGCGCAGCCTGCACCAGGCCTGCCACAATGGGCGTGCGTATGCTGATACCAAAGCCCCCTACCCCGATCAAGGACATGCCGATGAAGCTGGCAATCACCGGTATGGCGGCCAGAATCAGCAGGTATTCCTTGTAGATGGACGCGACGGTGGCCGATTCGGCATCGATGACCGGCCAAGTCTCCTTGGGTTTGAGCAAGATGCCCTGTACACGTTGAACCAAGTTCATCAGCGAATTCCTATGGAATGAAAGTTAAGCGAACCCGTGAGTGTTAGCCCATCTGCCCGCAAGATACAAACTGCATTATTCCCTACACCGCTTGAGTGTCATGGTGCTAGCACCACCCTACCACCTGCTACTACCCAGCCGTGCCTTGCATGCCCTAAATACGCTAGGCACTTGCGCGCAGCACCGCACCAAACAGCACCAGACCACCCATAAACCCCGCCATGCCGGCCATGCTCATCTCGGCCAGCATGCGCCAGCTACGCCAGGCTGGCGGCTGCGATAAGGCAGGTATGGCCGCAGCCTGTACTGGCAGGGGCGCCTCCTCCCGTCGCATCAGCGTCGGGTGCAAGGGCGCAATCGGTGTGCGGCTCGGCTTGACCAGCGGCCGCTCCGGCCAGCGCCGGGTAAATTCCGCCACCAGGGCAGCACGCGCCTGGGTGCGGGTGTAATGGTGCGAAAAGCGCTCGGCGTCGGCCTGGCGCGCACCGCCAGCAGGCAAGCTAGCCTGCTGTTGCAAAGGGTCGTTCATTGCTACGGTTCCTCCTCAGGAACAAGGAACCCAGGCCATGCCTGCCGCAGTGGATACCGGCAACAAGGTGGGCTGGATATTAATTTGACCCGCATTGTGCCAAGGTCTATGACATTCGCAAATGCCTGCCACAAATATTGCCCAAACCGGCCCCAGGTGTGTCGAAAGCGCTGCAAGCCAGCACTGATGCGCTTTTACGCATGAAGTGATAGGCACAAACGCAAATCTTCCACTAGACTGTCCCTGGGCCGTGGCAGGCACGGCCGGCATTTACCCACAGCAGACAGAGGCATAAGCATGAACAAGCAAGCACTGATTGATGTCATCGCAGACAAGGCCAACCTGAGCAAGGCAGCCGCCGGTAACAGCCTGGATGCGTTCATTGAAGCCGTTAGCCAAGCGGTCGCCGAAGGTGACACCGTGACGCTGGTAGGCTTCGGTACCTTCAAATCCCTGCCCCGCGCCGCACGCGAAGGCAAGAACCCACGTACTGGCGAGAAGCTTAAGATCGCCGCCACTGTTGTGCCCAAGTTCACCCCAGGTGCCACCTTCAAGGCTGCTGTTGCCGCCCAGGCCACCAAGAAGCCCGCCAAGAAGAAGTAATAGCCGGTTAGCGTGTGTACCAACTTCCGCCCTGTTGCGCCCAAGCGGCTTACCGACGCGTTCGAGGTAATACCGCCCGACGAGGACTGGGTGGAAGAGGTCTACCCCAGCTATGCTGCACCCATCATCCGGCTCAGCCAGGCCAGCGCGCACTCGCGTGAATGCCTGGCTGCCAGTTTTGGATTGATACCAGCGTGGGCCAGCGACCGCCATATCGGTCGCCATACCTACAATGCCAGAACCGAAACCGTGGGCGAAAAGCCCAGTTTCCGCCATGCCTGGCATAAGCGGCAATTCTGCCTGGTGCCCATGCAGTGCTTCTATGAACCGGGCTACCACAGCGGCCGGGCACAGCGCTGGCGCCTGCAGCAGCGCGATGGCAACAGCTTCGCCGCCGCCGGTATCTGGGACAGATGGCGCCGCGATGGCCAGGATCTGCTCTCCTTTTCGCTGCTCACCATTAACGCTGATGGCCATCCATTGATGGGCCAGTTCCATCGTCCCAACGACGAAAAACGCGCCCTGGTGGTGGTTCCCCCCGCTCAATACGATGCTTGGCTGCAAGCCGACAGCGAAACCGCCCGCAGTTTCCTCAGCCTGATGCCCCTGGCCAGCTTCGAGGCCGAGGCAGCACCGCTGCAACCGCAGACCCTCAGCCTGTTCTAGCCGCCCAGGCCGTCCTGCCCGCAAGCCGCCGCCGCGCGCTGTTGCCTGGAGTACACAAGCAGCCCAAGCGGGCCCCGCTGTCTCAAGCTAGCCCTCAGCTCCACCAGCGCTTGCTGCCGCAGGGCTCTTGCACCGTGCGGGCATGCCGCAAGGCCCCACACCAGGGCTAAGAGCCGCCCTACCCGCCTACGGCCATTGCGCGCGGCCCCACAAGCGCTTACCGTCCTGTCAGCCTGCCCGCGCTGGGTAGGCGGCATACCCGAGCCGCACATTATCCACTTCCATCCTTGTTCCCATCTCATGCAAACTACCTATTCCATGACCTATATGGCCCGCGCCATGGCCACCCTGGTGCTAGGCACCGTCTTCATGTTCTGCTTCGGCGAACTCTATGTCAGTCTCAATCTTGGCCAACCCTGGTCAGAACAGGGCATCAGCATCACACTAGGCAGTCTCAGCCTGGCCTTGCTGGTATTCATCTGGGTGTTTCACCACAGCAAACGCGTCACCTACCATGGTGATCGCATCAGCGTTTCCTCCTTGCTGGGCGAAAAATCCATCAAGCTCGACGAGCACACCAAGATACGCCACCAGTTGATCCATATGGCGGGCAACGACAGCAGCGTCGCACTCGATCGCCTGCTGGAAATCGCGCCGCAGGATAAGGTCGATGCAAATTCGATGCATATCAGCATCCACCTGAGTGATGGCCAGAACCAGGGCCAGCTCAAACTCAACAGCAATATCCGCGGCATCATTGAGCTGCACCAACGTCTGGTCGCATTTGAGCGCAACACCATTACCCCTACAGCCCTGAAACACCTGAGTGAAGGCCGGGCGGTGCATTTCGGCCTCCTTACCCTGCAGCGTGACACCCTGGTGTACCAAGGCCTGACCTTACCCCGCAATCAGATAGAGAAAATCACGGTTGCACGGGGCAAGCTGCTGATCAAGCAGAAAGGTAAGCTCCTCAACGCCATACGCCTGCCGGTGCATAAGATACCCAATGCCTTTACCCTGCTTGCCGCTTTGGCATAGCCTGCACGGCAGGCCACTGTCCATCGTGGCCTGCCCCGCCAACTGAATTGAATCAACGTACCTTGCCTACCCAGCCGATGACAGCAGTGCACACCGTAACGCTAGGCCCACTGACGTATGCCAACTTTGATGCCGTGCTGGCACTCAAGGTCAAGCCCGAGCAAACCGCCTTCGTTGCCAGCAACGAAAACACCCTCGCCAAGGCCTACCTGGAGCCGGACAAGGTACAACTCAGGGTGATCTATGCCGGCGAGAGCCCTGTAGGCTTTATGGCCTACTGGTGCGACCCGGCAGCAGCGGCGTTTCACCTGCTGCGCTTTATGCTGGGCAGCCAGCATCAGGGCCAGGGCTACGGCCAGCGCGCCGTCTCAATCTGGCTGGATGAGCTGAGCGCCACCCACGGCGACATCCGGGTCACGCTCTATTACGCCGCCGGCCTAGGCAGCCCGCAGCCCTTCTATGCCAAGGCCGGCTTTTGCGATACCGGCGAGAAAGATGGCGAGGAGTACATCATGGCGCTGCAGTTGTCCGCCACGGGCGCCCAAGGCAACTGACTATAAGCCAGTGTCTCGGCGCCTGGGCCCCTACCTGCACAATACCGCAAGCGCCTGGTTGCCCAAGCCGACACGCAATGCGCCAGCAAGGGCAAGCACCGGGTCTTGCTAGCTGCCCAGCTTGCTCAGCAAACTGGCGATTTCGCCCTGCCGGCCTCGATCGGCGCTTTCGCGTCCAGGCCGGGGGGCCGCCTGGCGCGCCTTGGCCAGATACTGCTTGGCACCCGCTTTGTCTCCCTGCTCCAGCAGGTACTCGGCATAGAAGTAGTTGCTGTCTATCCCGTCGGGGTTGGCAGCCAGACCCCGCTTCAGCAGCGCTAACGCTTTATTGTCATCGCCGAAGCCTATGGGCCAGCCGGGCACCTTGTAGTACAGCACGCCCAACGAGGTCAGTGCCGAGCCATTGAGCGTGGCAGGATCACGGGCAATCACGGCTTCAAAAGCCGCCTTGGCTTCCTTGGCGTACTTCAATGCACCCAGCCCCCCCTTGGCACCGGCATAGCTGGAGTTGATGATGCCTTTCCAGGTCAGCATGGGGAGGTCCTGAACGCTTATGTTCTCGGTCTCCTGCACCAGCTTGGCAAAAGCCTGCTCCTGCGCATCGCCGCTCAGGCTGTACTGCGCTTCCGCCCAGCGGGTCTGCAGGGTGGCGAGATCGATAGCATAGGTGTTGGCAGACAGCAGCATGCTGGCAAACACGACAAACAGCGTCTTCATGAATAATCTCCTTGGGCAAACTTGCGAATTAGCGGTAGTTGCTTGGCAATGGCGCTGTCGACCGCGCCGGGCAGCAACTGATTGAGGCGGAAGAACAGCTTCTCTGGCCAGCCGATGACAGCCTCGCGCACACGCTTGCGCCGCAATAACGCCATCAGCGCAGCCGCGACGACCTCGGGCTCATCCACCTGGGTATGCAGGGCGGCATTGAGTGCCTGTACCCTGGGACTATTGAGGGGCGTATTCACCGCCCGCGGCGCCAGGTGCACAAGCCGGGGGCCAGTGCCACCGCTTTCGCGCGCCAGCGCTTCGGTAAACACCCGCAGGCCGCCCTTGCTGGCGCAGTAGCCGGCATAGCCAGGAAACCCGATGCTGCCGAATACCGAGCCGACATTGACCACCATGGCGTCGGGGCAAAAACTGGCCCACAAGGCTCGGATCAGCTTGATGGGCGCAGCCAGATTGAGCGCCAGCATGGCGTCCAGCTGCGCCGACGGTTGGTCTGCGAACAAGCCGAAGTGCTGTGCACCCGCCGCATTCACCAGCAACCCCAAGGGCAAGGGCTGGGCGCGCAGGGCATCGGCCAGCAAGGCGGGGCTGTCTGCATCGGTCAGGTCCAGCGGCAAGCTGCGGGCCTGGGGTCCCAGCTTGCGTGCCAGCGCTTCCAGCCGGGCGGCATCCCTGGCCACCAGCCACACCACCCAGCCCGCCTCAACCAGCGCGGTGGCAATCGCGGCGCCGATACCACCGCTGGCGCCAGTCACCACGGCGATCTTCATGCCAGTACCCCGGCTGATGGCTGCACCTGTGCGGTCTGCTGTTCGGTCAGCGAACGGAACACATCGCCATACAGCACAAACATGCGCCGCGCCATATGCAGCACGGCGGCCTGATCTTCCGGCGCTTCCAGCTGGAGCATGAGCTTCTCGAAGAAACCGATATGCGATTGATCCAGCGCACCATGCGAGGTCAGGTAGGTCATGGCCTGGGGTGGTAATCCCAGGGTCTGCTGGATGATGCCCGCCATGGGCGTGGCCAGGTTCACGCTGGTGCCCTCCAGCACATAGACCATGCCGAAGAAGCTGACCGGATTGAGCCGGCATACGCTATCCCAAGCATAGCTCACCATCAGCTCGGTACTCCGGTGCGGCAATCCATGCCTGACCGCCTCGGCGTCGGCGCCGCAGGCGGCGATATCGCTCAATATCCACTCATCGTGGCCCTTCTCCTCATCGATGTATTCCACCACAGCATCGAACAGCCAGCGCTGATCGGCACGCAAGCGGCTGCCCACGGCCATCAGCAAGGGCACGGTATGCTTGACGTGGTGATAGGCCTCGGTCAGGAAGGCAATATAGCGCTGGCGCGGGACTACCGCCCGCTGGCAGTCCAGTATGGCCGGCGCAGCCAGCAGATAGCTGCGCTCAGCCGTCGTTTCAGTTTGCAGTCGTTGAAAGAATGTCATGGTGCATCTCCATACAAAGCAGGCAGCCGATTGGCCAGAATGCGTTCACGGCAAAGCCGTCCATTGGGGGTGATCTCGCCCTGCGCGGGGCTTAGGGGGGTAGCCAGCAATGTCCAGCCCTCCAGCCGGGCATAGCTGGGCAATTGCGCATTGCATTGCGCCAGCGCCTGGTTGGCAGCCATGGGCTCGGCGCTGTAAAACAATCCATGTAGCCCCTGTGCCTCATCGCCATAAACCAAGGCCTGTCGTATGCCAGGGACGGCGCCGAACTCGGCCTCCAGCCACTCCGGTGAGACATTGCGGCCCATGCCCGTCACGATGGTGTTTTTCTTGCGGCCCAGCAGGGTCAAAAAGCCATCGGCATCGAACTCACCCAGGTCGCCCGTGGCAATCAATGTCGGTGCGGGGCCCTGGCCCAGGTAGCCCAGCATGGTGTTACCGCCCACCAGCACTTCGCCATCCGCAGCGAGCTGCACCACTACATGGGGCAATGGCCGGCCTACCGTCCCAGGCCGATGGGCGCCTGTCCGGTTGAGCGCCACCACCGACCCAGCCTCGGACAGCCCATACCCCTCGAACACCGGTAAAGACAGTGCTGCTGCCTGTGCCAAGGTGCGACTACCGCTACGGCCGCCGCCCACCGCCAGGAATCGCCAGGGTTTGCTCAACTGCCCGGCCTGCGTCGCTGCCACCAGCCATTGCAGCGTACTGGGCAAGAGGATGGCGCTATCGGCCAGTGAAGCCTGCAGGGCGGCGATAAAGCGTGGCACATCGGGCGGAAACACCGCCATGCCGAGATCGGCCAGCGGCACCAGCTCCACAGGCACACCCCGCAACAAGGGCAGGTACAGTCCGGCCAGGTTCTCCAGGAGTACCGCCAAGGGCATCAGGCACAGATGCTGGGTCACGGCCAACGGCCCGATGGCCTCATGCAGGGCGCCTACCGTCGCGTCCAGCTGCGCACCAGACAGGCAGACGCCCTTGGGCGCCCCCGTTGTGCCCGAGGTGTAAGTGAGCTTGACCGTACCGCTGGGCAAGGCTGCTGCCCTGCTGTTGGCAGGCAGGTGTTGCAGGCTCAGCCCAGTGCCCGGCAGCAGCATGCCGCCTGCAGCCGGAGTGACAAGACAGGCAGCACCACTATCGGCCAGCACATGCTGGCGCTGGGCTTCGCTAAAGAAAGGGGGCAAGGGCACGCCGGCCACACCGGCGCTAGCCAAGGCGAGGTCCAGCACCACCCAGTCCGCATCGTTATCAGCCAACCACGCCACAGGCCCCGGTATGCCCTCCGCTTGCAGATGGGTAGCCAAGCTGCTCACTCTGTGTTCAAGCTCCGCATAGCTGATGCGCGCGGCCGGGGTCAGCAGCGCCGTGGCGTCCGGCTGCAAGCGGGCATGCTGAGCCAGGGCATTCAGGACAAGCTGCATGGCATGCCCTCCAGCGTCGGTTGGGCCGCCAATGCCTGAGCCAATGCCGGGTTGGCATCCAGCGCTGCCAATCCAGCAGCAATATCACCCACCATCACCAAGGGCTGCTTGTCGTAATACGCGCCCCAGGTCTCGGGCTGGGGCACCCGGTCTGGGCTGGCCTCAGTCAGCGCAATCAAGGGCAGGCCCATGCGGCGGAAGGTGGCGCGCACCTGGGCCGTGAGCGTAAACACCACATAGCGGCAGGAGCTGGCCGCCAGGTAGCGCATCATCGCCAATATCAAGGTAGGGGTATGGCCACCGACTGCTGCAAGATTACCGAGCTCGACAATGTCGGCACGCGATACAGGCCGTTGCAACTGCCTGGCCACGGCCTTGTGTACCGGCTCATCCAGGTAATGCTCGAGAAACAGGGCATGGCCATGGGCGGTTTGAAAGCCGGCCACTGCCAGCAGCAGGCCCTCGGCATCGCGCAAGGTGAATTGATTGGGCAGCAGTCGTATGACCCGCGCATCGTGCACCGCGCGGAAACGGGCATAGACAAAGGGCAGGATGTCTTCTGTATCAGCCGTCTCAAGACCGCAGGTAAGCGCTCTCTGGCTGGAGTAGGCAAGTTTCTTCAAGGGCTGCATCACACTCTCTCCGTTAGGATGAGTGATATGCTGCCGGGTAAAACTTAACGCTAACTTAAGCGCCGCCAACAAAACCTAGCGTAGCGGTTCTGCCCGGAACGCCGAGGCGAAAAGACTTTGAACAGGCTCTAAGGCTTCCCCGGCCACTTGCCGCGTACCACCACCGTGTTGGCAATCTTGTCATGCCAGCCTTGCTTGCGGGCATCGAACGCCACCCAGAGCAGCCCCAGGAACAAGGGTATGGTGGAAACAAAATAGCCCAGGTAGCGCAGGATGGCCTGGCCAGGCTTCAGCGGCAAACCAGTGGTGGCATCCACCACCTTGGCGCCTATCGCCATCTTGCCCGGCGTGGCCTGCCGGGCCAGCCAGAAGGCGATCACCGCCGCAGCGGGCAGCAGCCACTCGACCAGAAAGCCCACGCTGCCATTGATATAACGCTGGTCATCCCAATAGGCATCGCCCATATACAGCAGCATGATGGGCACGGTGACGCACATGGTCAGCAGGGTATCAATTATCGAGGCCAGCACGCGGGCACCAAAGCCCACGTACTCCAGCCCTGTTTCAACTGGCTCGGGAATCACACTGGATGGCTGATAGGGATTGCTCATGTTTCTACCTTGTTGGCGGGTGCGCGGCCGACAGCACGCCGCAAGCGGCTGGTGTCCACCAGCTGTGTTGCACGGGCGCGCAACTGGCCACAACCACCGTCGATATCCTGACCCGCCGAATTACGTACCTTGGTCAGCACACCACGGTCATGCAGATAGCGGGTCATGTACTGTATATGGGCAGCGTCAGGCCGCTGGAAGGCATCGCCCTCCAGGCTGTTGTAGGGGATCAGGTTAAGCACGGCGAACTTGCCCTTGAACAGGCGCAAGATGGCATCCATTTCTTCCTGGCTGTCGTTAACGCCTTTCAGCAGCGTCCATTGGTACTGGATGGGGTAGCCCACACGGCGCGCATAAGCCTCGCCCAACTCCATCAGTTCCTCCGGGTCTATCCGGGGTGCGCGGGGCAGCAACTGCTGGCGCAGGTCAGCCCGGCTGGTATGCAGAGATAGTGCCAGCGCGGGCTTGACCCGCTGCTGCGGCAGCCGCTCGAACACCCGCATATCGCCCACGGTGGAGAACACCAGGTTCTTGTGGCCGATATTGCCCTCCAGCCCCAGCAGCTCTATGGCCTCGAGCACATTGTCGAGATTATGGGCGGGCTCGCCCATGCCCATGAACACCACCTTCTTGACCGGCCGGTAGCGGCGCGCCAGCGCCACCTGGGCCACGATCTCTGCACTGCCGACCTGGCGCAGCAAGCCGCTCTTTCCGGTCATGCAGAACACGCAGCCAACAGCACAGCCGACCTGGGTTGAAACGCACAGGCCATCGCGGGGCAGCAGCACGCTTTCCACCATCTGGCCATCGGCCAGGGCCACCAGCAAGCGCGCCGAGCCATCGGCCGCCGGGTGTTCCGAGGTCAGGCTGACCAGTCCAGCTATCTGCTCAGCCAGCGCCGGCAAGCCTTCGCGTACCGCCAGTGGCAGGTAATCTTCGGTCTTGCGGTACTTGGTACCGGTATCCAGGGGTTTGCCGGCCAGCCAGGCGCGGCTGATCCGGCCTATATGGCAGGGCTTGGCGCCAAGATCGGCAAGCGATTGGTGAAAGTCTTGAATACGCATGGGGTGCGCATCCTACCACCGGCCGTACACCTTGGCTGAACCGGCCGCCATGCGGCAAGGCTGTGCCGCCCCGCACCCAGCCTGCAGCGGCGCGAAGGCGACAGTATCACCACAGCGATGGACGGCAGCGCCGTGGCATCGCATAGTTGAGGTTGAGCCTAGGATCTGCAGCTGAGTCACCATGGTTGCCGCCGGCCTGCTATCGCCTTTCCAGAAATCACCCATGGCAGACACCCCTCACCGCCGCAAATTCGTAGAACCGATAGATTGGGCCGTGCTGGCGAGCGTGCTGGTGCACTGCCTGATACTGGCGCTGCGCTTTGGCCTGCCAGGCGAGACCAGCCAGCCAGGGCCGCTCCCGCTGGCGCCACTGAGCATCACGCTCGATGACCCTGTCGTTGCACCAGAACCCCAGCCCCTTCCGCTGCCGCCGACGCCCATGGCCAACACCGGTATGGCGACAGAGACACCCGACGCGCTGAACGCAGCCGCTGGTTTCAGCATCACCGTACTGCGCGCACCCGATGAAGCCACGCGGCCCGACCAAGCCCCATCTGACGCCACGGTAGAGCGCAAGGCCGGCAGCAACCGGGTGCGCAAACCCGTGATGACAGCAGACCAGGGCAGCTGGCGCACCGCTGCCGGAGCCGAGACACCGGAGGCCGTGCCCGATACCTTGGCCGAGGCCGCCCCAGGCAAATCCACCATCATGGTGCCGGAAGATGAACTGACGCCTGCTGCGCCACAACCTGAACTGGGTGCGCCGGAGCTGATGAACAACACGCCGGTGACCGAAACGCCCCCCGAGCCAGCCCCCACGGCCAGCCCCGACGCGGCGGCTCTGGCACAGGCCGAAATCGCACGACAGGCAGCGGAGAACGCGGCCGCAGAGGCCGCCAAGCAAGCCGAGCAGATCCGCCTGGCCGCCGAGGTCGCCGCAACGCGTGCGGCAGAACAGGCCAAGGCCGAGCAAGCACGCAAAATTGCCGAACAGCAGGCTGCCGAGCGACAAAAGGCCGATGCCCAAGCCAGGCAGCAGGCCGAAGCTGCCGCACAGCAGCAGGCAGAGGCGGCCGAGCAGGCCAGACAGGCACAACAGGCGGTGACCGAGAAGCTGCGCGCAGAAGAGCTGGCCCGCCAGGCACAGGCCCGGCTCGCCGCGGAGCAGCTCGCCCGCAAGCAGGCAGAAGAGGCCGCCAGAGCCGAACAGGCCAGGCAGGCACTGCAAGCAGCAGCAGAACAACAGAAAGCCGAGGCCTTGGCGCGGCAGAAGGCCGAAGCCCTGGCCAGGGCAGAGCAGCAGCGGCGACTGGCCGAACAGCAGGCGGCCGCCGAGCAACGCCGGGCAGAAGCGGCAGCAGCGCAGCGCAGGCAGGAAGAAGCCGCCAGGGCTGCTCAGGCGGCAGCGGCGCAGCGTCAAGCCGAGGCCGCCGCCGAACAGGCACGCCGACAGGCCAGCGCCGCCAGCCGTAGCTCGACAGGGAATGGCACCGGCACCGGCACCGGTACCGGGACTGGCCGGCAGGCCGACCAAGGCGGCGATGGCAGCGGCACCCCATCTGGCCTGGGCATTACCCTGCCCATCGATCCGCCGGTCGGCCTATCGCTGACCGAACGCGCCCTGCAGCAAGCCCGCCAGGGCAATCTGCGCGCCGAGAAACCGCCGTCCTCCGGGCGTAGCCGCATCGCCAATTACTCGCAAGCGGCAGCGGCGGCCGAGCCGGAACTACGCTTTTACGCCGAGAGCCTGAATATCAAGCTGAACCGTATAGGCGCACTCAATGCCCCCAGGCTGTCGCCCGACCGTTTCTACCGCCCCGTGCAGCTCACCATCATCGTCAACAGCGACGGTAGCCTGGCAGATATCCTGGTCAGGCACAGCAGCGGCGACGCCAAGCTGGATGAGGCCGCCCGGCGCATCGTGCAAATGAGCCTGCCATTCGCGCCCTTCCCTGCCGGCATGCAGGAGCGCTATGACCGGATAGAAATAGGCCGAAACTGGGATTTTGGCGCTGGCACCGCAGGCTTGCTCAATTGAACGGTAGTCGGTGATGGGAAGTAACCGGCCGCACCAGGACCAACTCGATGCCGAATGTCCGCGTGGCCTGCATCAGCAGGCGCCGTGAACTAGCGCAACAGGCCTGCAGGATCTAC
The DNA here is from genome assembly GCF_036961565.1 of Chitinimonas sp. JJ19. Classification (NCBI taxonomy): domain Bacteria; kingdom Pseudomonadati; phylum Pseudomonadota; class Betaproteobacteria; order Neisseriales; family Chitinibacteraceae; genus Chitinimonas; species Chitinimonas sp. JJ19. The sequence continues at coordinate 95,696 of NZ_JBAMDD010000007.1, forward strand.
CACACTGCCAACCACCCGCACGCGCTTGTGGCGTGAAAGCTCACCGCTTTCCAGCACCACGCCCTGCTTGGGCACATCAAACCAATCGGCCAGCCAGGCGATCAGTGCCTTGTTGGCCTTGCCCTCCACCGGGGGTGCATTCAACCGTAGCTTGAGCGCACCATCATGCAACCCGGCCACCTCGGTCTTCCTGGCACCGGGCTGCAGGTACAGCGACAACACCCAGTCGCCGCCGTCCTGACGCAACCAGCTCATTGCCCGGTCAGCATGAACTGCCATAACCGTTGCTCTACCGGTGTCACGGCAAAGATAAAGATCATCTGCAGCAAGAGCAGCAGTACCAGCGGGCTCAGGTCTATGCCACCCACCGTGGGGATCAACCGTCGTATGGGGTTGAGCAGGGGCCGGGTGACCGCTTCCAGTACCGGTGCCAGGGGGTTGTACGGGCTGACCCAGCTCAAGATGGCCTGTACCAGCACCGCACCGAAAACCAGGTACAGGGTCAACCTTATCAGCTCCAGCATGGCCAGCATGACCAAGCCCAAGCCCACGGCAGGCGAGAACAGGCTGAACGGATACGGTGACAGGGCCAGCAACAGCAGGTGCATCAACAAGGCCCCGACGCCGGCCAGCAGCATGCTGGCCGTGTCATAGCCACCCACGCTGGGCAAAAGCCTGCGCGCTGGCAGTACCATGAAATTGGTCAGCTTGACCGTGAACTGCGCCAGCGGATGACCAAACGGCGCCCGTGCCACCTGCAGGTAGAAGCGCAGCAGCAGATTCAGTATGAAAAAGCTGGCGATATTGCGTATGAGGAAGCTCAATGCATCGTTCAACATGGTCTATTCCGCAGCTTGGCTGCTTGTTTGCACCAGCCCAAGCTGGTGAATAATGGTCAAGGCACTCTCAGCCACACTCAGTTGCTGGGTATCCAGCATCAGACTGTGCCTATGGGGCAAGGGTTCACGCCAGCGCCGCTGCGCCAGGCATTCCGCCAGCGTGGCAGCCGACGTCAGTTTATGGAACCGGCTACGTTCCGGTGCTGCCACCCGTTGCAGCAGCTCGGCATCGGGGCAATCCAGTTTTACCAGATCCACCCTGCCACCCCCATCCTCCACCTGAGCGATCAGGCGCGCGATGAAATCCTCGTCAGCGCCATGATCGTAGACAAAGGTCATGACCACCCCGGCAATGCCTGCTGCAGCCGCCGTACGCAAGGCGTCGAGCCGTATCTGACCGTTGTAGTTCAGATACGCGGGCGACATGAACTCGAACAGCGCCCGCGCCAGATCAGCGCTCAAGTGATTGTGCAGCAGCTTGTAGCCGGTAAGGCGACATAGCGCGGTCGCCACCGTCAGCTTGCCCGATGCCGGTGGCCCATACAGGAACACCAGCCGCATCAGCCTTGGCCCAGCTCGTCCGCCAGTTCCACCGCCCTGGCCTGGGCCGCCACCGCCCCCGCCTGTATGGCAGCCTGCACGCCCAGCTCGGCCATGCGATTCAGCGCTGCGGCCGTGGTCCCGCCCTTGGACGTCACCTTCGCACGCAGGGTAGCAGCATCATCCGTGCTGCCCAGCGCCAGCTTGATGGCGCCATCAAATGTCGCATAGGCCAGTTGCCTGGCAGTGGTCGCATCTAGGCCCAGTTGCTCACCAGCCTGGGTCAACGACTCCATGAAATAGAACACATAGGCCGGACCGGACCCGGAGATTGCCGTGACGGCATCGATCTGGCCTTCTTCTGCCACCCACACCACCTGGCCAGTACTCTGCAGAATGCGATCAGCCATCGCCCTGTCGGCTTCGCTGGCCTTGGGCCCTAGCCAAGCACCGCTGATACCGGCGCGCACCAGCGCAGGCGTATTGGGCATCACCCTCACCAGCCGCGCCGCGCCACCCAGCCAACGATCCAGATCGGCCATGCGTATACCAGCGGCGATGCTGATCACCAGCCGGCCAGCCAGCTCGGTGGCCCGCGCACGGGCCACCTCGGCCAGTTGTTGCGGCTTCACCGCCAGCACCACTACATCGGTCTCGGGCAGGGCATCCTCCAGCGTGACCGTCTGTACGCCAAACTCGGCTTGCAACTGCGCCCGCTTGTCCGCAGCAGGCTCCACCACATAGACCGCCTGGGCAGAAAACCCTTGTTGCACCAGGCCACCTATCATGGCTGTGGCCATATTGCCGCCGCCGATAAAGGCTATTTTCATTGCTTGTCACTCCCCATGCCAAAGCCGATACCCGGCTGGCGTTTCTGCAGCAGATGCTTGAGCAGATTACAGTACAGCCGGTCCAGCTCACGCTGGCCACTGAATGGCACGGCCAGTTGCCCGCCCTGGTGCACCAGGGTCAACGCAACCAGGCGGCCTTCATCCATGCGGTAGAGCAGCTCGCTGATCTGATCCAGCAGCAGGCTGACCTGCCTGGGCGTGCCCCAGCCACGGTAGGCCAGCAGCACCCGCTCGGCATCCACCTCCACCACCGTACGCCAGAACAAGGCTCGCAACACCCAGGCCATCCAGCCCGCCAGCGCCAGGCCTACCAAGGCGATGCCCAGCACGATGGCAGAGCCCGTCAAAGCAGCCTGCACCAACAACAGGCCGATGATCAGCGCGGCCAGCCCGCCACCGAGCTTGACCACCATTCTGTCGGTAGCGCCTTCAGGCAAACGTTGCCAGGCCGACGCCAACTCCAGGCGATCGCGGGCATCACCCTCGTCCACCCTGAGCCAGCGTGAGAGATCGGCCAAGCTGACCTGGGGAGTGGTGGTAGCAGTCACGTTATTCCTTCACAAGGGGCCGTGCGGCCACGGTATGGCGGGCGCCAAACAAGGCTGTCCCGACCCTGACCAGGGTGGACCCCTGGGCAATGGCGGTTTCCAGGTCAGCAGACATGCCCATGGACAAGGTATCCAGCACCAGCCCAGTGCTCCGCAATGTGTCAGACAGGCTACGCAATAATGCAAACTGTGCCGCCAGATCTACGGCTCCCGGTTCGGGCAGGCACATCAGGCCACGCAGGCGCAGCCCGGGCAGGCCCGCTACCGCCTGCGCCAGGGCCACTGCCTCGGCAGGAGTACAGCCCGACTTACTGGCCTCGCCAGAGACATTCACCTGCACGCAGACATTGAGCAAGGGCAGGTGCGCCGGTCGCTGGGCCGACAGGCGTTCGGCAATCTTGAGCCGGTCTATGCCATGCACCCAGTGCGCCAGTTCGGCCACGGTTCGGCTTTTATTGCTCTGCAGGGGGCCGATGAAATGCCACTCGATGTCAGCCAGGTCGGCCAATGCGACCACCTTCTCCTGCAGTTCCTGCACATAGTTCTCGCCAAAGGCACGCTGGCCGGTGGCATAGCATTGCCGCACTGCCTCTGCCGGAAAGGTCTTGCTGACGGCCAGCAGCTGGCAATCATCGGGCTGCCGCCCGGCGGCAGAAAGGGCCACAGCAATGCGCGCCAGTACGGCCTGTCTGGATTTATCTAGGTCAGCCATCCATAATGCTTTCGGAATAATGTCGCAAACCCAATCGCTTTGCGGCTTTGAACGAGGAATTATAAATGGAAATCTCTGAACTCCTGGCCTTCTCGGTCAAGAACAAGGCATCGGACTTGCACCTGTCGGCAGGCCTGCCGCCTTGTATACGCGTTCATGGCGATGTGCGCCGCATCAACCTGCCGCCCATGGAACACAAGGACGTCCATGACATGGTGTACGACATCATGAACGACGGCCAACGCAAGACCTACGAAGAAACGCTGGAGTGCGACTTCTCCTTCGAGATTCCCGGCCTTGCCCGCTTCCGTGTCAACGCCTTTGTGCAGAACCGCGGCGCCGGCGCCGTGTTCCGTACCATTCCGTCCAAGGTACTGTCGCTGGAAGACCTGAACGCCCCCAAGGTATTCAAGGAAATCGCCGAAACACCTCGCGGCATCGTGCTGGTCACCGGGCCGACCGGTTCGGGTAAGTCCACCACCCTGGCCGCCATGATCAACTACATCAACGAAAACGAGTACGGTCATATCCTGACCGTGGAAGACCCGATCGAATTCGTGCATGAATCCAAGAAGTGCCTGATCAACCAGCGGGAAATTGGCCCGCACACCATGAGTTTCGCCAACTCACTGCGCGCCGCGCTGCGGGAAGACCCGGACGTCATCCTGGTGGGTGAAATGCGTGACCTCGAGACCATACGGCTGGCTCTCTCCGCCGCCGAGACCGGTCACTTGGTATTCGGCACCCTGCACACCTCCTCCGCCGCCAAGACCATCGACCGTATCGTCGACGTATTCCCGGCGGCCGAAAAGGAAATGGTCCGTTCCATGCTGTCCGAATCCTTGCGCGCGGTGATTTCGCAGACTCTGCTCAAGACCAAGGACGGCAACGGCCGGGTGGCTGCGCACGAGATCATGATAGGCATACCCGCCATCCGTAACCTGATACGCGAGAACAAGATCGCGCAGATGTACTCCACCATCCAGACCGGCCAGCAGCACGGCATGCAGACACTGGATCAATGCCTGACCGAATTGGTAAGGCGCAATTTGATTACCAATGTCGAGGCACGTGGCAAAGCCATGAACCCCGACAATTTCAGATAAACAAGGTCAGTGGCGGGGGCCTTGCTGCCAGCCGCCACCCTGGAGCAAGACATGGAAAAGGAACAAGCCACCAAGTTCATGCACGATCTGCTGCGATTGATGCGGCAGAAAAATGCATCGGACTTGTTTATCACCGCCGATTTCCCGCCGGCAATGAAGATAGACGGCAAGCTGACGCCGGTCTCCAGCCAGGCGCTCACCAGCCAGCACACCAAGGAGTTGTGCCGCGCCGTGATGAACGACAGGCAGGCCGAAGAGTTCGAAGCCACCAAGGAATGTAACTTTGCCATCAGCCCCGGCGGCATAGGCCGCTTCCGCTGCAACGCCTTTCAGCAGCAGGGCCGCATCGGCCTGGTACTGCGGACCATTACCACCGAGATTCCCAAGTTCGACGAACTGGGCCTGCCGCCCGTACTCAAGGACGTCGCCCTGGCCAAGCGCGGCCTGGTGATCTTTGTGGGCGGTACCGGTTCGGGTAAGTCCACCTCGCTGGCCGCCATGATCGGCTTCCGTAACGAGAACAGCTACGGCCATATCATCACCATCGAAGACCCGGTGGAATATGTGCACGAACACCGCAACTGCATCGTGACCCAGCGCGAGATCGGCGTCGATACCGACAACTGGCAGAACGCCCTGAAGAACACCCTGCGGCAGGCGCCCGATGTCATCCTGATCGGTGAAATCCGCGACCGCGAAACCATGGACTATGCCGTGGCCTTCGCCGAAACCGGTCACCTGTGCATGGCCACCCTGCACGCCAACTCGGCCAACCAGGCGCTGGACCGTATCATCAACTTCTTCCCGGAAGAGCGTCGCGCCCAGTTGCTGATGGACTTGAGCCTCAACCTCAAGGCCTTTATCTCGCAACGGCTGATACCGCTGCGCGTGGGCAAGGGTCGTGCAGCGGCGGTCGAAGTCATGCTCAATTCGCCGCTGATCTCCGACCTGATCTTCAAGGGCGATGTGCACGAGATCAAGGAAATCATGGCCAAGAGCCGCGAGCTTGGCATGCAGACCTTTGACCAAGCCCTGTTCGACCTGTACGAGGACGGCAAGATCAGCTACGAAGACGCCCTGCGCAACGCCGACTCGGTCAACGACCTGCGCCTGCGTATCAAGCTGCAGTCCAAGGAATCCAAGAACCGCGATGCACTGGCGGGCCTGGACCACCTCGACATCGTTTGATCTTACTGCCTGCGTCTTACCCACAACGGCCGCCCTGTGCGGCCGTTGTCCGTTTCCAGCCCCTGCCAGGCTACTGACAGCACGCTGTCAGTAGCACCCCTGCACACTGGTCTCCATCGGGCACCCGCCCGTACTAACTGAGGAGACCCAACATGAATGCACTGAACTGGTTCGAGATTCCCGCCAACGACCTCCAACGCGCCATCGGCTTCTATCAGAGCGTGCTGGGCCTGACCTTCACCCCGGATACCTGTTTCGACGATATCGAGATGGCAGTCTTCCCCCACAGCGAAACCGGTGTAGGCGGCGCCCTGGTCAAAGCTGCCCATCTGCAGCCCAATGCCCAAGGCACCATCGCCTATCTGGGTACCAGCGAGCTGGATGCCGTGCTCGCCAGGGTGCCGACTGCAGGCGGTGCAGTACTCAAGCCCAAGACTTTCCTGCATGAGGACATCGGTCATATCGCCGTCATCCGCGATAGCGAAGGTAATACGGTAGGCCTGCACATGCCCATGCAGTAAGGGCCTACTCAAGGCATGTTTGCTGCCTTGCCGGGGCAAGGCAGCAAACCTAAGAGCCTGTTCAAAGCGGCCGGCTATCGCCACCAGCAGGGATGGACACTACCCAGGCCTTACGCTATACGAGACAAAGCGCCTGGTCAGACCGCCCTAACCATCCAGAAACCAGGCCGCCCTGGAGGAAAACCATGCGCCGTGCCGACCGCCTGTTCCAGATCGTGCAGTTGCTCCGTGGCCGCAGATTGACCACGGCACGCTGGCTGGCCGAGCAACTGGAAATCTCCGAGCGTACCGTCTACCGCGATATCCGCGACCTGATGCTCAGCGGCGTGCCCATAGAGGGCGAAGCCGGGGTGGGATACACCCTGCGGCACAAGCTCGACCTGCCACCGCTGATGTTTGACCGGGAGGAGTTGACCGCCCTGCGCCTGGGCGCCGAGATGGCCGGCGCCTGGAGCGACCCACAGCTGGCCCGTGCCGCGCAGACAGCACTGGCCAAGATCAACAGCGCTCTGCCCAGCGACCTGCGCCGCCCGACCGCAGCCATGTATGCGCCCTGCTACAACAATCACGATGCCGCATTTGGCCCCTTGCGCAACGCCATCGACCATCAGCTCGAAGTCGAGCTGCAGTATCGCAAACCCGATGGCCCGATAGAATCCCGCAAGGTCTTGCCCCTTGCCCTGTTTTTCTGGGGCAAGCACTGGACCCTGGCCGCCTGGTGCGAGCTACGCCAGGATCATCGGCATTTCAGGCTGGAACGCATCCTCTCGCTCAAGGTACTGGAACAGCGCTTTGCCTCTACCCCAGAGCGTAGCCTCAGAGCCTGGATGAAGGCTGCTGGCGCACCAGCCGATGCACTGGACTGAGTCGCAGACACGTTGCCGCCTTTGATCGGCAAGCAATCGAACACAGCAAACCCGTCCCAAGTGCCGTTCACTGCCTGGCGGACTCGCACCAGGATTGCCCTGGCAACGGCGCTGGCCGTCGCACCTGGCCATGATTTGTATGCATGCACGCACTTGGCTTCACCGCCGCCACCGCCAATAATGGTTGCAGCCTAGGAGCCCGTCATGCGTCTCATCCTTATCACTTGCTTGCTTGCCGCCTTGCCCACAGTTGCAAGCCCCACCATACAGCCCGGTGAATACCTCACCGAGGGTGGCTGGGGCACACTCAAGATCAAGCCAGGCAAGAACAAGCAGCTGACCTTTGTGCTGGATGCCATCGGTGCCAATGCCCATACCTGCAACCTGGAGGGCGAAATCATCAATGGCCGCGCAACCCTGGAGGCGGAAGAAGAAGGCAAGGCCTGCGTGGTCGGATTCAAGCCCAAGGGCGACGACCTGGAAGTCGCCGACAGGAGCGAAGGCTACTGCCGCTACTATTGCGGCATGCGCGCCAGCTTCGAAGGGCTCTATATCATGCCCTCAGCCGGCTGCACGCTGGCGGGCGTACGCAAGGCGCGCAAGGCATTCAAGCAGGCTTACGACAAGAAGGCCTACGCCGATGCCGAGGCCCATCTCTCGCCCCTGCTCAACAACTGCAACAAGACCCTGAACTGGCTGGAAGAAGGCTGGATACGCAACGATCTGGCACTGGCCCAATACAAGTCCAGAAACCTGCTCGCCTGCCGCGAGACCCTGCAAGCACTGGCTGACGACGCAGCCAAGACCGACGCCGAACTGCGCGAGGACTACCCGCCCACCGACGCCGAGAGCTACCTGCCCATCATGCGCGCCACCCGTACCAATCTGAAGCTGTGCCAGGGCAGTCGGTAACGGTGGCCTCATGCACCAGATGCACATGGCGTCCATTCAGACCACGCGGTAACACCGCTCAGCGTCTAGCCCCATCCCGCCATACCGATCGTTGCCAATCAGGCGTATGCTGACGGCATTATCCTGGATCAGGCCCCCATGCCATGGCCACAGCTGACCTCCCCTCTGTCTACACTGCCCTGCGTGGGCTGTTGGCGCCCTATGCGGATCAGCTGGTGGTGAAGCATGACGTCGATGGGCACTACTATCTGGATACCCCCCACACCCGGCCCAATGGTGAGCCGCTGTTCTTCGCCGCAACGCAGATCAAGCGCGCTTATGTGTCTTTCTACCTGATGCCGGTCTATGTTTTCCCTGAGCTGCTAGACACGCTATCCGCCGACTTGCGCAAGCGCATGCAGGGCAAATCCTGCTTTAATTTCAAGCAGCTGGAATCAAACTTGCTTGAGGAATTGGCACATCTGGTGGCACGTGGCTACGCACGCTACCAGGAAGCTGGTTACCTATAGAGGTGGGAAAGATGGGTGCAAGTTACTTCCTGTGGGGCGACCCGCTGCCCCTGGGCAAGCTGCTACGCTGGCTGTGCGGCCTGCTGGCCTGCTGGCTGCTCGCCTACGCCGGCCTGTTCGTGTTTTTTGCCCTGAGCGAGCAAAAAGCTGCTGCCTACAGCAGCCTGTATCGAGCACGTACCGAGCTGGGCGTGCTGTCTGATGCCGTGCTGCAGTTCCGCCAGCAGCATGGTCGGCTACCACTACAACTGGCCGAACTGAATGCGCAATTCCAGGACAGGCTGCCCATCGACCCCTGGGGCCGCAGCTATGTCTACGAACCCCAGCCCAGCGGCCATTTCAGGCTCTATACCCTGGGGGCCGACGCCAGCAAGGGTGGCACCGGCAGTTGTACCGATTTTTACCTGCATACCGACATCAATAGGGTGATACGCCAGGTAGATCAGGACGATTGCCTGTCCCTGCTAGGCTAGGCGCCTGCGCCGAGCCTGCTCTGTGCGCAGGCAGTCGGACCGAACAAGCACCAGAGCGGCTGCACCAACAGGCTCTAGCGCGCGAGACCGGTAAAGGTGGTGCGTAGCAACAAGGCAATAATCTCCTCGTCGCTGTGCGCCCCCGTTGCCTTGAGGAAGTGCAGCACCGGATCACAGGCTCGGGCAAACAGGTTGTACAGTATCAATTGCGGCGGCAGATCAGCCGCCAGCAGGCCTAGCTCCTGTGCCTGCACTATCCACTCACCCATGCGATCACTGAGCCGGAAAACCCGCTCCAGATAGACCTGATGCCGCGACAACGCCCCCACCAAGGCTGAATTGGCATGGGGCAAGGCCGGCATCTGCCCGGCCAGCTGAGTCTGCATGGCCCAGCGGGCCAGTGCCTGCAATTTCTCCACGGGCCCCACCTGCTCCGGCAGGCTATCGGCCAGCGCCAGCGCCTGATCCAGCATGCGCACCATGGCCGCTGCAGCCAGTTCCTCCTTGGAAGCAAAGTGGCGATACAGGCTGGCCTTGGCAATACCTGCCTCGGCAGCCACCTCGTCCACTGTCATCAGCTCGAAGCCCTTGCTGGCCAGCAGGTGGTTGACGGCCTCGAGTATCACGTCCTCGCGGGCCAGCTGCATTTTCTGTTTAAAGCTCACCACTTCCATCACGCCCACCCTTGTTCCCATGGCCAGCCCGTCGGGGCATGACTAACCGCATTCTATCTGCATACCGGCAAATTTGTAACTTGACAGTCCATTATGGACTAATTAGTCTCACATTAATACTGATCAGTATCAAAACGTACCGAACGGTCCAACCTCAGCACGCATGCCACTCAACTCGCTATCAGAGCGAGCCGACTGGCAGCCTGCCGAGGCATACCCACCCGCTAGGCAAAGGAGCAGGAAAATGACTTGGGCACTCTTGGTAGTCGATGGACAGCACGCCGCAATCAGCCAGCCGGTACTGGGCCGCATACAGCAGCTGGAAAGGGCTTTTCGCCAAACCGGCGAACGGGTTTATCAGGTAGAAAGCGTGGCCGTAGACCAGCTGGCCCCACTCAGCCCGGCGAGTGGCACCCTGTACCGTTGCGGTACCGATGCGTTCTCCGGCAGTGGGCTGCAGCGCCATCTGCAGGATGCCGGTATCAGTTGCCTGGTAATCTGTGGCAGCGGCAGCGACAGCGCCATCGATGCCAGTGTACGCAGTGCGCTATATCGGGGTTTTGATGTCATCGTGGCCGGCGATGCCCACCAGGCCTACCCGCGCGGCAGCCTGTCGGCCCAGGCCATTGCCGAGCATCACAATCAGCTTTTGGCTGAACTGGTCATCCCTGGCAGGGTGCTGGAAGTGCTGCCCAGCGACGAGATCATCGATATCGTCCGCGATGAACCCGCCCTGGCCCAGGCCGTAGGCTGGTAAGCCACCATCGCAGCGATGGCAATGGTGGCCCCGTGGCGTGTCAATGCCCGGCGAAATCACATACCGTGAACAACGGTATGCCTTGCTCCTGCACCAGGCGCGAGCCGCCCAGCTCGGGCAGATCCACGATGGCGGCCGCCTCTATCACCTCGCCGCCCAGGCGGCGTATCAATCGTGCTGCCGCAATCATGGTGCCGCCGGTGGCGACCAGATCGTCTATCAGCAGCACCCGTTGGCCCGGTGTAATCGCATCAGAATGCAGCTCTACCGTGGCCGAGCCGTATTCCAGCTCATATTCCTCGGCCACCGTGGTGAAGGGCAGCTTGCCTTTCTTGCGCACCGGCACAAAGCCCCGGTTCAACTCATAGGCAATCACCGCCCCCAGGATAAAGCCACGGGCATCCACGCCGGCCACCACGTCGATATCGTGGTCCATATAGCGATGCACAAAGCAGTCCACCAGGACACGGAAGGTCTTGGGGTCTTGCAGCAAGGGGGTGATATCGCGGAACTGCACACCCGCCTGGGGCCAATCCGGCACAGTGCGGATACGGTCACGGATATAGCTAGGGTCGATCAACATGAAAACTCCAATCAGAACAGGGCGAACTTCACCACCCACAGGATGGCAATGATCACCACGGCCGGCGACAGATCACGTACCCGGCCCGACAGCAATTTGAGGCCGGTGTAGCTGATAAAGCCAAAGGCGATGCCGTCGGCAATCGAAAAGGTAAAGGGCATGGCCAAGGCCGTAATCACCGCAGGCGCGCATTCGGTCAGGTCGTCCCAGTTGATCTCGGCCAGGCCGCGGGCCATCAGCACCGCCACATAGCATAGTGCCGGCGCGGTCGCATAGGGTGGCACCACGCTCGCCAGCGGCGAGAGGAACAGCGCCGCCAGGAACAACAGCGCCACCACCACGGCGGTCAGGCCGGTACGGCCACCCACGGCAGTGCCGGCAGCCGATTCGATATAGGCAGTACAACTGGAAGTGCCCAGGGCAGCGCCCGCCACAATGGCCGTGGAGTCCGCCATCAGCGCCCGTTTCAGGCGGGGCAGCTTGCCCTGGCTATCGAGCAGGCCAGCCCGGTGCGACACCCCCACCAGGGTGCCGGTGGTATCAAACAGATCGACAAAGAAAAAGACAAACACCACGCCCAGCAAGCCGGCCGTCAAAGCGCCTTCCAGGTCCATCTGCATAAAGGTGGGGGCAATGCTGGGCGGTGCCGAGAACACACCATCGAACTGCTGGTAACCCAAGCCTATGGCCAACAGCGTCACTACCATGATGCCGATGATCACCCCACCGGTGACCTTGCGGTACTCCAGCGCCAGTATCAGCAAGAAGCCCAATATGGCCAGCAAGGCCTTGGGATCATGCATATTGCCCAGCGTGACCAGCGTGGCCGGATGCCCCACCACAATGCCGGCATTCTTCAGCGCAATAATGGCCAGGAACAAACCCACCCCGGCCGAGATGGAGAGCTTGAGCGAATGCGGTATGGCATTGACGATGGCCTCACGCACCTTGAACAGGCTGACAAACATGAAAATCACGCCCGACAAGAACACCGCCCCCAGCGCCACCTGCCAACTGACCCCCATGCCCTTCACCACGCTGAAGGTGAAATAGGCGTTCAGGCCCATGCCCGGCGCCAGGGCAATCGGGTAGTTGGCGACCAGCCCCATCACGGCCGACCCCAATGCTGCCGCAATACAGGTGGCCACAAACACCGCCTTGAAGTCCATGCCGGTCTCGGACAGGATGGCCGGGTTGACGAAGATGATGTAAGCCATCGTCAGGAAAGTGGTAAAGCCGGCGATAACCTCAGTTTTCACGTTGGTGCCGTGCTCACGCAGCTTGAACAGCGTTTCGAGCATTGAAATCCCCTGGGAAAGTATGGGAGTTGGAGTAAAACCAGGCGCCCCTACCAACCAGGCAGGCCACCATCAATCTGCATCATGCCGCACGGCTTCCAACCGTCCGTGCCGGCGTAGGTATCCGCTAGTGTTGCCGCGCTATCACCGCAATCAAGCCCTCGCTGGCATCCTCTATCAGGTCCAGCACCCGCTCGAAACCGGCATCACCACCACAGTAGGGATCAGGCACTTCGCCATCGCGATCCAGCGTGCCATACGACAGGAACAACCGGACCTTATGCCGTAGTGGCGCAGGGCAAAGGGCGTGCAGATTGGCCAGATTGTCGGCATCCATGGCCAGCACCAGATCAAAGCGCTCAAAATCTGCCACTACCACCTGCCGCGCACGCTGGCCGGACAAGTCATAGCCACGCCGCATAGCATGCTGCTGGGAGCGGCGGTCGGGCTGCTCGCCCACATGGTAGGCATGGGTACCGGCCGAATCGATCAACAAGCCAAGACCAGCCGTCTCGCTGCGGTGACGGAACACCCCTTCGGCGGTGGGCGAGCGGCAGATGTTGCCCATGCAGACCATCAAGACAGACTCTATCTTGCTGTTTTTATTCATCAATTAGCCGAATAACGAATGCCGGAAGGCGCGATTTTACGGCGAAACGGGTATGACTGTGTATAAATAAAACAGAGACTTAGTGGCTCATCTCTAGCCTACATTGTGCACAACCACCAAGATTTGCCACCGAGATTGCTCCAAACAAATTCAAGCCCAAAGTCCCATTGTGGTCACACGGCCGAACTCGTTTGTGCTGTTGCATCACTGCCATCACCATTCCCATGATGGCAATTCATCACCTTCTGCTAGCTCACAGCCGTAGAAGGTTGCGCCCTTAACCTTGATGCCCTCCAACTTGGCATCAGTTGCCTTAATTGATTCGATTGCTGCGAGTTCAAAAACGGCACCAGTGAGATCCGCGTTTGAAAAGTCCACACACTTGACGTTGCACTCCTTAAAGCATGTGCCTCGCAAACTCGCACCCTTGAAATTTGCATCGAAGAACCACGACCACCTCCCAAAATCTGCACCGTCCAGAACTATCCAGGACAAATCGGCACCACTCAGATCAGTTTCTGGAAAATGACGTTCTCCGGCGCTATAGCGCTTCTCAAGTTCTTCACGGCTCTCTGGCGGCCGATATGCTTTCCGTTGATCACTCACGAGAATCAATCCTTGCTGCATGCGCGCATCTAGACCGGGGCTCTTGTCCGTCCAGCAAAGAAACAACTAACGCGTGGTCATTCACCTTCAGTGCCATCCTGACTCCAGAATCTCCATCCCTCAACTGCCGCCCCACCGTCGTAGAGACCTTCCGAGGCGATTTGCCCATTCGGATGGAAGTCACGCCAAATCCCTTCTTCTTGACCATGCTCAAAATTACCTTCGGACGCTACCACGCCGTTTTCGTAGAATGCGGTGAAGCGACCATGACGAACCCACTTGGAACCGTCTTCAGACAGGTAGCGCGCGTATCGAAAATGCACCGTCCCGCTTGGGTACGGAACCTCGGCAATGTGAAGATCAAGCATAGCGATCCGGACATGAAAAAATAGTCAGCACTGATACGCAAAGGCAGTCGAAATGCCTAACCTAGCGCTTCAGTGTGAGGCCAAAACGCTCGATAGTACCAAAGCCACCATCACTTCGGCTCCGCTTCCACCGGCTTGCCCCCGCCCCCCATCAGTGCCGCCAAACTCTCACTATCCGCGGTCAGGCCCGCCAGCGCGCATTGCCTGACCATGTCGATGGAAAGCTCGACGCGCATATTGCTGCTGGTTCCCGCCTGCGCTGACATCGCCAGATAAGTCGCCGAAGCCGCGTTGGCCACCTTGGCGACCTGTGCCTGCCGGCGCACCTGCACGGCGGCCGAGAAGGCCGAGTTGATGTCTGAGCGCAGGGTATTGGCGGCGCCGGAAAGGCCGGACCAGCTGTCCTTGTATTTGCTGACCGAAGGGGCGATCACCGCACCGGCAATGGCGCCGACCCAGCCTATGGCGATGCTGGCATAGCCGGCCTCATTGCCGGTTTTCTCGTAGAAATTGGCCACTTCGCGGCAGAACTTGTTGGCCGCAACATTGGCCTTGCGCGCTTCCACCGCGGTGCACTCCTCGCCCACACAGGGAGAGTCCGCCGTGGTCTCGCCGCCGTTCCATGGGTAGACGGCGGTAGATGCGCAGCCGGCCAGGGACACACCCAGGCAGGCGATGATGGCTTTCTGGAACATGGGGCTTCCTCCTTGTCGTTATGAGCGGGGCCTTAACCAGCTAGCCCCCAGCCAGTTAGGCATAGCACCCGCCCAGCACAAACCAAAGGAAACACCCCCACGCGCCTGTAGCGGCGCTTAATCCTGCCGAGTCAGCACCACCCCATCCACCGTCATCTGCCACTTGCCCGCCACCTCGCGCGGTGGCACGGAAACGACAAAGGTGGTCGACATAGGCCCGACGCCCACCTCGAAGTTGTCGCCCTCAAAGCCCTGGAGCGGACCATTGACGGATTTGGAGGTACTGCCATCCACCCGCTTATAGGCCACGCTGCCCTCCTGGCTGATGGACAGGTACATATTAGCGGCCTGCCACTCTCCCACATAAGCGGCCTTGGCCGCCGGGACGGGCTCGCCACAGGCGGTCAGCAGAGCCACCAGGCCCAGCAGCAGTATGGATTTGCGTATCGACATGCGGGTACTCCCGGACGTTGAAAAGTGATCAAGTCCAGTATCGCCAACAGCCTGCCATGAACTCAAGTCTTTGATGGCTGATGACGGGCAGAGCCGGTGCCCGCCATCAGCGCAGGCTGAGCCAGCAGACACTGCAGCATCTTGCTGGGACGCCTACTGGCAATGGCGCTCAGTACACATCCCGCCGGTATCGGCCGGCCTGCGCCAATGAAGCCAGCGCCGCCTCGCCCAGCAGCTCGGTAAGTACCGCATGCACCGTGGGTGCCATGCCGGCAGCGCTGCCACAGATATAGAGGGCTGCCCCGCGCTCCACCCAGGCGATCACCTCATCGCCCGCCTCGCGCAGCAGGTCTTGCACATAGATACGTGCCGCCTGGTCGCGCGAGAAGGCGGTATCCAAGCGGGCCAGCGTACCGTCTGCCTGCCAGGCGGCCAGTTCGTCGCGGTAGTAGTAATCGTGTACGGCCTGCCGTTCGCCAAAGATCAGCCAGTGCCCGCCCCCCGTGGCCGCCTTGAGGTGTGCCCGCAGGCTGGCCAGGCCGGTGCCGTTGCCGATGAGGATCATGGGTACAGGCTGGGCCGGCAGGTGAAAGCCAGGATTGCTGCGTATATGCAGCCGCACCTGCCCTTCCAGTGGGGCGTGCTCGGTCAGCCAGCCAGAGCCCAGGCTCAGGCCGTCTCTCACTTTGATCTGACGCACCAGCAGTTCCAGCCGGCCATCGTCCGGCACCGAAGCGATGGAGTACTCACGCGGCCGCAGGGGTTTGAGCTGTGCCAGCAAGGAAGGGACATCCGCCACTGCGGCCTCGGGCCATACGCTGTTGGCCAAGGCCGCTTGCAGGCTGCAGGTGCTACCTTGGTAGGCCACGGCCTGCTCGCCGTCCCAGCCTTGCTGGGCCAGCCATGCCTGCACCCTGGCTGGCGGATGCTGCGGCAGTATCTCCACGATATCGCCCGATTGCCAGATCAGGAGGCTTTCAGCCGGCGGCGCCAGCGCAATATGAAAGGCGCCTGCGCCCTGGCTGCCAGGATTGAGGCGCCTGCGGTCCACCAGCCGCCATTCATCGAACCGTGGCCCTTGCCATGCAGGCGCCATCTGGCCGGTCAGCTCGGTCAGCCGGGTTTGCCAGGCGGCGACAGCGGACGGGTCGCCCTGGTCTACCTCGATACGCTCAAACAAGGCCGCTGCCCCCTGCCCTGCCAGCCAGGCATCCAGTTGGCGGCCAAAGCCGCAAAAATGCGGGTAGTGGCTATCCCCCAGGGCCAGCAGGCCATAGTGGAGGCCGGCCAGCTTAGCGCTGCGACCCAATTGTCGGGCAAAGGCCTGGGCGCCATCGGGTGCTTCGCCCTCGCCGAAGGTACTGACCACCAGCAAGGCGCGCTGGTAGCCCATCAAGTCGGCCACGGTCAGCGTACCCAGCGGTTTGATGACCACACTCAACCCTGCGGCCTGCAGCACCGCAGCGGTTTTTTCGGCCAGTTCCTCGGCATGGCCTGTCTGGCTGGCGTGGGTGATCAATACGGCCTGGCTGGTCTTCGCATCGCGACGCGGCGCACGCTGCAAGGCATAGCAGGCCAGCGCGGCGAATACCGCACCCAGCAGACTCATCCCATACCCGCCCCATGCCTGATGCTGGCGCGCCAGTGTGGCAAAGGCATGCCGGCCACGTGGCCGTGGCAAGGCTTTGCCGTTGTAGGGATTGAGATAGCGCAGCTCTGGCCCTAGCTCACCAACAAGCACCACCACGGCAGCATGGCCAGCCATACTGGGCGGCTGCACAGACACGACCTGCCCCGGCCCGAAAGCCTCGTCGGCACGGGCGCGCAGTTGCAAGGCACTCAAGGGCTGCCCCGCTGCCTCAACCTGGGTCGCGGCCGGGTCCAGCAGGCGCTGCAGGCTGGGCTGCCACCAGCGTGCCGCACTGCTCAGCAGGGCCAGCAGCAGCGCCGCTGCCGCCAAAGTTGCCAGGCCGTAGCGCAATCCTGCCGGCAACTTTGCGATGCCTGCCCCGCTCCGCCGTAATACCGCAACGCCAGCTTTCACAGTTCGGCCCACATGCGCAGCAGGTTGTGATAATGGCCTGTCAACGCCAACGTTTCTTCGTTGTCACCCACACGGCTGCGCAAACGCTGCAAGGCCTGGTCCAGGTCAAACAGCATGCTGCGACGGGCATCGTCGCGCACCATGCTCTGCGTCCAGAAGAACGAGCAGATCCGGGCGCCACGTGTCACCGGCTCTACCTTGTGCAGGCTGGTAGAGGGGTAAAGAATCAGGTCGCCCGCCGGCAGCTTGACCTCATGGCTGCCATAGGTGTCCACCACTACCAGCTCGCCGCCTTCGTACTCGTCCGGATCGCACAGGAACAAGGTAGAAGACAAGTCAGTACGCAAGCTGAGGTGGCTACCATGTATCCCCCGTATGGCGCCATCCACATGCAGGCCATAGTGCTCTCCGCCTTCGTAGCAGTTGAACAGGGGGGGAACCGTACGCAGGGGCAAGGCGGCCGAGACAAACAGGGGATGGGCATACAGTGCTCGCAGCACCGCTTCGCCCAATTGCTTGGCCAATGGGCCGTCAACGGGCAGTTGCCGGTTGCGCTTTACCTGGGCACCCTGCTCGCCCACGGTGGCACGGCCATCTGCCCAATCCGCCTCATCCAGCAAGCGGCGGAATTCAGCCACTTGTTCGCGGCTCAATACTTCGGGGATATGCAGCATCATGGCGGTGGCTCCTCAACAAGATCACCTGAGTGGGTTGGGTCACATCGGCGCATGGCATGACTCAACCGGTAATGCGGGAAGTAGAACAGCCCCTCCCTTGCGGGAGGGGCTGCCAGTGCGCTTGCTGTCCTGCGATCAGAACAGGAAGTTGGCGGTCAGGCGAGCCGAGCGCGGCGTGCCAGGGCGATAGCGGGCACCGCTATTGTTCACCGTGGACACATATTCCTTGTCAGCCAGGTTGTACACGTTCAGCTGCAGATTCATGTTCTTGCTGACGTCGTACACCGCCATGGCGTCAAACACCCAGTAATCCGGCACCTGCACCAGCGGGTTGGTGGCCGTATTGATGGTGGTGCTGCTCGAACGTGCCACCGAATCCATATAGCGTGCGCCACCACCGATGGTCAGGCCGAAAGGCAGCTTGTAGGTGGTCCAGCTGGTGAAGGTCAGCTTGGGCGACCACTGGATCACGCCACCATCGGTCGGGTTGGTGCCCGAACGGCTGCCACGGGTGATCTTGGGGTCCATATAGGCCAGGCCAGCGCTGATCTGCCAGTTCTGGGTCAGGATACCAGCCGCACCCAACTCCACGCCCTGCACCCGGCGCTTGCCCACCGGTAGGGTGCTGCCGTCGGTGTTGGTCACGAACTCGTTGTCGTTTTGGCTGCGGTAGATCGCGGCGGTCAACGCCAGCTTGTCACCCAGCACGTCCCACTTGGTGCCCAGCTCGATATTGCTACCCTTCTGCGGATCGGCATTGGGGTTGTTGGCGCCATTGGTGGTCACCAGCGAGAAGTTGGCGCTACCGGGTGGCAGTTGCGAAGTCGCGTAGGAGAAGTAGACGCTGCCCTTCTCGGCCGGTTTGTACAGTGCGCCTACCTTCAGGCTAACCAGATTGTCTGAACCACTGACCGAGCCCGCGACCGGCGTACCCACCGGCAGGGTCGGGTGGCTGGTTGCCGTCGACAGGCTGATGGTGTTGGTTTCGGTCTTGTAATGCTCTACGCGCACGCCGCCATTGATCTGGAAGGCGTCGGACAGCTTGATGGTGTCGAAGGCATACAGCGCAGCCGTGGTGGTCTCACCCTTGGTGCGGGCACCGGTCGGCGCCATGGCGGCAAAGCGTGCGTTCGGGTTGGGGTGATACAGATTGGCAGCATCGGTGGTCTGGCCAGCAACCGCGCCCTGGTTGTTGTTACGCTGCGATTCGTAGATCACCTCGGCACCCGCGCTGATGCTGTGCTTCACGGCACCGGTCGCCAGTTCGGCGGTCAGGTTGGTCTGGTTGGTCAGGATGACGTTTTCCTGATCCTTGCCCTGGCGGCTACGGTTCACCGTCCAGTTGGCGGGGTTGGCATCTGCCACGTTGGCCGCGGCAAGGGCACTGACACCAGTCATCACGTAGTCCTGGCTGGACTTACCGTAGCGCGAGGTGTTACGCAGGGTGATGCCAGGAGCGAAATCATGCTCGAAACGGGCGGTGAACATATCGGCCACCACATCGTCCTTGTCGCTCAGGGCACCGTAGAAGTTCTCGCTGTCCACCTTGGCCTGCGGCTTGCCCACCAAGGCGGCGTTGTAGTAACCCTGCAGGCCTATGGTCGGTACGGCGCCATCGGGGCGGTTTTCCTGGTCCACGTGCAGCAGGTAGAAATAGGCACGGGTGGGGGTATTCAGGCCGAATGCCAGCGAAGGCGCCACGCCCCAGCTGTTGTTCTCCACCTGGTCACGGCCGGTCACGCCGCTGTCTTGCAGCATCAGGTTCAGGCGGAAAGCTGCGCCTTCGATGTCCAGCTTGCGGTTCATGTCCAGCGTGGCGCGCTTGTAGCTACCGCTACCCAGGCCCAGGGTACCGGAGATGGCGCTGTCCAGGGTGGGCAGCTTGGTGCCCATGTTGACATAGCCCGAGGCGGCGCCACGGCCGTTGTCGGCACCGGCTGGGCCCTTGGCAATCTCGACCTGGTCGGTATTGAAGGTGTCGCGGCTGATCGTACCCAGGTCGCGGATGTTGTCGACAAAGATGCTGCCTTGGGTGTCAAAGCCGCGCATGAAGATGGAATCGCCAGTGGCGGTGTTGCCGTTCTCGCCCAGCAGCAGGGTGATGCCGGGGGTGTTGCGCAGGGCCTCGGACAGCGTGGTCGCGGCTTGCTCCAGCAGCAGTTCCTTCTTGATCACGGTAATGGTCTGGGGCGTATCCAGCAGCGGCTGGGTCAGCTTGGGCGAGCTGGCCTTGTCGGCCTTGTAAGCGGGCGCATCGGTCGTGGCGCTGGCTTTCACATTCACGGTGGGCAGGGTGGCGTCGCTCTTTTTGTCGGCTGCAACTTCGGCTGCCATAGCCGGTACAGCCAGCATCAGGGCCGATGCCAGCGCCGTGGTCTTGAGCAGCGTGGTGTCGCCATGCTTCTTGCTGATGATGTAAGCCATCGGTACTACTCCCTCTTTGTATGGTCTGAATCTGAAAACCCGGACCAAGGCCGGCCTGCCGGCTTTGGCAGGGCAACGCGCAGCTGCCTGGTGCTTGCTGGCCGGCAATCCGGTGCCGTAGCCAGTGCACGCCGCGAGCGCGCTACCCGAAATCCATAAACCCCCAGCAGGCAAAAAAATCCGGCGCCTTCCCGGGCGCCGGTTAATCCGTACTGGGTGGTGACACGAGAGCCGCAAGGCTCCCCAGCCGCTGCACTACACTTGATTTGTGCAGCCGCCTGGTCTGATTTGCAGCCCCAACAACTCGCTTCCCGATCGCAACCGCCGAGACCCGCAGCACCAGATGCGCCGCATATTACCGATAACCATTCTCATTTGCAAATATTGTTAAGAACGATTTCTATTTATTAAATAGCCGTTTGTAATGGCTATCAACCATGCAAGGCCCGCCCGCCAAAGGGCAGGCAAGGCCAGAACGCATGGCATAATCCTGCCCATGGTTGCTCCTACCCGCCCCCTCGCTGTCTCTGTTGCCGATGCTGCCGACCCACAGGGCTGGCTGGCGCGCCTGGGCGACCGCTTTGCCGCCGATGAGCTGCAGCAGATCGGTATCGCCATGGAATGGGCGCAGGCGCTTTATGCGGGCCAGTATTACGCCCCCATCAATGCGCCCGTGTTTCCCCATGCAGTCGCCGCCGCCAGCATCGTGGCCGACCTGCGGCTCTCAGCTGATACGGTCATCGCCACCCTGCTGTTCTGCGCGCCCGATCACCTGCCCGACGCGCAGGAGCAGATAGAAGCGCGCTTCAGTCCCACCGTGGCCAAGCTAGTGGACGGTATCAGCAAGGTCCGCAAGATGGCTGCCCTGAGCCGGGTTGAAGCGGGCCGCAAGGAGGACGCCCAGCAGCAGATAGAAACCGTGCGCAAAATGCTGCTGGCCATGGTGGAAGACATACGTGTGGTGCTGGTAAAACTGGCCTGGCGTACCCAGACCATGCACTACCTGGCCAAGTGTGATGAAAGCGTACGGGTGCCCATCGCCCGCGAGACCCTGGACATTTTCGCGCCCCTGGCCAACCGGCTTGGCGTGTGGCAGATCAAATGGGAGCTGGAAGACCTGGGCTTCCGCTTTCTGGAGCCTACGGTCTACAAGCGTATCGCCAGCCTGCTGGACGAAAAACGGGTAGACCGCGAAACCTTTATCGCCGAGTCCATCGCC
This sequence comes from Chitinimonas sp. JJ19, assembly GCF_036961565.1. Taxonomy (NCBI): domain Bacteria; kingdom Pseudomonadati; phylum Pseudomonadota; class Betaproteobacteria; order Neisseriales; family Chitinibacteraceae; genus Chitinimonas; species Chitinimonas sp. JJ19. The sequence goes on from NZ_JBAMDD010000007.1 coordinate 117,169, forward strand.
AGCCTGCGCGAGGAACTACTGAAGCAGGGCATCAAGGCCGACCTGATGGGCCGCCCCAAGCATATCTTCAGCATCTACAAGAAGATGAAGCAGAAGCGGCTGGATTTCAGCGAGATGTACGACATCCGCGCCATACGCGTGCTGGTCAACGATATTTCAGATTGTTACAGCGCCCTGGGTGTGGTGCACCATATCTGGCAGCCCATACCCGGCGAGTTCGACGACTATATCAGCCACCCCAAGGGCAATTTCTACCGCAGCCTGCATACGGTGGTGGTGGGGCCGCAGGACAAAGCATTGGAGGTGCAGATACGCACTTTCGACATGCACGAGCATGCCGAGTATGGCGTCGCAGCCCACTGGCGCTACAAGGAAGGCGGCTCGGGCGACGCCCGTTACGAAGAAAAAATCGCCTGGCTGAGGCAGTTGCTCGACTGGCGCGACGACATGAGCCAGCAGAGCACCGTGGCTGAGGCCTTCCAGGCAGAGCAGTTTGATGACTCGGTCTACGCGCTCACCCCGGCCGGCCGGGTGATTGCCATGCCACGGGGTAGCACCCCGGTGGATTTTGCCTACCACCTGCATACCGACCTGGGCCACCGCTGCCGGGGCGCCAAGGTGGATGGCCATATCGTGCCGCTGGACACCCCGCTGCAAACTGGCCAGCGGGTGGAGATACTGGCGGCCAAGGAAGGCGGACCCAGCATAGACTGGCTGCACCAGGGCTATCTCAAGAGCCACCGCGCCATCGCCAAGGTACGGCACTGGTTGCGCCAGCAGAACCTCGATATCGCTATCGAAACCGGCCGCGGCATACTGGAGCGAGAGCTGACCCGCGCCGGCAGCCACCCCAACCTGGAAGAACTGGCCGACAAGCTGGGCTACAAACAGCTGAACGAACTACTCGCTGCTGTCGGCCAGAACGAAGTCACCTCACGTGACCTGGCCATCGCCCTGGCGCCCGCCCCGGTGGAAGTACCGGTAGAGGCCGGCGACATCATCAAGCGGGCCCGCGCCGACACCCATGGCGAAGGCATACTGATAGAGGGTGTGGACAAGCTGATGACCATGCTGGCCCGCTGCTGCAAGCCCGTACCGCCTGATGCGGTGGTCGGCTTTGTCACCAAGGGCCGCGGTATCAGCATACACCGCAGCGATTGCGCCACCCTCAAGCGCCTGTCCGCCAATGCACCCGAGCGCCTGATCACGGCCGACTGGGGCGAGAAACTGCGCGGTGCCCAGCACGGCCAGGTATTCGCCGCCGATGTGGAAGTCGAAGCCCACGACCGCCCCAGCCTGCTGCGTGATATCTCAGACCTGTTCTCGCGCGACAAGATCAACGTGACCGCTGCGCAGACACTCAGCCGTAACCAGATCGCCCGCATGCGCTTCACCCTGGAGATACGGGACGCCCAGGGTTTGCGCAAGGTGATGGAGCACGTCAAGCAGGTCGCTGGCGTCATCGCCGTGGTCAGGCGCTGATGCTTGGCGCCGCTCACCAAACCCAGCATAGCGGTTCTGGCTAGGCGCGCGCAGCAGACAATACGTGGGTACCGCAAGCTCGCACAACAACGCCCGCAGGGTTTTGTTAGCGGCGCTTAGCCGGCTCGCCCACGAACAGTGCAGCGCCCTACTCCAGCCGGTCTAACATTAGTACAGCGGGCCGCTCGCGGCCCCCGTTTGCACAGTGCAGCCAGGCGAGAGAGGACAGAGCCATGACCCTACGCATGCTATGCAGCCTGGTACTGCTGACGGTGCTCTCCAGCGCCATGGCAAGCGCGGCAGACCCGCCCATGACCCTGCAACTGGCTTATGTCGATGTAGACTCCGCACCATTTCAGCTGGGGCGAGGCCCGGAAGTCGCCGACCCACCCGGCATCTCGGTAGAGATGGTCCAACGCGCCGTCAGCGATGCCGGGCTGAAGCTGCAGCTGCAGCGCGTGCCGCAGCTACGCATGCTGCACCTGCTGGAAACCGGCAAAATTGATGGTGCCTTCATCTTTTCGTACAACGAAGACCGGGCCAAGCGCTTTGCCTACCCCATGCTCGGTGATAAACCCAATGCCAGTCTGCGCGCCACCCATATACGCTATCGCCTCTACCGCCGCGTGGGCAGCCCGGTGAACTGGGATGGCCGGCAGTTCGAGCAGCTGGATGGCCCTATTGGCGCAAACAAGGGCTGGGTCATCGTCAGCACCCTGCGCGACATGGGGCTTGCAGTAGACGACGGCGCACCGGATCATCCCGGCAACTTCGCCAAGCTGCGGCTGGGCCGGGTAGCCGCCATGGCAGCGCTGGAGCCCTCGGCCGACAGCTATCTGCAGATTGAAGGCATTACCGATGTGGAGAAAGTCGGCCCACCGCTGACCTCCCGCGATTACTTCCTGCTGTTCAGCCGCGCCTTTGTGGCGAGCCACCCGGAGCTGGCCGAGCGCATATGGCAAAAACTGGCACTGATACGGGAGCAGAGCGAAACCGCCCTGTACCGCAAGTACCAGACCACCCTACCACCCCGCACGGGTTCGCCCGTGCCAGAGAAGAAACCATGATCCACAACGACGTACTACGCAGCCTGCGCTACAGCCTGAATATCACCGACGGCAAGATTGCCGACATAGCCAAGCTGACCGGCTTTGAGCTGGCCAAGGCCGACGTGATTGCCTATCTGAAAAAGGACGAGGAAGAAGGCTACCTGGATTGCCCCGACGAGGTACTCGCCCACTTTCTGGATGGCCTTATCGTATTCAAGCGCGGCCGCGATGAAAACCGCCCCCTGCCCCCGGTCACCCTGCCGCTCTATAACAATGTGGTGCTCAAGAAACTACGCGTCGCCTTCGAGCTCAAGGAAGACGATCTGATGGAGATCATGGACAAGGCCGGCTTCAAGGTCTCCAAGCCCGAGATGAGCGCCCTGTTCCGCAACCCGGACCACAAGAACTACCGCCGTTGCGGCGACCAGTTCCTGCGTAACTTCCTCAAGGGCCTGACGCTGCGCCTGCGGGGTTGAAACAGGGCGTCGCTGCTGGATGGCGCACATCGCCATCCCGCTTCCCTACCCAGGCCAAGCCTTCGCCCCGGTGCGGCTGGCAAAACCCAAGGAAGCGACGCTAAACCACACTCGCCTCTCGCTCTATCCTCCCCACCGCCCAGGCCAGCACCGCCGTTGCGGGTATGCCGGCCAGCAGCACGGCATACCATAGCGCATCGCCCCCCCAGGCAGCGTACAGCCGGCTGCCCACCAGCGGTGCCAGCAAGGTGCTGGTGCTCCACATGGCAGACTGCATGCCAAAATAATGCCCGCTACGCCGCCCCTCGGCCCGGTGCATGATGATGACACCCAGCGTGGGCATCCACAGCATCTCGCCCACCGTCCAGATCACCGTAGACGCCAACACGCCAGTCAGGCCACTGACCCAGGGCAGCATGCCTAGGCCCGCCACCATCAGCGCACAGCCCCAGATCACCGGCCCACGTACACCATAGCGTTGGCTCCAGGCCGTCAGCGGCAGTTGGCAAAGCGCCACCAGCAAGCCATTGATACCATGCTGCCAACCCACCCAGGCGGGGCTGAGACCGTGGTGCTCCCTCAGGTAGGCGCCATACAGTCCGTTGATCTGGTCGTACATCATGCCCAGCGGCAACGCCGCCAGCAGCAGGCAGAGAAACACGCGGTCGCGATAGGGTGAAGCACCAGGGGTATCCAGTGTAGGGGTGCTTTTTGCGGTAGCGGCCGCATCCACCGGCGGTGCTATCCGCGCCAGGGCATAGGCCAGCCAGGCTGCAGCGGCAAAGCAGGTGGCCGCATCGGCCCAGAACACATAGCGGTAGTCCCATCCCGCCAGCATGCCGCCAAAGAAGCCCCCTACGGCAAAGCCCAGATTGATGGCAACACGGTGCAACGATTGCGCACGGGGCCGCTCTGCGGGCTCGCAGGCCTCCATGATCAGCCGCTGTACCACCGGTCTGTAGCCGGCATCGGCCACGCCACCCACAAACAAAAAGACCGCCAACCACCCCACCGAACCGGTCTGCGCCAGCAGCAGCAAACCCAGCCCGGAAGCACACAGGCAGGCTACGGCCAAGCGCCGGGGCGAGACATGATCGCTCAGTACGCCCAGGCCGTAGGCACCGACCAGCGTACCGGCACCATAACCGGCCAGTAGTAAACCTATAGTAGGAAGAGGCAGATGCAGGGATTCGCGCAGGTAGATGGCCATGAACAGCTTGGCCATGGCGCCCATGCGATTGATGAATGCGGTGGCGGCCAGTATCCAAGCCATTGATGGCAGGCTGAACAGGCGTGCCACAAGGGGAAAGCGGTGTCGCAGTGTTGTCGTCGCCATGGCCTACCCTGAGGATGTGAGGCGCCATGATGCCTGGGTGGCCTATGCCTGCACAGACACAGTTCCCATCAAGGCGAGCGGCACAGGCTGTGGCCTGGCAACAGCGCAAGCACCGCCGCGCGGCCCTGCCACCACGTCGACCGATTTTGCAAAAGCCGTAGGCGCAGAGTGCGGCGCCAGCGGCTATGATGTGACCAAGAACAAAGCAGGATCAGGGGGTATCAGCATGCAGCGCATACTCGGCATGGCCTTGTTGGCTTGGCTAATGCTGGCAGGCCAGGCCCACGCGGGCCGCATCGTCAAGGTGGGTGTCGTGCTGTTCCCGCCCTACATCGTCCTGCAGCAGGATGCCCGTGGCTCGACCTTGCGGGTGGAGTTATTGGAGCTGATGAACAGCTTCCAACGGGACTACCGCTTCGTCCCCGTGGTCAGCGGGCCACTACGCCGCTTCCACGACTTCGACCAGGGCATGTACGACCTTTCCTTCTACGACAACCTGGCCTGGGGCTGGAAAGACCGCGCCGTGGACGCCACCAAGGTGTTCCTGCGGGGCGGCGAGGTCTATGTGGCCCTGGCCAGGCACGGCCGCGACGAAAACTACTTCGCCGACCTGAGCGACAAGCGCATGATAGGCATGCGGGGCTATCACTATGGTTTTGCCGGCTTCAACAACGACCCTGCCTTCCTGCGGGAGCGCTTCCAGATGTCGTTCACCGATGACAACGAGGCCACCCTGCGCCTGTTGCTGTTGGAACGCGGCGATGTCGCCGTGGTGACCGAGGCCTATCTGGCCGGCTATCTGATACGCAATCCGCAGGACAAAGACCGGCTACTGATCTCCAGGAAGAAAGACCAGCCCTACAGCCACAGCATCATTGTGCGCCGGGGTGCGCGCCCTACGGTGGACGAGCTGAATCAGCTACTGGACAAGATGCAGCGTGCCGGCGTGCTCAAGCCGCTGTGGCGAAAGTACGGTGCCGACGCCGAGGGCAACTACCCCGACAAACCTTGACGCCCCCAAGAGCCGCTAACAAAACCCAGCGTAACGCCAGCGTAGCGGTTCTGGCTAGGGGTGCGCAGCAGACAGTATGTGGCTACGGCAAGCCCGCACAACAACGCCAGCAGGGTTTTGTTAGTGGCGCTAAGTGCGGCTTAATCGGCAAAAGCAAAGCGCATGGACAAATCGATGGCGCTAACATCCTTGGTCAGCTTGCCTATCGATATCCGGTCCACACCGGTTTCGGCAATGGCCCGCACAGTCGAGATATCCACGCCGCCGCTGGCCTCCAGCACGGCCTTGCCCGAACTACGGCGTACCGCCTCGGCCATGTCGGCGTGGCTCATATTGTCCAGCAATACCGATTGCGCGCCAGCGGCCAATGCCTGATCCAGCTCGGCCAGGTTCTCGACCTCGATCTGTATGCTCACCCCCGCCGGCGCCAGTTTGAAGGCCTCGCGCAATACCGCTGCAATACTACCTGCGGCAGCGATGTGGTTTTCCTTGATCAGGATGCCATCGTACAAGCCGATGCGCTGGTTCTCGCCCCCGCCGACCCTGACCGCGTATTTTTGCGCCAGCCGCAGGCCAGGCAAGGTCTTGCGGGTATCGTGTATGCGGGCGCGGGTACCGGCGATGGCGGCCACATAACGCTGGGTTTCGGTCGCTACGGCAGACAGCGTCTGCAGAAAATTGAGTGCGCTACGCTCCGCCGTGAGCAAGGCCCGAGCCGGGCCGGTGATCTCGCACAGCACCGTATCGGCCCCCACCTGCGCGCCCTCTGCCACCTGCCAGTGTATAGACACGCCAGCGTCCACCTGCCGAAAGCACTCCTCGAACCAGGCCTGGCCACACACCACCGCCGCCTGCCTGACCCGCACGCTTGCCCTACCCGGCCGCTCGGCAGGTATCAACATGGCAGTCCAGTCTGCACGGCCAATATCCTCCGCCAGCGCGGCGGCAACTTGTTGGGCAATCAGATGGGCTGGGGGGGGTGTCAAAGTCATGGCAGCAGCAAATCTTGGTTAGGCAACAAGCCGCCATTGTAACCCCTGCAAGAAAAACGCCGGCCATTGCTGGCCGGCGGCAGGCTAGTCTTTCGGTGCCGATGCGGATCGCGCGAGGCAAGACCGACCACAATCAACGCATTTCAGGGGAGATCAACGTTGCAGGTCGGATACTAGTCGGCGGCTCATGGACCTACAGCTGCCATGCGATAAACCGCCCAGGGGGCAGACCAGTTGCACCCTGTCACGATGAGCTGACATGCATACGCCCATACCGCGCCCGCCGATAACTCAGAGCCCGGCCTTGTAGCCGTACTGCCGGCTCCAGGCCTTGCGCACCCCTATCTTCATGCTGTCGCTCAAGGGTACATAGCCCAGCTCGCGGCTGGCGCCGTCACCATGCTTGTAACCCCAGTAGATGAATTCCAGCACCTTCTGCGCCCCCGGTCCCGACTTGGGCACCAGGGTGAAGGTCAGCGTGGTCATGGGCCAGCCGGCATAGGTATCGTTGTCTGCCAACACTAGGTAGAAATCCGGGTCGGCACTATAGAGCAGCTTCTCGGCATCGAACTGCGCTGCCGCCAATATGGCCTCCGGGCTGGCCTTCACATACACACCAACACGGTTGGGCAACTGGACCATATTGAGCTTATCGCGCAGCGCTCGCCCATACTCGGCATAGGCAATGGCGCCTGGCGTGGTCTTCACGGCCTCCACCACCGCGCCGCTGCCCTTGGCAGCGGTGCCCGACACGCCCTTCAACTCCTTGCTCACGCCTTGGCTTTTCTTCCAGTCCGGAGAGCGAGCGTTCAGGTAATAGCTGAATGCAAAAGTAGAGCCCGAGCTATCGGCCCGGTAAACCGGCTTGATAGCCCTATCCAGTGCATTGGCCGGTATGCCCTCGTTTAGCGCCAGTATCTCCGTATCGTTCCAACGCTTGATCCGGCCGGTATAGATTTTGGCCAACACATCGGCATTGAGCTTGAGCGAGCCGGCCTGCACGCCGGGCAGATTGACCACCGGCACCACCGCGCCCATGGCGACAGGAAACTGCCGCAGGCCTTTCTCGTCTAGCTCTGCCCGCTTCAACGGCTCGTCCGAGGCGCCAAAATCCACCTGCTTGGTGGCGATGCGCTTAACCCCCTCGCCCGAGCCGACCGCCTCGTAATTGACCACCGAGCCGGCGCCGGCCTGTTTCTGGTATTGCTCTGCCCATTTGCGGTAGAGCGGCTCGGCAAAGGTGGAACCCGCGCCAGACAGATTGGCCGCCTGGGCGCTCAGGCTAACCAGAGCCAACAGAAATAGCTTGAATAAAGGGGTAGGCATCACAGCAGCGCTCCTTGGCAATAACGCTTGAATCCGCTCACAACATGGCTTGGGCGTTGTTGCGCAAACTTGCCGTACTGTTTGCGTACTGCCGATTGCACATGTCAGTTACCCCAAAGCCAGTAGGGTTTTGTTAGCGGTTCTTTTAATACGATAGATGCTGTCGCCGATATACACGGGACAACGCAAATGCAAAGCCAGCAGCGGACGCAGCAGCAATCCCTTATTAATCATGGCTTTAATTGGAAATGTATAGGCACACCCGCCCCCGAGGCTGCCCGCCGCTTGTCGGATTGTTCAAGACAAAGCTGGGTGCGCAGCCCGCTGGGGCCGTAAGCAACGCTTACTCGAACAGCACGGCAGCAATCACCCTGCGGTCTTCCGCCACCAGGATATTGAAGGTGCGGCACAGGGCCGAGATATCCATGGCATCCACGCCGACCTGCGCCTGCATCAGCGCACGGCTAAGGCGGGGGTGTGGAAACTGCAAGCGGCTGCCGGTGCCCAGCAGCACCACCTCGGGCTGAAATGCCAGCAAAGCTTCAAAATCGGCCTCGGTCAATTCAGCAAAGCTGGCAGGACGCCAGGGATCCACGCTGGTGGGGCTGACCACCAGGCTGCCACTGCGCCGCTGTTCGTTGACGCTGACAAAGTCGGCACCATAGCCAGTAAAGACATTGAGATGGGTAGGTTTGTCGGCGTGCAGTTTCATGGCGGGCTATCTGTCTATCCAGGCCGTATTCTACCCCTGCGGTCGTGGAATAAGTGCTAGGTGCAAAGCGAATATTGCAGGGCAGCAAACTTTGCTACTATCGAACGCTCCCCATAACGCCTGCAGCCCAGAACACAATGCGCGCCGTCAAAAAGTCCCAGAAACTCGACAACGTCTGTTACGAAATCCGCGGCCCCGCTTTGGCGCGCGCCAAGCAGATGGAGGACGACGGCCAGCGCATCATCAAGCTCAATATCGGCAATCTGGCGGTTTTCGGTTTCGAGCCCCCCGACGAGATCGTCCGTGACGTGATACACAACCTGCCCCAGGCGGGTGGCTATGCCGATTCCAAGGGTATCTTCCCAGCCCGCAAGGCCGTCATGCACTATGCCCAGCAAAAAGGCATCAAGGGCGTCAGTGTCGAGGACATCTATATCGGCAACGGCGTATCAGAGTTGATCCTGCTGAGCATGAACGCGCTGCTCAACAATGGCGACGAAGTGCTGGTGCCTGCACCGGACTATCCTCTCTGGACTGCCGCCGTGTCCTTGTCTGGCGGCACGGCCCGGCATTATCTCTGCGACGAAGCCAATGACTGGCTGCCCGATCTGGACGATATCCGCGCCAAGATCACCGACACCACGCGCGCCATCGTGGTGATCAACCCCAACAATCCCACCGGTGCGCTGTACCCCGACGAGATATTGCAGGGCATCTTGCAGATAGCCCGCGAACACGACCTGATCGTCTATGCCGATGAGATCTACGACAAGACCCTGTACGACGGCCACACCCATACCAGCATCGCCTCGCTGGCTGACGATGTGTTCTGCGTTACCTATGGCGGCCTGTCCAAGAACTACCGTGCCTGCGGCTATCGCGCCGGCTGGATGATACTGAGCGGCGACAAGCGCCATGCCCAGGACTATATCGACGGCCTCAACATCGTGGCCTCCATGCGCCTGTGCGCCAACGTGCCCAGCCAGCATGCCATCCAGACAGCCCTGGGCGGCTACCAGAGCATCAACGAACTAGTCGCACCAGCTGGCCGGCTGACTCGCCAGCGCGACCTGGCCTGGGAGCGGCTGACAGCCATCCCCGGTGTCAGCTGCGTCAAGCCCAAGGGGGCGCTGTACCTGTTCCCCCGGCTGGATCCCAAGGTCTACCCGATTGCAGATGACCAGGCCTTCATCACCGAACTGCTGGAAGAAGAAAAAGTGCTGCTGGTGCAGGGCACCGGTTTCAACTGGCACTCGCCCGACCACCTGCGAGTCGTGTTCCTGCCCCATATGGATGAGCTGGAAGAGGCCCTGGATCGCATCGAGCGCTTTCTGGCGGCTTACCGAAAACGTCACGAAAGCCATGCATGTACGCCCTCCGCCTGACCGACGACGACCGCAAACTGATCGAACCCACCTGGCTGTCCCGGGCGGAAGCGGTACACCGCGAACTGCGCCCGCAACTGGCGGCAGACTACGCCGCGCAAATGGCTGGCATCTTTGCCGACGGGGGTGAGATGGTGGTGGCCATAGAAGGCGAGGCCGTGCTGGGCGTCGCCGTCTACCGCTGCTACCGCGATACTTTCTCTGGCACCAAATTCTATGTGGATGACCTGGTCACCACCGAGGCCCAGCGCTCTCGCGGGGCCGGCAAGTTGCTGCTGGACTGGCTGCAGCAGGATGCCCGCCGCCGCGGTGCCAGCAATTTCATACTCGACTCAGGTACGCAACGTGAACGGGCCCATCGCTTCTATTTCCGCGAGGGCCTGGGCATCGCCTGTTTCAATTTCTGCAAACCTCTCTCAAACGACTAGGCAAACCCGTATGAAACCCATCCAAGTAGGCCTGTTGGGCTTCGGCACGGTCGGCTCCGGCGTCGCCAAGGTACTGGCCCGCAATGCCGAGGAAATCGGCCGTCGCGCCGGCCGCGCCATCGAAGTGAAACGTGTCGCTGTCCGCAATATTGAAAAGGCCCGTGCCGTTGCACCGGTTGCCGTAGTCGAAGGGCTGGCCTTCGGCAACGATTTCCACGCCGTGGTCGACGACCCGGAAATCAGCATCATCTGCGAACTGATAGGCGGCACCACCCTGGCCAAAGAGCTGGTACTGCGCGCCATCGCCAACGGCAAGCATGTGGTCACTGCCAACAAGGCGCTGCTGGCCCTGCATGGCAACGAGATCTTCGCCGCAGCCCAGGCGCGTGGCGTCACCGTGGCCTTTGAGGCGGCGGTAGCCGGTGGCATCCCCATCATCAAGGCACTGCGCGAGGGCCTCACCGCCAACCGTATCGAATGGATAGCCGGCATCATCAATGGCACCTCCAACTTCATCCTGACCGAGATGCGCGACAAGGGTGCCGCCTTTGCCGATGTGCTGGCCGAAGCGCAGCAGCTGGGCTATGCCGAAGCCGACCCGACCTTCGATATCGAAGGCCATGATGCCGCCCACAAGCTGACCATATTGTCGGCCCTGGCTTTCGGCATACCCATGCAGTTCGACAAGGCCTATCTGGAAGGTATCTCCAGACTGACCCAGGAAGACATTGCCTACGCCGAACAGCTGGGCTACCGCATCAAGCTGCTGGGCATTACCCGGCGCAAGGCCAATGGCGTAGAGCTGCGGGTACACCCCACCCTGATCCCGGCCAAGCGCATCATCGCCAATGTGGACGGTGTCATGAACGCCGTGGTGGTACAGGGCGATGCCGTAGGCCAGACCCTCTACTGCGGCCGTGGCGCCGGCTCCGAGCCCACTGCGTCGGCCGTGGTGGCCGATCTGGTCGATGTGACCCGCCTGCTGACAGCCGACCCGGAACACCGCGTACCGCACCTGGCTTTCCAGCCAGACCGCTTGGTCGACCTGCCCATCCTGCCCATCGATGCCGTGGAAACCAGCTACTACCTGCGGCTCAAGGCACACGACAAGGCCGGCGTGATGGCGGATGTCACCCGTATCCTGGCCGACGCCGACATCTCCATCGATGCCATGATGCAAAAGGAGCCCGCCGAAGGCGTGAAGGTCGTGGACATCATCATCCTCACCCATATTGCGCTGGAACGCCGGGTGGATGAGGCCATTGCCCGTATCGAAGGCCTGGCCACCATAGCCGGCAGCGTCACCAAGCTGCGGCTGGAAAACCTGGATAAGTAAGCAGGTCCGCGCATGCAAGGCGAGGTGCTGGCGGTCTGCCGTCATCCGGAGCATGGCTTCAGCAAGCCATGCACGGCGCACATCACCCTGCTGGCGGGCTTGGGCGTGGAGGGCGATGCCCATATGGGCACCACCGTAAAGCACCGCTCGCGGGTACGCCAGAATCCCGATCAGCCCAACCTGCGACAGGTACACCTGATTGCGGCAGAGTTGCTCGACGAACTGCAGCAGCAAGGGTTTGCCGTGGCGGCGGGCGCACTGGGCGAGAACGTCACCACCCGTGGGCTGGATTTGATACACCTGCCGCGCGGCACAGTACTGCATCTGGGTGCACAGGCCGAAGTGGAGATCACCGGCCTGCGCAATCCCTGCAACCAGATTGAGGCCTTCCAGCCAGGCCCGCTGGCCGCCGTGCTGGGCCGGGATGAAGCCGGCAACCTGGTACGCAAGGCAGGCATCATGGGGATAGTCCGGGCTGGCGGCGTGGTACGACCAGGCGATACCATCCGGCTAACCTTGCCGCCCCTGCCCTACCATAAGCTGGAGCGTGTCTAGGAAACAGCCGCCAACCACAGTTTCACTGGGTGTGACCCACACCCAGGTAACAGCACCAAAGAGCAACAAAGCCCTGCCCAGCAGGTGTGATGCATGACAAGGACGCGAACAGCCAGGTCCAGCCAGAAGCGCTACCCAGGCCGATTGCGACAAGCCGGCCCACGACGCCGAAGTGATGAAACACCCAGCAAACCACTGGCAGCACAGGCACTCACAGGAAACCGACATGCAATACATCAGCACCCGCGGCGGCATGGCCCCGCAAGCCTTCAGCGACATCCTGCTCGGCGGCCTGGCACCCGATGGTGGCCTGGTCGTCCCCGATGTGTACCCCCAGGTGGACAATGCCACACTGCAAGCCTGGCGCAGCCTGAGCTACCCACAACTGGCCTATGAGATCGTCTCGCGCTTTGCCACCGATATCCCGGCTGCCGATGTACGGCGCCTGGTGGAAGCCGCCTATACCCGCGATGCCTTCGGCAGCGATGAGATCACCCCGCTGACCGAGCTGGAGCCCGGCCTGCACCTGCTGCACCTGTCCAACGGCCCCACACTGGCCTTCAAGGACATCGCCATGCAGCTGTTGGGCCAATTGTTCGAGTACGTCCTGACCCGCCGTGGCGAATCGGTCAACATCGTCGGCGCAACCTCGGGCGATACCGGCTCCGCTGCCGAGTACGCCATGCGCGGCAAGCAGGGCGTCAACGTCTTCATGCTCAGCCCTCATGGCCGCATGAGCCCCTTCCAGCGGGCGCAGATGTTCAGCCTGCAGGATGCCAACATCCACAATCTGGCAGTGGAAGGCACCTTTGACGACTGCCAGGATATCGTCAAGGCCATCAACAATGATGCCAGCTTCAAGGCCGGCTACAAGGTCAGCGCCGTCAACTCCATCAACTGGGGCCGTATCGTCGCCCAGGTGGTGTATTACTTCCGCGCCTACCTCAAGGTGGCCGGCAAGATAGGCGACCCGGTGGACTTCGTGGTGCCCTCCGGCAACTTCGGCAATATCTGCGCCGGCCATATCGCCCGCCAGATGGGCCTGCCCATAGGCAAGCTGGTAGTAGCCACCAACGAGAACGATGTGCTGGACGAGTTCTTCAAGACCGGCCGTTACACCGTGCGCGGCTCCGCCGCCACCCATGCCACCTCCAGCCCCTCCATGGACATCTCCAAGGCCTCCAATCTGGAACGCTTTGTATTCGACCTGATAGACCGCGACAGTGCCGCGCTGGCCGGCCTGTGGCGCGAAGTGGACAGCACCGGGGGCTTCGACTTTGGCAAGACACCCTCGTTTGCCCGCATGGTGGGCGAGTTCGGCTTCAGCTCTGGCAAGAGCACCCATGCCGACCGTATCGCCACCATACGCAGCGCCAAATCGCGCTGGAACGTAGTGCTCGACCCGCACACGGCAGATGGCGTCAAGGTCGCGCTGGAAAGCCGCCGCCCTGGTGTGCCCATGGTCACCCTGGAAACCGCCCTGCCCGCCAAGTTCGAGGCCACCATCCTCGAAGCATTGGGCGAACAGCCTCCGCGCCCGGCCGAGCTAGCCGATCTGGAAAGCCGCCCGCAACGCAGCAGCGTGATGCCCAACGACGTCGATGCCATCAAGCAGTACCTGATCAACACCTTGGGTTGATACGCCCATGCAGGAGGTAGCCGCCATCCGGCGGTTATCTCCTTGCATGCCAGCAGGCCGGCTTGGCAGGCACTATGCTTGAGGCAGTCCCCGTGCTGCACATAGCCCATGCGATTGCTGCCTCTGATCCTTGCCCTGCTTACCCCTGCCGCGCTGGCCGCCAGCCCCGCCGGCACCGAAACCCTGCGCATCTGCGATGACGGCGGCGGTTGGCCGCCCTATATCTGGCAGGAGGGCAGCACAGCCGACGGCAACCCCATCCTGAAAGGCTATTCCATCGATGTGCTCAAGCGGATCGCCGACGATGCCGGGCTGGATTTCAAGATCGATATGCTGCCCTGGGAGCGTTGCCAGGCGCTGCTGAAACGGGGCATGTACGAAATGGCGCTGGGCGCCTCCATCAATCCCGAACGGGAACGGGATTACATGCTCAGCCACGCTTACTACCAGACCACCAGCGTCTATTTCTACAGCCGCCAGCGCCATCCCAAGGGCCTGGCGGTACAACAGCTACCCGACCTAAAAAAATATCGCGTTTGCGGCCTGCACGGCTACAACTACGAAACCTATGGCCTGGGGCCCAAGGACGTGGACCGGGGCACCTCGCAGTTCCCGCAGCTGATTGCCAAGCTGCATGCCGGGCATTGTGACCTGTTTATCGAAAAGCGCGAAGTGATGGTGGGCTTTAGCCTGACCGACCCTAAAATGAAGCGACTGCTGAACGACACCCGGTTGGCCAGCGCCCCCGTGCCTGGCGTCGCCGCCACCAGCTTCCATATGATGCTATCCCGCGCCACCCCCCGCAGCCGCGCCTTGCTGACCCTGCTCAACGCCGGCATCGATGCCATGGCAGAAAATGGCGAACTGGCCAAGCTGCAGAAACGCTACTTACCCTGATGGATAAGGTGAGGGATGGGACCACAAGGCCAGAGTACAGGTGATACCGCATGGCCGTGTGGAGCGACCGGTTCGGAGCCTGCTGCATCACCCTGGCAGCAGGGCGCTGAGCGCCAGGCCTGTCAACCAGATGCGCGCCCACTGATCGCGCCGGGCTCACCTAAGCAGCCTCCCGGAAATGCTACCGGCCTGATATACTGCGGCCCGCACAAAGTTTCAGGGGTACGCTGCTGGATAGTAGAAGGCGTGGAGCGCGCAGGGGGATTTCGCAAGTCGTTGATATCGTTAACGACGATGCAAACCGAAAATTCCGCTACATCGGTTCGATGCTTGACCCGCCTCCACCCCCACCAGCAGCTTGCCTCACCGCCCGGATGGTGAAACTGGTAGACACAAGGGACTTAAAATCCCTCGGCGCAAGCCGTGCCGGTTCGATTCCGGCTCCGGGCACCAGAGTACAGTCCGAGTAGTTCCGAAGACTTCCAGAAACCCGCATCGTTGCTAGCGATGCGGGTTTTTTGTTGTCCCCTTACGTCCGTGTAGGTGTGTCCATATCCAAGCTTTTTGTGTACCTTTCTGTGTACCTTTTCAAAACTGGCCAAAAAAAGGTACACATTCTGGTGACATCACATGCCGTTAACTGATCTGACCATCCGCCAAGCCAAACCCCTCGAAAAGCCCTATCACCTCGCTGATGGTGACGCGCTGTACCTTGAAGTCACCCCTGCAGGTGGCAAGCGCTGGCTGTACCGCTGCCGCTTCGACGGCAAGGTGGTAAAGCTCGCCCTGGGACGTTACCCGGCCGTATCCCTCTCTGCGGCCCGCGAGAAGGCGCTTGAGGCCCGTAAGCAGTTGGATCAAGGGATCAACCCTAGCCAAGCGAAGAAAGTCGCCAAGATCGCCAAGCAGATGGAAGCGACCAACTCGTTTGAGATATTGGCTAGGGAATGGCACACCAAAGAGCTGGCCCGCTGGACGCCTGGCCACGCCACCCGAATTCTCGACTCGCTAGAGGCTGATGTATTCCCTCGCCTGGGGCCTTTGCCCATTACCGAGATTACGGCGCCGATGATTCTGGAAACGGTTCGCAAGATCGAGGCACGTGGCGCTGTTGAAACGGCAAGCCGTGTGTTACAGCGGATTGGCAAAGTGATGCGCTACGCGATCCTGACGGCACGCGCCACGCACAACCCCGCATCAGACCTTGTAGGGGCGCTGCACGCGGCCAAAGTGCAACACCGCCCTGCGTTGCCACGCGCTGAGCTGCCAGAGTTTTTCAGGCGGTTGGAAAGTGAGCAGCTCATGCCTGCCACCAAGATCGCCATGAAGCTGCTGATCCTGACTTTTGTCCGGCCAGGCGAGCTGCGCGGCGCTCGCTGGGAAGAGTTCGACCTTGATCGCGCAGAGTGGCGTATCCCAGCGGAGCGGATGAAGATGCGCAGTCCGCATCTAGTTCCACTGTCGCGTCAGGCTATCGAGCTGGTGAAGGCAATAAAGCCGCTAGCTGGAAGCAGCCCTTTATTGTTTCACGCAACGACCGATATCAACCGGCCTATGTCCGAGAACACGCTTGGCTATGCTATGGGGCGCATGGGCTATCAGGGCACGGCGACGCCTCATGGCTTCCGTGCCCTGGCCTCTACAGTGTTGAATGAAGAAGGCTTTGATCCCGACATAATCGAGCGCCAGCTTGCCCATGCGGAGCGAAACAAAGTACGAGCTGCCTACCACCGCGCTGAGTATGTGGAGGATCGCCGGAAGATGATGCAGTGGTGGGCGGATTTTCTGGATGCTCAATCTCACCAAGAGCCGCTAAAAAACAGAAGGGTTATGTAAGCTCCTCTAAGTTCCATGCATTGACGATGCCTATTCACGCCCCTGACACACACCAGAACTGTGATCAAGGCTCGACGGTGGGAGTAAAACGAAGATAGGACGGAAAAGTCTTTGGGCGGATTGACATCATCAACTCACGCCAAGTAATTGGCCAAAAAAAGCAGCCAAATTACCCCTGGACGGACCAGTCCATCCTATGGAAGTAGTGCTTCAGGGGATTAATCCAACTAATTTACTGCACATCAGGCTTGGCTCTGCAGGCTATAAAAAATGCCGCCCCTTTCATGGAACTCTCACAGACTCTAAATTTTAGCTTGGTTCAGTATGCTGACCAACGAGTTGGACAGCTTGCTATTTGAGTGCTTAGAGGCAACAAGTATTTCCGACGCCAAGTTTTTTGCAACCCGCCTAGGCAGATAAGGGAGACACCTTGAAAAACATTCCGCCCCATCTACTATAGAGCACGCTGAACTTACCTCAACCAGCTCCTTGCAGATAATTGGCAATGTAGATTGCCTTTGCCCTGTTTGCATTGCCTTAGTTTTCAAATATAAATCCTCCAAAATTTTCTGGGCATTTACGAAGCGCTTGCTCTTAGCTTCTATTCTGGCACGCAGCATGTTTACAATGAATGTCTGACTATTTGCATAAGGCTGAATAGCAAGGAAATTCTTCACCTCCTCTGTCTGATTGAGAGCAAGCAAGTGATCGCATTTTAATACACCCCAATACATCTTATTGCTTGAGTTATCAAACGAGTGCATTTTATCTAAAAGGGCTTCGATCTCGGAGGATCTTTTGGCTACGTCTGCCGGGCCGGCACAAAGTTCTACCCTTACAGCCATTTCAATAACGTATGGGTTTGAACCGGCACGAGCAAGTGCTTCTCCTATATACCTACGAGAAGCTGTCACATCCCCAATGTTTAGTGCCACAGATGCCAGCTCTCTTAACACATGAATATCCGACTTTCCCTTTGCATTGTAAGCCGACGATAAATAACTGAAAGCCTCATCCAGCTTTCCGTCTAGACGTTTTTTAAATCCATTCAAGAAATTTTCTATTCGCACAGCCTTCGTGGATTCAGAAATCTCCTTGAATTTTTCACCAATAGTTTTGAACTCATCATTTTTAGCCAAGCGAGCGGCAGCCATGCCCATGTAGCGAAGTGTCTCTACAAGCCCATCCTGCGAAAGTGCGGCACGAGCCTCATAGGCGCGTTTGCATAAAGACAAAGTGTCCTCGTATTTCTCGCTATCATACATTGATCTGGCAACCTGAAGGCATTGAGATGGCAATATAATACTTTCAAAAACCGGTCCGACATTTTGCCCGCGACGCAGTATACTTAGGCAGTATTCATTTAGCA
This sequence comes from Chitinimonas sp. JJ19, assembly GCF_036961565.1. Taxonomy (NCBI): domain Bacteria; kingdom Pseudomonadati; phylum Pseudomonadota; class Betaproteobacteria; order Neisseriales; family Chitinibacteraceae; genus Chitinimonas; species Chitinimonas sp. JJ19. Next base: position 134,999 of record NZ_JBAMDD010000007.1, read on the forward strand.
CCGCCACGGATGTAACTTCATCAAGCGCAAGAGAATTGGCGAAGTGACCTTGATGTTCAAAAAGCTTCTTTAGGTTATTTTCGATCTCGCTATCTCGACCTATTGCACGCGCACCTCTAACTAAATAATTTGGCATTCTTAAACAAACCTCATCTTCAATAATAAATCCAAAAGATGCGCACTCAGAGATGGCCTCATTCACTTGCTCATGTGATGCCAGCCCTGCATTGACGATATATTGACTTAGGTCCGATCGGACTATATAACCTGCATTTGCCACGAAAGATAGAAGAGTAGAGTTTAATTTCGATGCTGCTAGCGACTGAAGAAACTGACGAGATAAACTCTCAAGGTTTTTTAATAGATGCGGGCGAATCTTTGCTGTGCTGCCAGATCCTTGAGCAACTAATAGTTTAGCACCCAGCTCAAGTTGCTTTGGACTGCCCATACAAGCTTCGAAAACCGTCTCTTTAAGAGACTCATTGTATGGCTTGGAAAGTGACTTAAGCCACCAACTGAAAAGAATTTTTGAATTATCCTTATCCAGAGGCGGCAACTCTTGGGTTATCAGCCTCCCCACTAATGCCAATGGAACATTGAGCGGCCGTCGAAATGTTGCAATGGCAAATCGCGGATAGCTTTTGCCGGCGAGTAGCGACATCAAATCCGCTAACCAGTCAGGAATTTGCCCATCTTCTGTCAGCAAGGAATAATCATCCTCAAGCAAGACAACCTGCCCGCCGGATGAGCAATCCTCTATTGTTTTTGCTAATAGCGACAGCCTGCTGGTATAGTCGCAGGAGTCGAAATTATGAAAAATGCTTGAAAATTCGGAAGGTGTCGCAATGGTAGTAAGACCAACAAGGTCACGATACAATTCCTTTTCCGTTACAAAACTCGATGTTGCAATAAGTAGTTTTCGGTGAGAAACAAACGGATACTGACGGCTGTATAGTTCATTTATCAAGTCTTTTCGACCTGATCCATCGGGTCCATGCACAAGAATTGCGCCTGGCATCTCCTTGGTTTCGACTAACAACATACCTTCGAGTAACTTTAGTTCATCAGGCCTATAAAAGGGTGGCTTCTTGCTACAATTAAGTTCCTTGTCAATCTCACTCTGAATACGACAAAGAATATGGCGATAAGTTGGCGGCTCCCTCATGACATATTTTTTTAGCCAATCAGGCAAGTCCTGAACTTTTGCGCCATCCAATAAAAACACCATAGCTCGGCGTATGCCATTTTTCATCCAGCTTTCAAATGCTCGCTCTAGTTCTCCTTGGACCCACATCGAATTTATGGCTGCAGGCGAGGCAAATAGTATGAAATGGGTCGACTCCAGCATGGCCACATATATTTCAGACGGGATTGAGCCGGTTGGGTCAAAAGTGGCCTCATCGTAATTACATAGGGAGGCGCCCAATTCCTCATAGATTTTTCGAACTATTGATTTGTCCGTGGATGAGTGCGATAGAAATATTTTCATGAATTTCTCTTTATGTGCTTGAGTTTTCTGGTGAAGTGAGCAATTTGAGCTCGATTGGCTGATGGGTTCTAATGGGTAAAATTCAGGTAAAAATGTTAGTTCGGCAGTTTATTATTGACCACCAGAAACGATTTGTATTTACTTATAGGTTCGGGAGTGTATTTCAGCATAAATTGCTGGAGCGCCGGCTCCATATATAAGTGCCGCATCCCGGATGAACACCTAAGTACGTAAGCGCGCGCTTGTGTCCCCGCCACACCTGCCCGCTTCATAGGGCGCTTCCCATGCACCCTGCAAGCAACCGTAGAACCGCGCCAGCACTGGGGCGCGATAGGGGTGTGGGTGCGCCAGGAATCTTGCGTTTTCATGCGCCATAGACATGCAGTCTGCAACGTTCTTCCTCCTGCCCATCCTAGCTGATGCGCCTTGTCGTTTTAATCGGTGCGCAAAGCACCGTCTCTAACCATCTAAGTCCATCCCAGGCCGTCTAGCAAGCCGCTCTATTAGTTCGCTGCCGAACTGTGTCGCGTGGGCGACCGCCTGGCTTGCGTGTCAGCCTGCGTACTCCGCTGCTTGCGGCCCGCCGCACCGCAGGCCCAGCACCGCCCCAAACCCGCCCCTTTCCGGTTTCTGCAAGCCCCGTCTAGACGATTTCAGCCCCTAAAAGTCCGTAGTCGTTGTGTGGCGCGCCCACACAACGGTAACGAGGTGCGGCCGTTTCAGCCTGTCCCGATACTGGCGGCATGCGTTCAAACACGCTTACCGACATCCACCGGGATGCACTGAAACCCATTGCTTAGGAGCCTCGATGTTCAACACCCAGACCGCCAACCCCGCCCGACCCGGCAGCCCAGCCGGCAACGTCGCCACCGCCAGCCAGATGCCGGAGCGCTTTATCCGGCTGCCGGAAGTCATCACCCGTACCGGGCTGTCCCGTTCCAGCATCTACGCCGCCATCCAGCGCGGCGCCTTCCCCGCCTCCGTCTCGCTGGGCGGCAAAAGCGTGGCCTGGCTGGAATCCGAGATCACCGCCTGGCAAGGCGCCCGTATCGCCACCCGTACCCACTAAGAGAGAACCCCATGCTGATTACCCAAGCCAACAAGATCGCCGAGCTGGAAGCCATGGCCAGCCAGGTTGCACGTTGCCGCAGTGACTTTGAAGCCAAGCGCGATGCGGTGATCGCTCTGCGTGCGGAAATCGCCACCCAGCGCAAAGCCGCCGAAGCCGCAGAAACAGAAGCCTTCAACATGCGGCAGGGGGCAAAGGGACTGCTGCGGCAGCTGGCCGGCCAGGTCAGCAAACCGTTTCGGGACTTCAAGTCCAAGGAGCGGGCCGCCTACACGCTGGCCGAAGACTTCCGCGAGCTGGTCGCCGAGCTGGAAAACAACCTGTCAGAACAGGAAGACGACGCTTCGGAGCTGCTGGATAGATGGCGTAACGCGTCCAACGCACTACGAGGTGCCTATGCCGACGCCCTGATTGCTGAAGGTTTGGCCGCTTTGCCGGACGCGCTGATCGCTGGGCTACGCCTGAAGGCTGCCTACCATGGTAGTGAATCTCGCTGGGCGACTTGGCGGCAGTTCTCCTTCGCTACGTCCGATGAATTCGCCCTGGCGCAACTCCACGGGAAGCTACCTTCGGCCCTGAACCGTGAGATTTCGGTGCCCGATTCGGCTGTGCTGACTCAACTGCAAGCCTTGGACGCTGCGGGTATTACCACGGGCAGTGTCGCTGCTCGCGTGAAGCGGCGAGAAGCCAGAGCCGCAGCACAAATGAACACACACCCGACCGCCAATGTGGGTGCCTAAGGCTTACCCCCCGCAAACCGCTAACAGACAACTAACAAAGGCATACCGCAATGACCAAGCAATGGATAGGCGTAGAACTGGACGGCACCCTGGCCGAAGTAGACAAACTGAGCGGCGACCATATAGGCGAAGCGCTGCCGCGCATGGTGAGCCTGGTCAAGGACTGGCTCGATGCAGGCAAGCCGGTCAAGATTCTGACCACCCGCAATGTGACCGGTAGCAGCCTGCTACGGATTAAGTCCTGGCTGAGCGATAACGGCCTGGGCGGCCTGGATGTGGTGGCACTGGATGCCGATATGGGCACGCTGTGGAGCGCCCGCGCTGTCCGGGTGGAGCACAACACCGGCAAACCCTGCCGCGCGTGTGCAGATGCCCCTGTTCAGCGCCATAGCACCCATGTGATGGGTGGCGGCTTCCTGGCGCCAAGGCTGGGCTATACGGATCAGCGTTTCCATCTGACGGACTGTTAAGGCCTTGAATGGTAGGCGGTATCTCGCCGCTTACCGTTCAAATCTGTCCCTAGAGGTACAAGCTCGTCCTGATTCGCGCATTTCAGTCAAGAAATTTATTTGCAAAATTTTGCCCGTCAAACAAAGCAAAGTAAGGCAATTAAAAGCAAGATACGGCAACATCAGATAATTCTTATATTCGATGGCATTAGGGTCAAGCTATTGATATGTATGCAATTTATCGGAATTTGGTAGCGACTGAAAAGACAGCGAAGACAGGCTGAATCGGCATTTGGCAAACACTTGCAGACCCGGCACAATGAAAAAACTCTCTCCTCCCCCACTGCGTTTGGCTTTCTTTTTGTTGCTGATAAAAGGAGCAAACGCATGAGCATCCGCTGTCCCCATTGCGGCAAGACCGCCCACACCCGCACCAGCAAGCAGGTCTCCCGTCTGAGCCGTGAAGTCTATTTCCAATGCTCCAACCTGGAATGCGGCCATACGTTCGTCGGCGTCATGGAGATCGTGCGAACGCTCTCACCCAGCGCCATGCCTAACCCCGAGGTACGCCTGGCCCAGACGCAACGGCAGGCGCAAGCGTACTGAGCGGGTGGGCGAGATGCACAATTACCCATCCTCGCAGCAGCGGTGCCGGCTTGACGCCTGCGGCCATCTGGACCACCATGTGCCCGTCGCAGTCAATCCTGCGACCGGGATTGGCGTCCCGAACCAAAAGGCGGACAGCCGCCACTTGCGGCTATTTTTACGTCCGTTGCACACCATTGGTGCGTCCATTTCTATGGTGGGCCATGGTGGGAGAGCGCTCGCGCTCGCCGGTTTCCTTTTGGCCGGTACGCCAATCCTGCCATGTGCCTGCCACCCCCGATTGGCGTCGGGAGGCGGGTTAACGACCCAAAAGGAATGCACCATGCCTATGCTCATCCTGCGCGCCCTCCGCGCCCTTTTCCCCACCCGTGCCGTACCGGTTTCGACCCTGCCCACCCAGGCCCAGGCCTATGCGCTGGCTGCTCTGCTGGTGGCCCATGGCCGCAATGCCGTGATCGCCCCAGCCGCCCAAGGGTTTACCGTGTCCGAGGTGGCGGCATGAGCGCCCGCGAGCCCTACCGTTACCCAAGCCAAGGCAGCCGTTACGACCAAGCCAGCCGCAGTGGGCCGGCCTGTCTGCCTTTCCGCGATCTGCGGCGGGTACAGGCGCAATTAAGCCACCCAGGCCGCAGCAATCGGCAGGCGCTGGCCGAATCGGCCGCCTTGTTGGGCCAGGCACTGACCGCCCTGGATACGGTGCCCAGCGCCTGTGATGCCCTGCAGGAAGTCTGCGCGGGCTTCCATCTGCTGCTGCATACCTTGGCCCGCATGGATGCCGACCCGATTCCCTGTTCCAGCCTGTACTGTCTGCTGGAGCCCATGCAATACAAACTCGATGCGGCAGTAGATCGCCTGACCGACATCCTCTAACCGCCAGGACACCCCCATGAACCTGTACTGTTCCAACCCGCAAAACGGGCTGGCGGCCCCCGGCTTGCCTGCCGTTATGCCCACCCCACCAGCCAAGCGACTCAACCAGCCCCGCTTGCGCCCCCTGGACGCCGACACCGTGCGCCAGGCTGCCAGCGGCCGCTGGCCTGCCATCCTCACCGCCCTGGGCCTGCCGGCTCCGGTGTTCGGCCATCGCCGCAATCAGCCTTGCCCTTGTTGTGGCGGCACGGATCGCTTCCAATGGATAGACAAGGACGCGGGCCGCTTCGTCTGCCGCGCCCTGGACAAGCAAGGGGGCGATGGCTTCGCCTTGGTCATGCACTGGCAAGGCAGCGACTTCAAGACTGCCCTGGCGGCGGTAGCCGGTGTGCTGGGCCTGGCCGATACCCCGCCTATGCCGTCGCGACAGCCTGCCGCCCCTTCGGTAGCGGTGACGACCAACAGAACCAACCCCAGGCGGCAGGCCGCCAAGCTGGCCCGCCTGTGGGCCGAGGCCGCCCCTATCCAGCAGGGCGACCCGGTGGCGCGCTACTTGGCGCAACGTGGGCTGCAACTCACTACCTTCCCCGACAGCCTGCGCCTCCATCCCGCCTTGCCCTACTGGTGCGAGCTGGACGGCCAGCCGCACGAGCTGGGGCGTTACCCTGCCATGCTGGCCCAGGTGATCGACTCAAGCGGCAAGCTGGCCGGTTTGCATCGTACCTACCTCAACGAGGAGGGCGGCAAGCTAGCGCTACGGCACCCCGGTACAGGCGAGCCGCTGCCGGTCAAGAAACTGATGGTGCGTAGCGAGAAGGCCACCGAAGGCGCCGCCATTCCCTTGCAAGTACCCCATGGTGGTCGCCTTGCCCTGGCCGAAGGTGTAGAAACCGCCCTGGCGGTACATCTGGGCAGCGGCTTGCCGGTCTGGGCCTGTGTCAGTGCCGGTGGCCTGCAGCGGGTCGCCTTGCCCGAAGGTGTGCAAGACGTGTTCATCTTTGCCGACCACGATGCCAGCCAGGCCGGCCAGCAAGCCGCCGAGCGTTTGCGCTGCCGACTACAGCGCGAAGGCTTGCGGGTGCGTAGCCGCAAACCTGCCCAGCCCGGCACCGATTGGCTGGATGTCTATGCCCAAAGCCAAGCCATGCAGCAACCCGGCCATGCTGATTCCGCCACCCTGGAGCACGCCCTATGAGCCGGCGCGAAGACGAGAAGTTACTGATGCAGGCCGCCGACCTGCCACCCGATCCCGTTGGCCCCCGCTTCGAGGTCACAGACCAGGGCGTGTTCTATATCGGCACCAAGGTGGATGCGCAAACCGGCGCGGTGACGGAATTGCCGCCCATGTGGCTGTGCGACCGCCTGGCCATCATAGGCCGAGGCACCGACGATAGCGGCGAGCACTACCGCATCCTGTCCTGGCAAAGCCGAGGCAACCGGGCGCCGCAAACCCATGCCTTGCCGCTGGGCAGCATAGGCGAACGCAGCAGCTGGGCCATGCTGCGCGCCCATGGTCTGGCCCTGGCCACCAATCGCCGCGCCCTGGAACAACTGGCCGCCTGGCTGCAGACTGGCGGCAGCGACACCATGCACCATGTGACCGAGCGCGGCGGCTGGATACATGGCGCCTATGTCCTGCCCAGTGGCGAGATCATCGGCACCCCCAGCATGCCGGTCTTCTACCTGGGCGACCAAAGCCATGCGGGTGCCTACCAGGTCAAGGGCCAGGCCGATGCCTGGCGCGACAGCGTAGCCAAGTTAGCCCAAGGCAACACCCGGCCCATACTCGCCATCGGCGCGGCCCTGGCAGCGCCTTTGCTGGGGCTGGTAGGCCTGGAGTCGGGTGGCTTCCACCTCTATGGCCCCAGCGGCTGCGGCAAGACTACCTCGGCCAATGTGGGGGCATCGGTGTGGGGCTTGCCACGCGAACAGCTACTGAATTGGGACGCCACCGCCATCGCGCTGGCTAACGCTGCCGCCGCCCGTAACGATGGCCTGATGCTGCTGGATGAAATGGGCCAAGGTAGCCCCGAAGCCGTCAGCATGGCTGCCTACCGCCTCTTCAATGGCACCGGCAAAATGCAGGGCGCCAAGGAAGGAGGCAACCGCGACATGCTGCGCTGGCGGGTGCTGGTGCTCTCTACCGGTGAGATAGACCTGGCCGCCTTTATGCAGGGTGGCGGCAAGCGCACACGAGCCGGTCAAGAGGTGCGACTGGCCAGCATGCCCGCCGACGCAGGAAAGGGCCTAGGCGCCTTTGAAACCCTGCATGCCCACACAGATAGCAACCAGCTCGCCAAAGCCCTGGACGCCGCCGTAGCTGACCAGCACGGCAGCGTGGGGCGGGCCTTCGTTGCCTATGTGGCCGACCATCTGCCCCGCATCACCGAACGCCTCAAAACCGCCGTGATCGCTGCCGACTACCTGGGCAAAGCAATAGGCCAGGATGCCAGCGGCCAGGTGCGGCGGGTAGCCTCGCGCTTTGCGGTCACAGGCGAGGCATTGGAGATCGCCACCGAGGCCGGCTTGACTGGCTGGGCTGCGGGCGACGGCCATGCAGCGGTCAAACGCTGCTTCGAGGACTGGCTCCAGCGCTACGGCCTGGGCAACCGCGAAGACAGCCAGATACTCGACCAGGCGGAAGCGTGGTTTGCCGCCAATGCCTTTGCGCGCTTCATTGACTGGCATGACGCTGGCAGCGACCGCGAACCCATCATGAACAACTGTGCCGGCTACCGACGCCGAAGCAGTGATTCGGTCTACTGGCTGGTGTTTCCGGGTGTCTTTACTGACGAGATTGCCGAAGGCTACGACAAGGTGCTGGCAGCGGCGGTGCTGGCCCAGGCGGAGATGCTGCACAAAGGCAGCGACGGCAAGGCGACCTCGGTACACAAGACCCCCGACCTACCCAACCAGCCCAGGCGGTTTTACAAGATGGTGGCCGTGGTGCGCAAAGAAGCGACCGAAGACGAGCCTAAAGCCTATGCGACCTAAAAAACGGGTGTTACTGGTGTAACGGTGTAACTGCTTCTCTCTGACCTAGGTAGTACAAGGGTTTAAGGGGTGTTGAGCGGTTACACCGTGGTTACACCTGGGGCGGTGGCGGTGTTACTGGCAGGTGCTTCTGCGCCTGGTTACACGCCTTGGAGGGGGTGGGTGTAATTGTGGTGTAACCGCTGAACGCCTGTATTGATGCGGGTTTGCGGGCTTGGTTACACCGTAACACCGGTTACACCTGGGTTTTGTGTCGTATATAGAAAATCCTGAGTAGATAGGCCGCAGGTTGGTACTAGGTTTCGACGCCAGTGAGGGGGGCGGATAGCGTAGGCAACGCTTCTCTGTTCGAGTCACGTCCTTTGTGCTGATCTTGCCAAGCAACACGGCTTCAACGGCACCGAGAGGTGTGTTTTTCGATGCATGTATTTGTTGCTTCCCTCTGAATTCATTGGACTATATTGGTTTTCGGTTGCCGGCAAGTAGGTCAGACGAAACCGGGCAACAAGTCGATACCACAAACAAAATGGCCGGAGGAATCAGATGAACCGTGGAGGAAGAGGCGGCGGCGGGCGTGGTGGCCGTGGCGGTGCCCGTGGGAATCAGGGCAATGTGGGGGATCGCCACGAGTTGCAACGGCGAGGCCAGCAGGCGGGTCAACAGGCCCAGGCTGCTGCCGATAGAGGTGATCATCGTGCTGCAGCGGCTGCGGCCCAGGCTGCGGTCGACAACCTGCAGGGTGCGCGCAGAGCCCGTATTGCAGATGGCATGCGGTACGCTGGTGTAGGTGCCGGCCAGCTTGACGCGGCTCAGGATGATGGTCATCGCGGCGCACGCCAGCACGTGAATCAAGCTCTCCGGGAGGCCCGCGATCAGTTGGCGGAAGCCCAGGCAGCCGCCGCCGCTGCTCCGCCCCCCAGGCCGGCTGGCCCACCACCACCCAACGCATGGCAACAGCGCGCCGAGCGCGAAGCGGGTCGCCAGGAAGTGATCGCCGCATTCGCACAGCCAGTCAACGCTCAGCCCGCCCAGCTACAAGGTGCATGGGCACAACGTCATAACCCCGGCGGGGGACGTGGAGCGCCTGCTGCTGCACCAGCGCAGCCGCAGCCACAAGTTGCGCAACATCACGCGCCTCCACCACCTCCGCAGGCTGCCCCAGCACAGCGCCATGCTCATGCAGGCCCCGCACCTGCTCAGCTGGCGCCGCCTCAAAACGGCGGGCACCAGCAGCCGGGGCCACGGGGCCAACCTGGGCCAGGTGCTCCACCACAAGGCGGTAGAGGACGCGGACGGGGTCGCGGTCGTGGCTGAGCTTCTTCTCTCTGTTTGACTCCCGATAGGCGGGGGGCATGTCCCAGTCTCTGAGGTTGTGGCGCAGATGCTGATGGATTTATCTGGATTGGCTGGGATCAATAGGCGAGACCAATACACAGGCGAAGCCCGTCGTGGAGGACACAGGCGAACCCGGTGTGTACCTTTTTGTGTACCATTTACTTTTCCATCGTTGCGAATACATATAGATATCAATATGTTATGACGCTTTTTCGATAGAGGCTCCGGCACCAGAGCAATACCCATACAAGTCAAAGGCCTGCTAACTTTGCAGGCCTTTTGCATTTCTAACACTAACGGAACAGTCAGCCGCGCCACCGGGTGCAGCGTCGCCACCACGGCCAAGTAATCAGGCGAGAGATGCGCATACGACTGAAATCGCCCTCGATGTTCACCGGCACCGGCCTTGTGGCTATTGGCGAGATCGATGGCAAGAAGGTCAGTGCCTGGATCGGCAACCAGCCAAGCACAGTTCACGGCGTGAACGAAGTAGTGCGATGAGCCAAGAACTTTACGGCTTCAAGTCCACTGCCGGCTAAATTTTTTGCTTCTACAAGAAATTACCCACCAGTTGGATGATTCCCATTTGCTTGTTAGGCTGACTTTGCAGGTAAGCCAATCCTTAAGCAAGCAATAATCCAATGACATATTACAACTAGGCTATATTGAGGGAAAGATAGCCAACCTGAGAGAATAATGCCAGCCTGTCTAGTGGATCTGTAGACCTATGAGTGAATGCGACCAATCTTATGTATACTGCATTAGCCAATACAAATTAGGACTTACACCATGGAAGGCAGCTTTGGTCAGCGTGGATGGAAAGAGTTCCATAGAAACAGGAAAAATATTCTCGCTGAATACGACAAAATCATCGAACAGACTTCAAGCAGACCTGTAAGGTCTGCTCACGGGCCAGGCATCGAAGCCTACATTAGGAAATGGCTATCTGATTTCCTGCCCAAAAAGTATGGAGTGACTTCCGGCTATATTATTCCAAATGTTTTTAACGACAATGGATATATCTATCATTTTGACATAATTATCTACAATCAGCTCGAAGCGCCCATTCTTTGGATTGAAGGAAACGAAGACAATAGCGATCAAGGCAAGTCGAAAGCCATTCCCGCCCAACATGTAATTGCAGTATACGAGGTTAAATCCCGCCTAACAAAAGCAAATGCTCACGATGCGCTGGAAAAGCTAAAACAAACGGAAGAGTTTAAAGAGCAGTTAAATGAAAAATACAGCTGCGGAATTATATTTACCGAACTAAAAGAGACGGAAAACAAATCAACATCAATCCTCCAAGAGCTTTATAAAGGCAAAGACGTACTTGGCTTCAAAGGCGGCATGGTACTCAGGTATGAAGGAGATGAGACATGTACCGGACTAATCTCGCTAAGCCTGCTAAACCCCCAAAATCTAGACCACAAAAATACCTATTTACCTTTGGCCAAACGCATTGACGACTTGAACTTCTTCCTTACAGAAGATGGGAATCTGCAAATAGCAGAAAGCGGTGGGGGTGGCATGATGGTTTGCACTTCCCCCAATAGTTGGGCATTTTCAAAATCATACGGTACAAATTTTACCGAAAGCTCTATCATGCTTGACCTGAGCTGGTCCCGGAGCAATTTTTCAAGATTTTGCATGAATTTACTTGCCTCGCTAGAAGGCATGAATCCAGGGCTGAATCACCCCTTCTTTGGCATGATCTTTGATAGCATTCGCAGAGAAAGAGCGTCACCACAGCCAGAAATCCCGAGACAGGGCTATCCATTCCTAACAATCTCCCTGCATCAAGAAGAAAATAGAACAGAACAACACTCAGTCTGTTTTCTTGAGGATGGCATTGAAATTGAATTTTTAGTGGAAATTGAAAACAAAGGCGATTCTCTGGCGACCATATCTGACGATGAATTTAGGACAACACTTCCTCTGCCTGCCGGAAAGAAGGGGGTCTGCCGGAAAAAAATTCGCGCGGCACCCTTAAAGAATTTAGAAGAAGGATTAGCATTTTATGCCAACAGCATAGAATTTCCTTATAGGCTCGTATACAAGACCGGAAAAGACAACAACGAATTCTTTGCCGTTGAAGCTACTGTTAAAATTTGTGATGGTCAGATGAGTATCTCTTCTGTAGCGGTTTGACTAAGCCTAGCGCCAAACCTGTCAAGGCCGCCGAAGGTGCTCGTCTTGGCCTTGACAGGTTTGGAGCGACCCCACGCTAGTACATGGGGATACAGGCAGCCTCATCGCCGGAATGCCCATGTAGATCAGCGCATGCTTCCGGCTTTCCAGACGTATTGCTAAGCTCGACAGCGCTCCGCCTCGTATAGTGTGTTTATGGTCAAATCATTCGTGGTCATCCGCTTCCAAGCTGCCGCTCACGCTCACGCTCGGGCAAAGGCGTGCCGTAGACTACGCTGACTACAGACAAGAACCTTGCTCAAGCAACATCACCGATGAAAGTCGCGCTTGGCCTACGTGCCAAAGAAGACCGTTACTGATCTCGGTCGCAGATGCGCGAAGCGCAATGATTCACCATCGTAGGCTTCGCTTCAACTGAATGAGCCCGGGAGCACTCTCACCATGGAAATCACCAAGTCGGTCGACATAGCTGCGTTCGTAGCCAACCCAGCGGCCACAGTACGAGCAGCCCAAGATGCGCCAGTCGCCGTCCTTCATCGCGGCAAGCCAACCTGCTACCTCGTCAGCACGGCCCAGTGGGAGGCCATCACCGAAGCCCAGCAGGACGCCGAGCTAGCTCAGCTAGCCTGTGCACGCCTAATCGATCTCAAACAGCCGGTACGTATCACGCTTGCTGAGCTGTAGCGCCTACCGCCATACCTAGTGATCTGTCACTACAGAGCCAACTCATCTCGGTAGCGTGTAGTACAATCAGGTAATACCTGAGATTACCAAAGGTTACTATCATGGCCGCCAATCAGCTTCGTCCTACCTCTATCAAGCTCGACGAGACTATCCGGGATCGCATCCAGCGCCTGGCTGATGCGCGCCGTCGCACATCGCACTGGCTCATGGTCGAAGCCATCAACCAGTACGTCGATCGCGAAGAGAAGCGCGAAGCGCTCCGGCAAGCCGCGCATAACGCCTGGGATGAGTACCAAGAGACGGGCCTGCATGCCACGGTAGAGGAAGTGGACGCTTGGCTTGCCAGTTGGGGCACTAACAGCGAGCTACCACCACCAGCATGCCGCAAGTGAAATACGCCCCAGGGGCAATCCGCGACTTGCAGCGACTACGTGAATTCCTGCGCCCCAAGAACCCGGCAGCGGCAAAGCGAGCCGGTGAAGCCATACTGAAAGCAGTCCAAGTCCTTGGCCAGCAGCCGCATATCGGCAGACCCATCGAAGAGATGCCCGAGGAATACCGAGAATGGTTGATCGACTTCGGTGATAGCGGGTACGTAGCCTGGTATCGCATCGACGCCGACACGGTCACGATCCTCGCCGTGCGCCACCAAAAGGAAGCTGGGTATTAGTCCCAGTATCCGCCCAGACCAGGCCTGCTGTGGCTTGCTTCCCCTACTCTGCTTGGCAGCCTGGGCACGCCCGGAAGTTCACTGCCTCCAAGCCGCAACTGGTCTCGACGTCGCCGACAAGCTGGAAGTACTTCACGGTGCTGACCGGCTAGCAATCAAAAACCCAATAACTGGAAACGAAACGTGCCACTCCTCCAGACCGCTGCCACTGCGATGGTAATGGCCGGTTCACAACACCAGAGGAGCTTGGAAAGCGCCCCTAGGCCTGCAGGCCACCATCCACCACCAGACCGTGGCCCACGACATAAGACGATTCCGGTGAGCTTAGCCACAGGATAGCGTTGGCGATTTCCGCGGCCTGGGCCAGCCTGCCTATGGGGATTGCCTGGGCCAGCTGCGCTTGGTGCGCCAGCAGCGCTGTGGGGTCGAGGTGGGCGGTACGGCGGCTGCGGCGTGGCGTTTCGGTGGCGCCTGGGCAGACGGCGTTAATGCGTATGCCGCGTGAGATGTACTCCTTGGCGGTGGAGCGGGTAAGGCCAATGACAGCGTGCTTGCCAGCGCTATACATGGCTGCAGTGGGCGCGCCGGACAAGCCATTGATGGAAGAGACATTAACGATAGTGCCACCGCCCAGGCGGAGCATGGCCTCGATCTGGTATTTCATGCAGTTGAAGACACCCAGCACGTCGGTCGAGGTACTACGGTGGGCCTCGTCGAATGCCATTTCGTGGGTGGCCATGGCTTGCGTGTCGCAGGCGGCACTGTTGACGGCACAGTCCAGCTTGCCAAAACGGTCGAGGGTAAAGGCGACGAGCGCTGCGACCGAGAGTGGGTCAGTGACATCGCAGGCGTGATAAGCGACTTCGCCCTGCGTGCGCAGCGTCGATACTGCTGCCTCGCCCTGCTCGCGATTGCGTGCCGCCACGACCACCGAAGCGCCCCTGGCGATGAAGGCCTGTGCCGCTGCCAAGCCTATGCCTGTGGTGCCGCCTGTAATCAGCGCTACGCTGCCTTGTAGACTATGCATGGGGGTTTCCGGCCGAAAGATGAAAGGGATCCTAACCCGCTGCAGATCGATGGTGGCAGTGCCAGCGGTCTAGTACGGTCCGCTACGAGGTGGCCCGGCGCGCAGGCCGGTCAGGCTCGGCCACTTAAGCGCAGCCAGGCTACCCAGGCTTGGTCTTCTATCTCGTACGCACCGCGTGACTCCTTCCAGATGATATCGCGCTCGCGCAGCGCATCGATGGCGTTCTGGACCGTGGCGGTGCTCAGCGGCACGGTGTCGGGCAGCAGGGCCTTGTAAGCGCTCATTGAGGCTTCGCCAAAGGGGGAGAACTGCCCTTCCTTGCTGGCCATGACGCGCACCACGGCCTGCTGCAGCGGTGTCAGCGATTCGAAGTCGCTCTTGACCTCCTGCCATACCCGGTCTTGCACCAGGTAGGCATCTGCCCTTAACCGCATACTGAGATTGGGCGATTCCTGCGCCAGGGCAATGTCGGCCACCAGGCTGCGCAGCAGTTCGGGGCGATTGCCCACCATCTCGAAGGCCTCGAACACGGCGACCGGGTCGAGCTGGTTATCGGCCGCCAGTGCGCGGTTGACGCTGGTGGTGTATTCGTCAGTGAACTCACGCCCCAGCAAGGGGAATGGCGTCACACGGGAGCCATAGAACGGCATCTTGGCGCTCATCACCAGATGGGCCAGCTTGTCGCGGCTGGAACCGGTGAACACCAGCATCAGGTCTGGGGCATCGCCAGAGCGGTTCATGGCATCGCGGGCGGCCTTGAGCGCATACATGGCTTGCAGGCCGCTGGGGGTCGTCAGGGCATGCTGGGCTTCATCCACCACCAGCATGACAGGGCGCTTGGCGATGCCATGCAGCAGCTCCAATGCTTGGTGCAGGGTCACTCCAGCGGGTAGGCCAGGGACGGTCAGATCCAGCGAGAGGGAGCCGGCAATCGTGATCTTAGACAGGCCTATGGCCTTGGCCGCTTTGCTGACCAGACCATGGAACTCGGCGATCTTCTGCTTGATGGCATCGGCAATCAGTTCAGCCGGATCGCTGGCCCTATCCGACCACAGGTCTACGTATACGGTGGCCCAGCCACGCGCCTCGGCGGTGGGGATAAGATCCTCACGCAGAAAGGTGGATTTGCCCACACGGCGCTGTGCCGCCAGGAACAAGCCTGAGCGCGCATCAAGCAGCCCCTCCCCCGATAGGGCTTCACAAAAGCCCACGGCCAGGCTGGGTCGTCTGAAGGTATATCTTGCAGACGCAGCAGAGACAGACACGGTTTACTCCATCCATCAGCGTTTATCTGGAATTATTCTATCAAGATAAATTATCAACACAAGATAAATATCGATAAATACCGATGACTGGTATCGATATCCTGCCCGCCACAGCTCAGCACCCGCAGGCGGGCAGCGCGTACACCGCCGCCCTATTGCACGGGCAGGAAGATATCGGTGATGGCCTCATGCTCTGCCACATCAGGAAAGAAGCGGACGCGCTGGCAATACAGCGGAAAATCCCGCAGCGTCTCACCGCTCTGCGGCAGCCATGCGGCGTAGAGGTGACGCACGCTGGCAGCCAGGGTGTCGTCAGAGCCGATATGCCGCAATACCGCGCAGCGGCCTGCTGGCAAGATGATTTCAAACAAGCCCTCGCCATTGCCCGCGACTGATACCTCGGTGGCGACACCGATATCCATGCGGAAGTCGGCAGGTGGCGTTTCTGCAGGGTCGCTATAGAGCAAGTTGAAAGTGGCGTGACGATGTGGCGGCAACTGCATGCGCTTGCGCCAGGCTATAAAACGCCGCACGGTATTACCGATCAGGGCGGGATGCCCCTGGTGCGCCATGGCAACCAAGCGTGTTGCCGGGAATTCGATCAAACGGATGGCTTCTTGCGATATCGTATGCTGCATATGTCTGGCCTCCAATGCCAGTAAGGGGTGGTAGGCCTCTTGCCATGCCCACCATTGCGGCAAGCGCCGGAAGCCCGACGGGGTCTGGCCCAGGCAACGCTTGAACGCTCGCGAGAATGCCTCGGGGCTATCGTAACCATTGGCTAGGGCGATGTCGGTAATGGGCTGCTCCAGCCGAAAAGCCAGCTGAAACGCCGCCCGCTTCATGCGCCGGAGCTGGATGTAGCGATAGACGCCTATACCCAGCAGGGCCGAGAACTGCCGGTGGAAATGGTATTTAGATAAGGCCGCCACCTCGCTCAGGTGCGCCGCCGTCAATTCATCCGCCAGATGCGTATCAATATGTCGCAGTACCTTGCGCAGCCTTGTGTAGTACGCCGCCGTCCTTGCCGCCATGTCGCTTATCCTGTTTAGAACCACTAACAAAACCCTTCTGGCTTTGTTGTGCGGGCTTGCCGTACCCACGTACTGTCTGCTGCGCGCCTGCGCACGCACGCCTAACCAGAACCGCTACGCCGGGGTTTGTTAGCGGCGCTTAACCACACGCAGCATACCTACCCTGGAGCTGGCTGGCCTTGCAGAAGTTGCTCAAGACCGCCTTCCCGCTGACCAATGCGGCATCAGCAGCTATCGGCTGCATTGCACGGTGCCAACGGGGCTTTGCATCCCCAAACGGGCTGCAAAGAGCCTGTACACGATTTTTTCGCCCCGGCGTTCCGGGCAATGCCCGGAGCCCAAACGGGAACCCTGTCTGGAACCCGAACCGGAACCCGGGCGCGAAGGGCCGGATCGGAAAGCGGTCATGCACTGCGCTGGACTCCCGGCTAATAACCCCTTATTGCCTGCGTCACCCGCCTTGTTTCCGGTCCGGCGCCAGGGTGAAAAAATTGCGAACAGGCTCTAAGATAAGAAGACGATGAAAGATACCCGCACCAGCCCTCCGCCCTTTGTCATACCGGCCATGAGCACCCCCGCCGTGCGGGAGTTCAAGTTCACCCAGCAGGATTTTGATCGGGTGAAGAAATTGATATACGACTATGCCGGCATCGCCCTTAACGACAGCAAGCACGACATGGTTTATGGTCGCCTGGCCAAGCGCTTGCGGGCGCATGGCTTTGGCACCTTTCAGGAGTACCTGGTACTACTGGAGAAAGGCGACGAGGCCGAGTGGGAAGCGTTCATCAATTCGCTGACTACCAACCTCACCTCCTTCTTTCGCGAGACCCATCACTTCCCTGTACTACTGGACCACCTCAAGGCCAACCGTGGTGTTGGCACCCAGCATATCTGGTGCTCTGCCGCCTCTACCGGCGAAGAACCCTGGTCACTGGCCATCACTGCAGCCGAAGCCTTTGATAGCCTCAGGCCACCAGTCAAGATCATTGCCACCGATCTGGACACCAGCGTGCTCAAGATTGCCCAGGCGGGCGTGTATAGCGCAGACAAGGTAGACAAACTGACACCACAGCAACTGGGTCGGTTCTTCAACAAGCGGGCCGACGGCCATTACGAAATCAAGGCCGAGCTGCGCGAGATGATGACTTTTCGCCGGCAGAACCTGATTGACCCGCTCTGGTCAGTGCGCGGCCCATTCGATGCCATGTTCTGCCGTAACGTGATGATCTATTTCGACCGTGCCACCCAGCTCAAGATACTGGAACGATTCGCCCCCCTGCTCAGGCCCAATGGCCTGCTGTTTGTAGGCCATTCGGAAAACCTCTATCACGCTGCCCATCTGTTCAAGCTGCGCGGCAAGACGGTGTACGAGCTGGAGAAAACCCGCTAGCCGCCAGACAAAAAAAGCGCCCTGCAAAACAGGGCGCTCTTCTTGGTAAGCACGACCAGCGTGCTTACTTGGTCTGGGCAATCTCTACCTTCTGCTTCTTACGCAGTTCGGCGATATAAGCCTCTACCGTCTGGCGACCGGTCACCTGCTCCAGCGAACCCACCAGGTTCTGGCGCATGGCCGGGTCCATAGGCGCGGCGGTGGCTGCGCTCACCTTGAAGACGATATAGCTGTCCTTGTTCTCCACACCCGCATAGCCAGGCAGCTTGGCGGCAAAGATGGCATTGATGGCGGGCTTGTCCAGGCCTTCGCTACGCAGGCGGCTGATGGGGCGCGAAGGCGTCCATTCCAGTGCAACCGGCGTGCCTGCCTGCAACGCTGCCAGGGTCTTCTTGCCTTCTGCCTGTGCCAGCTTGACAGCCTTCTCGCGCTTGAGCAGATCGCTGATCTTGCCAGCCACTTCAGCCAGCGGGGGGATACGCGCCTTTTCATGGGCGGCCACACGAGCCACCAGCAGCGTACCCTTGCTCACTTCAATCGCGTCGGAATTGTGCTTCTTGTTCAGCACATCATCGCCAAACACGGCTTCACGAACCTTGTCATTCAGCATCGGGTCGGCACTGGCCTCTCGGCTCACCCAGTCGCTCTGCACCAGGGGCAGCTTATAGGCATCCACCAGGGGCTGCAGGCTGTTGGCCTGCTGGTACGCCATGTCTGTGAACTTCTCGGTTTCTGCATCAAAACGCTTCTGGGCCAGCTCGGCGCGCAGCGACTGCTCGATACCGGGCTTGAGCTCTTCGAAGCTCTTGCTGCGCACATCCTGCAGTTGCAGTATGTGATAGCCGTATTCAGTCTCGACCACGCCGCTCAGTTCGCCCTTGGCCAGCTTGAATGCGGCATCATCAAAAGCCTTTACCATCACGCCCTTGCGGTTGTAGCCCAGATCACCACCCTGCACGGCCGAACCCGGGTCTTCCGAATTCTGCTTGGCCAGGTCGGGAAAGCGTGCCGGATTCTGCTTCAGCTCAGCCAGGAGCTTCTCGGCCTTTTGCTTGGCAGCCGCCTTGGCGTCCTTGCTGGCTGCAGCATCGGCCTTGATCAAGATATGGCGAACCTGGCGCTCTTCCTGAGCAAGTTCAGCCTTGTTCTTCTCGAAGTGCTCCTGCAACTGTTGCGGTGTCACCACCGTGGTCGGCAGCAAGGCATCGCGCGAGAACACTACATAAGACAGCTTTACCCGCTCCGGCAGGCGGTAATCCGCTTGATGGCTGTCGTAGTATTGCTTGACCTCAGCGTCGCTCACCACAGCCTGAGGCATGAACTTGTCTGCGCCAAACACCAGTGCCGTCACTTCGCGTGGCTGGGTCACCGCAGTAACCAGGCGTTCTGCAGCCAGGCGCGAGCCAAAGCCGCTGGAGCCCAGGCTGTCCACCAGCGTCTGCATCCGCATGTCTTCGCCCAACAGCTGCTCGAACTGGGCCACGGTCATATTGCGGCTGGCGAGCATGCTCTTGTAGCGCTCAATGCTGAACTTGCCGTCTTCACCCTTGAAGGCGTCGATCTTGCCGATCTGCTCGCGCAGTTGCGCATCCGCAGCCAACACGTTCAGTTCCTTGGCCTGGTTCATCATCAACTGGCGCTGTACCAATTGTTCGACCATCTTGGGCTTTTCAGCCTCGGGCACTTGCTGCCCGCCTGCCAATGTCTGCAGATCGCGCTCCGTGACCTCCACCCCATCAACCTTGGCCAGGGTGCCGGCACCGCCATCCCCCATCAAGGTGGCAGAGCCGCCGGTCATCATCAAGCCAAGAATCACCAGGCCAAAGGCCACACCCACGAACCCACGGTGCTTTTGTACGAACTCGAACATCGGTAGACATCTCCACACCCGGCTAGGGCGATGGTTCAATGACAGGCAATAAAAAAGGGCGAACTTGCGTTCACCCTTTTTTGATTTGGCGGAGCGGACGGGACTCGAACCCGCGACCCCCGGCGTGACAGGCCGGTATTCTAACCAACTGAACTACCGCTCCAAGTTCCACTTGGCCAAGTCAGTCAGTAAAAAGCGCTGCTTGAATCAACCAAAGGCAAAAAACTGGTGGGTGGTGACGGGGTCGAACCGCCGACATTCTGCGTGTAAGGCAGACGCTCTACCAACTGAGCTAACCACCCCTGAACCTACCAACAAACTACTCAGCAGGCCTCGTCCAAGAGAACTTCAGGGTTTGGACTAAGTAAGCCAGCTATTGTACGGAATCTTTTAGCGATTTACCAGCACGAAATTTAGGTTGTTTCGCTGCCTTGATTTTTATGGTCGCGCCGGTGCGCGGATTACGGCCACTGCGGGCACTGCGCTCCCCCACATAGAAGGTGCCAAAACCCACCAGTGTCACCATATCGCCGCCCTTGAGCGCAGCCGTCACCGAGGCAATGGTTGCATCCAGCGCTTTCCCTGCTGCGGCTTTGGATATCCCCGCTTCGGCCGCAATAGCGTCAATCAGTTCCGACTTATTCACTATATGTCCCCTTTCAGTTGGTAGGATGGAGCAACAGCAATACAGGTCAAACACAGCGATAGGCGCTGAACAAGCATCAAGCTCAATGCATGGGTACTGCGCTTGGCAGAGCAGATCATTCGCGCAAAGGGCAGCGACAGCTCACGCAGCCTTACCCAACTCCCTGCCGTCGCCGCGCAAGGCATGCTTCGGAGCACTGGAAGTGCGGGGTGCGCCCCATCATGCAAGTGGCACTTCCTCACCATCGCGCAGGCATGGTCACCCGCAGGGATTCCCTAGACTTTATAGCAAGCGGATTTTTCGTGTGTCAAGCGCAAAGCCGCGTCATTGCTGGATTTGCGGGCATCCAGGCATTATCGCCACCCAGCCAGCATCCACTGATGCAGGCAACCCCGCCGATTCCGTGCCCACATAACAAAAAGGCTGCCTATACAGGCAGCCTCTTGTCTCAATCCTAATGCTTGGTCGGCGTGTTGCTGGGCACCGCCACGGGCGCCGCAGCAGCGGCCTCTGCTGGCGCTTCCGGCTCAATCACGCGCGGCGTGGGCTGCCTTTCCAGCGCCAAGGCCAGTACCTGGTCTATCCACTTCACCGGATGGATCTCCAGCTTCTGCTTGATATTATCCGGAATCTCCACCAGGTCCTTGGTGTTGCCATCCGGTATCAGCACATGCTTGATGCCGCCACGGTGGGCTGCCAGCAGCTTCTCCTTCAGGCCACCAATGGGCAGCACTTCGCCGCGCAGGGTGATCTCGCCAGTCATGGCCACATCAGCGCGTACCGGTATGCCAGTCAGGATGGAAACCATGGCGGTGGTAATGGCAATACCCGCCGACGGGCCGTCCTTGGGTGTCGCGCCCTCTGGCAAGTGGATATGGATATCGTGCTTCTGGTAGAAGTCCGGATCCACCCCCAGGCTTTCGGCCCGGCTACGCACCACCGACAGCGCCGCCTGTATGGATTCCTGCATGACTTCACCCAGGGTACCGGTGGTGATCATCTTGCCCTTGCCCGCCAACGACACCGCTTCGATGGTCAGCAACTCGCCGCCCACCTCAGTCCATGCCAGGCCGGTAACCTGGCCCACCTGGTTGCTTTCCTCGGCCAGGCCGTAGGTGAACTTGCGCACACCCAGATACTTGTCCAGATTCTTGGCGTTGACCGTCACCTTCTTGTCCGATGGCTTGAGCAGCAAAGCCTTGACCACCTTGCGGCAAATGCGGGCCACTTCGCGATCCAGGCTACGTACGCCAGCTTCGCGGGTATAGAAGCGAACGATATCGCGCAGCGCCGATTCCTGAATGATCAGCTCGTTTTCCTTGAGCCCGTTGGCAGCCATCTGCTTGGGCACCAGGTACTTCTCGGCGATATTGACCTTCTCATCCTCGGTGTAGCCCGCCAGGCGGATGATTTCCATCCGGTCCAGCAGGGGTGCCGGGATATTCAGCGAGTTGGCCGTCGCCACGAACATCACATCCGAGAGATCGTAATCCACTTCCAGGTAGTGATCACTGAAGGCGTGGTTCTGTGCCGGGTCCAGCACTTCGAGCAGCGCCGAGGACGGGTCACCGCGGAAATCCGCCCCCATCTTGTCCACTTCGTCGAGCAGGAACAGTGGGTTCTTCACCCCGGCCTTGCTCATGCTCTGCAATATCTTGCCGGGCATGGAGCCAATATAGGTACGGCGATGGCCGCGAATCTCGGCCTCGTCACGCACACCACCCAGCGCCATGCGCACGAACTTGCGGTTGGTGGCGCGGGCGATGCTCTCACCCAGCGAGGTCTTGCCTACGCCGGGTGGGCCAACTAGGCACAGGATGGGGGCCTTGAGCTTCTCGACCCGCTGCTGCACGGCAAGATACTCGACGATGCGTTCCTTGACCTTGTCGAGGCCATAATGATCGCTATCCAATATCTTGTCTGCCTCGGCCAGATCCTTGCTGATCTTGGTCTTTTTCTTCCACGGCAGGCCGATCAGGGTATCGATGTAGTTGCGCACCACGGTGGCCTCGGCCGACATGGGCGACATCATCTTCAGCTTCTTCAGCTCGGCATCGGCCTTGGTCTTGGCATCCTTGGGCAGGCCTGCAGCCTTGATACGCTTCTCCAGCTCATCGAGCTCGGCACCCTCTTCGATCTCGCCCAGTTCCTTCTGGATGGCCTTGACCTGCTCGTTCAGATAGTACTCACGCTGGCTCTTCTCCATCTGCCGTTTCACACGGCCGCGGATGCGTTTTTCCACCTGCAGGATGTCAATTTCGGCTTCCAGCTGCTTGAGCAGGTGCTCCAGCCGCTCGCCGACCTTGAACATCTCCAGAATGTCCTGTTTCTGTTCCAGCTTCAGCGGCAGATGGGCAGCAATGGTGTCAGCCAAGCGTCCGGCGCGCTCGATGCCAGACAACGAGGTCAGCACCTCGGGGGGAATCTTCTTGTTCAGTTTGACGAACTGGTCAAACTGGCCCAACAGCGCGCGACGCATGGCTTCCGTCTCGGTGTCCTCGACCGCATCCATGGGGACGGGCTGGGCGGTCACGGTAAAGTGGCCGTCGTCCTCGGTGATGGTCTCCACCAGCGCACGCTGGCTACCCTCTACCAGCACCTTGACGGTGCCGTCAGGCAGCTTGAGCATCTGCAGTATGGTGGCAACGGTGCCGACATCGTACATATCGGTCGCTACCGGTTCGTCCTTGGACGCGTTCTTCTGAGCCAGCAGCAGTATCTGCTTGCCTGCCTCCATGGCGGCTTCCAGCGCACGTATGGATTTGGGCCGGCCGACGAACAACGGTATGACCATGAAAGGGAACACTACCACGTCGCGCAAGGGCAACAGTGGCATGTCTATGGAGTGGGCTGGCAGTTCAGTGTGCTGGGACATGGGGTATCCAGTGCGAGAGTCTATGTCTGGAAGATGGGGCGCAGAACGCAGATTTCAACGTGGTGCAAGTCCATCTTGACTGATAAAAGCCCGGCTCGGCAACCACCCGCCACAAAAAGAAACCGCCCCGAAGGGCGGTTTCTTTTGCTTTGAACGACTTAGCGCCTGCACACCATGCTGCAACATCTGCATGATAGGGCTGAAGCTGCGGCAGGAAATCCTCATGACAGGGTGTCGTGTGGCACTTCTTACCGCGCTGCATTCAACCAGCGACCACCGCTGTACATCGCGCGGCAGCTTGCACTCAGGCAGCCTGCGCCTGTGACTTATCCTTGTCGCCATGCACCAGCAAGGGCTGCCCGGCGTGATCAATCACGTTCTCGTCTATCACGACCTTCTGCACATCGTGTTGCGACGGCAGTTCATACATGGTGTCGAGCAGCGCACCTTCCAGGATGGAACGCAGGCCCCGCGCACCGGTCTTGCGCGCCAGCGCCTTGCGGGCAATGGCATTCAGCGCTTCCGGGCGCACTTCCAGCTCGGCACCTTCCAGCTCGAACAGCTTCTGGTACTGCTTGATCAGCGAGTTCTTGGGCTCGGTCAGAATGGTGATCAAGGCAGCCTCATCCAGCTCGTCCAGGGTCGCCACCACAGGCAGACGACCCACAAACTCGGGAATCAGGCCAAACTTGATCAAGTCTTCCGGCTCAGTCTCACGCAGGGTCTTGCCTACATCCTTGCTGGCGTCCTTGGAGTGCACCGAGGCGGCAAAACCGATACCGCCCTTCTGCGAACGCTGGCGTATCACATTGGTCAGGCCATCAAAAGCGCCACCGCAGATGAACAGGATGTTGGTGGTATCAACCTGCAGGAACTCCTGATTGGGGTGCTTGCGACCACCCGACGGTGGTATCGACGCCACCGTCCCTTCGATCAGCTTCAGCAAGGCCTGCTGCACGCCCTCACCCGAGACATCGCGGGTAATGGACGGGTTGTCGGACTTGCGCGAAATCTTGTCGATTTCATCGATATAGATAATGCCGCGCTGGGCCTTCTCGATATCCCAATCACACTTCTGCAGCAGCTTGGCGATGATGTTTTCCACATCCTCGCCCACATAGCCAGCCTCGGTCAGCGTGGTCGCATCTGCCATCACAAAGGGGACATCCAGCAGGCGCGCCAGGGTCTGTGCCAGCAAGGTCTTGCCCGAGCCGGTAGGCCCGATCAGCAGGATATTGGACTTGGCCAGCTCGACGTCGCCGGTCTTGGCAGCCGGATTAGCCAGGCGCTTGTAGTGGTTGTACACCGCTACTGCCAGCGATTTCTTGGCCTTGTCCTGCCCGATCACATACTGGTCCAGCGAGGCACGGATTTCGGCCGGTGCTGGCAGCTTGCCGGCCACACCAGTCTTGGCCGCACCGGCCACGGCCGTGCCGCTCTGCAGTTCTTCGCGGATGATGTCGTTGCACAACTCGATACATTCGTCACAGATGAAAACCTGTGGACCAGCGATCAGTTTGCGCACTTCGTGCTGGCTCTTGCCGCAGAAGGAGCAGTAAAGGAGTTTTTCTTTTTCGGTCATGGCAACCTCGCCATCGCAAGTGGCCGCCAGGCGGCCACGTTCTATCTATAAGGCAGCCGGGAGCGGGCTCCCGACTGTCGGGTTCAGGCCAGCGCCTGGCGCGAGGAGATCACCTGGTCGACCAGGCCATAGGCCTGGGCTTCCGTCGCGGTCATGAAGTTGTCACGGTCGCTGTCACGGGTAATTTCTTCAATGCTGCGGCCAGTGTGCTGGGCCATCAGGGCATTCAGTTTCTCACGCAGGCTCAGGATGTACTTAGCATGGATCTCGATGTCGGTCGCCTGGCCCTGGAAGCCACCCAAGGGCTGGTGAATCATCACTGTGGAGTTGGGCAGGGCAAAACGCTTACCCTTGGCACCTGCCTGCAACAGGAAGGCGCCCATGCTGGCAGCCATACCCACGCACAGGGTGGAGACATCGGGCTTGATGAACTGCATGGTGTCGTAGATGGACATGCCAGCAGAGATCGAACCGCCGGGGCTGTTGATGTAGAGGAAGATATCCTTGTCCGGATTCTCCGACTCCAGGAACAGCATCTGCGCCACAACCAGGTTGGCGGTCGCATCGTTGACCGGCCCCACCAGGAAGATCACGCGTTCCTTCAAGAGGCGCGAATAGATATCGTAGGCACGCTCGCCACGGCCGCTTTGCTCGATGACCATGGGAACATAGCCCAAGCCCTGCGGTTCGGTGTGGGTGTTGCGCCAATCGGCGGGATTGAAGTTGCTCATGCTGTCCTTCTTGTCGGCAAGTCGTATAGGGGGCCGGATAAGCCGGATAAAAAAGGGCCCGGCCGGCACTTACCTATAAAGGTAAGGCGGACGAGCCCGATTTCAAGCGTAGAACGCAAACTTAGGCTTGTTGACCCATCAGTTCGTCAAACGCCAGTTGCTTCTCAACCGTCTTGGCCTTGGAGTAGACGAACTCAACCACGTTGTCTTCCAGCGCCAGCGCCTCCGGGCCTTCGAGGCGATCACTGCTGGCATAGTACCACTTGACCACTTCTTCCGGATGCTCGTAGCTCTCGGCGAATTCAGCCACGATGGTCTGAATCTGCTCAGGCTTGGCTTGCAGATTGTTGGCGCGCACCACTTCAGCCAGGATCAGGCCCAGGCTGACACGACGCTTGGCCTGCTCTTCGAACAGCTCAGGCGGGAAAGGCATTTCCTTGGGATCGAAGCCACGTTGCTGCATCTCCTGACGGGCGTTCTCGATCAGGCGGCCGATTTCCTGGCCAACCAGTGCACGTGGCAGCTCCAGCGGGCTGACGTCCAGCAGGGCCTGCATCACAGCTTCCTTGCCGCGAGCGGTCAGACGACGCTTCACTTCGCGCTCGACGTTCTTGCGGATTTCAGCACGCAGGGCATCGATGCTGCCATCTTCCACACCCAGGGTCTTGGCAAAAGCGGCGTCCAGCTCGGGCATGGTCGGGCCAGCCACGTTCTTGACGGTCACTTCGAACTGGGCGGTCTTGCCGGCCACGTCCTTGCCTTGATAATCAGCCGGGAAGGCCAGGTCGAAGGTCTTGGTGTCGCCTTCCTTCATGCCGACCACGGCGCTGTCGAACTCAGGCAGCATCTGGCCTTCGCCGGCCAGGAAGGCGTAGTTCTCACTGGAACCGCCAGCAAATGCCACGCCGTCGATGGTGCCCTTGAAGTCGACGATCACGCGATCGCCCTTCTCGGCAGCGCGCTCGACGCGGTCAAAACGGGTGCGCTGCTTGCGCAGGATTTCAATGGTCTTGTCGACTTCGGCGTCGGTCACGCTCAGTACCGGACGCTCCACTTCCACGGCGGTCAGGTCGCCCACAACCACTTCGGGGTAGATTTCGAAGGTAGCGCTGAACTTGAATGCATCGCCTTCAGCAGGCTTGCCTTCAAAACGGGGGAAACCCGCGACGCGCAGCTTCTGGTCTTGCACAGCGCTGGCGAAAGCGGTTTGTACCTGTTCGCCCAAGACTTCTTCGCGAACTTGCAGGCCGTAGTTGGCGGCCACGATCTTCATCGGGGCCTTGCCAGGACGGAAGCCTTGAATACGAGCGGTGCGAGCCACGCGCTTCAGGCGGGCATCCACGGCGGTTTCGATGTCGGCGGACGGGATGGCGAAGTCGAGACGACGCTCCAGTTGGCCCAGCGTTTCCAGTTGTGCTTGCATGTCAGTAATCCTGTATTGCGTGTAGACAGTTCTGTTTCAATCAATACCGACCAAGCGTCGGCGTCAGCGTATCCTGGTGCGAGAGGGGGGACTCGAACCCCCACACCTTACGGCGCTGGAACCTAAATCCAGTGCGTCTACCAATTCCGCCACTCTCGCTTCCCGGCGCTGCGTCTTTAGGTCGGACCATGCACTGGACACGACACGCGGCGCGTAACGAATCGAGGATTATAGGCGAGAGATTGGGTAAATAACAAACCCGGTCATCAAGCGGTCGTCCGGACGCCCTCCTCAACCCCCTCCATCACCGCCTTCGACGGCCCTGCAGCGCGCCCTGCAAGCTGTCTGTACGCCGCCACGGTGCATACGGGCGGCGCCAACAATTCGAAACGCTGTGTCATACTCGCGCACACTTTATACAACACTCCCTACGGCCCGCCGTCGTGACCACGCTACGACTCTTCCTCACCGAAGCCGCTTTACCCGCCTCGCCCGCCACCGAAGTGGAATGGCGCACCCTCAACGGCCCGCAATCCGGCCACGGCCGTTCGGCGCTCAGTGCCCTGCCGGCGGCCAGCCGGGTGGAGTTGTTCCTGCCTCCCGCCCGCGTGCTGCGTACCACGGTCAGCCTGCCCAAGGGCGCAGGCAAACAGGCGGGCAAATTGCTGCCGTTTGCCTTGGATCAAGTACTGCTGGCCGAACCCACCGAGCAACACCTGGCTCACCAGCTGGTAGGCGAGCAATGCCGTGTAGCCGCAGTCCAGCGGGAACTACTGGCCGAGCTGATGAACACCCTGACCCAGGTCGGTCGCCGCCCTCGCGCCGCCTGGGCTGCCGACGCCCTGGTGCCTGCCGATGGCAGCGTATTGCTCTGGTGCGGCAATGGCTGGGCCCGCCGTACCGGCGAGACATCGCAGTGGTTTGACGCCGTCAGCCCGGCAGACCCGCCTTCGCTCCTGGTCGCCCTGCTGGGCGATGCCCCTCAGCTTGAGCTGGCCGCCCCCAAGACCGCACAGGCCGAGATTGCGGTAGATCGCTGGACCGCCGCGCTCGGTCGCCCTGTTCAACTGGCCCATGGGGATGTTTACAGCAATGCCGTAGCGGGTGATGCGGTAGAGCTGCTGCAAGGCGAATTCGCCGCTGGCACCCAGTTCGACGTGGATTGGAGCCGCCTCAGGCCCACCGCCTGGCTGGCAGGCAGCGCCGTGCTGCTGGCACTCCTGGTGACCACCGGCCAGTGGCTGTCCTGGCGTAGCGAAGAACAACGCCTGCGACAGGGCATAGATACGGCCTATACCAAGGCCTACCCCAAAGAGCCGCTGGTGGATGCCCGCCTGCAGCTGCAAGCCAAGCTGGCCAGCAACGCCACCCCAGCACTCGCCCCGCAAGCAGGCAGTCTGGCACCGCTGCTCAAGGTAGCGCCCCAGCTACAGGCCTCCGGCGTACCGCTGGTCACGCTGGATTACCTGGAAGGCCGGGTCGAAGCGGAATACCAGGCCGCCCCGGATCAACTTGGCAACCTCGTACAGGCACTCAGCGCCAACGGCAAGGTAGAGGTACGCCCCTCCGGCACTGATCGCACCCGGCTCATACTGACACCCCAATCATGAACAACGCCCTCGCCCAGCTCACCCTATTCTGGAAACAGCGCAATGCCCGCGAAAGAGTCATTCTGGCGGCGGGCGGTAGCGTTCTGCTCCTGGTCCTGATCTATAGCGCCATCGTCTCTCCCCTGCTTAGCGAGCACAGCCGCCTGCAACGCACCTTGCCCACATTGCGCGCCGATGCCGCCCGCTTCGAGCGCGACCTGGCCCAGGCCACAGGCGGCCCAGCCGGCCCCACCGTCGCCGCCGACATCGGTGCACTGGCAGCCACAGCGGGCCTGAGCGGCGACAACGTCAGCATCAGCCGCGCCGACAACCAACGCAGCAGCCTCAGCGCCAAGGCGGTGGCCTGGAGCGCCGTCACCGCCCTGCTGGCCAGCAGCCAGGCCCAGGGCTGGTCGCTCAGCAAGCTGTCGGTGCGCAGTGTCGAAGGTGGCAATGTCGATGCCGATGTGGAGTGGACGCGATGAAACGTCTCTCCTGGCACTGGTGGCTGCTGCTGACCCTGCTGACCACGGCCTTCCTGATTTTGCGGCTGCCCGCCACCGTCATGGGCAGCATCATTGCGGCTCAGACCAAGGACAAGCTGCAACTGGCTGGCGCCCAAGGCAGCCTCTGGCATGGTTCGGCCCAGCCCCTGCTGCAGGGCGCAGCCCTGGGCGAGCGACTGGACTGGGCCTGGCAACCCAAGGCACTGCTCAAGGGCAGGCTCGCCTACCAGATCACACTGGACGGCGGCCAAGGCATTGTCTCCATGGGCTGGGGCGGTCTGGCCGTGCAGGAAGCCA
This sequence comes from Chitinimonas sp. JJ19, assembly GCF_036961565.1. Classification (NCBI taxonomy): domain Bacteria; kingdom Pseudomonadati; phylum Pseudomonadota; class Betaproteobacteria; order Neisseriales; family Chitinibacteraceae; genus Chitinimonas; species Chitinimonas sp. JJ19. The sequence goes on from NZ_JBAMDD010000007.1 coordinate 164,291, forward strand.
ATCTGGCCGTGGCCGCCGCACCGGTGTTCCAGCTCGACAAGGGCGTAAAGCCCTATGGCCTGAGCGGCCAACTACGCCTGGCCAGCCCCGAGCTGCGCTACCAGGCGGGCAAGCCCACCGGCACCCTGACGCTGGACTGGCTGGGTGCCAACTCCAGCCTAGCCCCCATGGTCTCTCCCCTGGGCGACTATCGTCTGACCCTGAGCCCAGCCGGCGAGGGCCTGCGTATCCAGCTGTCCACCCTGGGTGGCCGCCTGCAACTGAACGGTGGTGGTCACTGGGAGGCCAGCCAAGGCCTGGCGGCCGAAGTTGGCCTGCAAGCCAGCCCGGGCTCCGAGGCCGTACTCAGCCCCTTCCTCAATCAGGTAGGCCAGGGCAATCCCGGCGGCGAGCGCATGCTGCGCTTCAACTACCGCTAGCACCACCCGTTTGCGCGCCCCAGCCGGGGCGCGCAACACCCTGGCCAGCCCGGCGGCACCCTCGGCTGCCATAGCCGATTCGCCACCCCTCTCGCCACCGGGTAAAATGCGCGCTTTTCTCGCACACTCGGCCCATCATGACCGTCCGCACCCGCTTCGCCCCCTCGCCCACCGGCCTCCTGCACATCGGTGGCGTCCGCACCGCCCTGTTCTCCTGGGCCTACGCCCGCAAGCAACAAGGCGTGTTCGTACTGCGCATAGAGGATACCGACCTGGAACGGTCCACCCCCGAATCCGTCAAGGCCATCATGGACGGCATGCACTGGGTGGGTCTGGACTATGACGAAGGCCCGTTCTACCAGATGCAGCGCATGGATCGCTACAAGGTGGTGATACAGGACATGCTGGCCGCTGGCACTGCCTACTATTGCTATTCCTCCAAGGAAGAGCTGGATCAGATGCGCGCCGAGGCCGAAGCACGCGGCGAGAAGCCCCGCTACGATCGCACCTGGCGCCCAGAACGCGGCAAGACCCTGCCGCCCGTACCGGAAGGCGTGCAACCGGTGGTGCGTTTTCGCAATCCCGTAGATGGCGTGGTGGCCTGGGACGATGCCGTCAAGGGCCGCATCGAGATCGGCAACGTGGAGCTGGATGACCTGATCATCGCCCGGCCTGACGGCACCCCCACTTATAACTTCTGCGTGGTAGTCGATGATTGGGACATGGGCATCACCCACGTCATCCGCGGCGACGACCATGTCAACAATACCCCGCGCCAGATCAACATCCTGGCGGCGCTCGGCGCCCCGCTGCCGGTGTATGGCCATCTGCCCATGATACTGAATGCCAACGGGCAGAAGATGAGCAAGCGACGCGACGCTGTCAGCGTGGTCGATTACAGCGAGCAGGGCATCCTGCCCGAAGCCCTGCTTAACTACCTGGCCAGACTGGGCTGGGGCCATGGTGACGAAGAGTTCTTCACCATGACCCAGTTCGTCGAGTGGTTCGACCTGAAGAACGTCAGCCCCAGCCCTTCGCGTTTCGACCGCGACAAGATGCTGTGGATCAACCAGCAACACATGAAGGCCGCCGACAACCAGCGACTGGCGGAGCTGACCGCCCCCTTCCTGACCAAGCTGGGCTACGACAGCACCCAGGGACCCGCACTGGCCGAGGTGATAGGCCTGCTGAAGGAGCGCGTCACCAACCTGGTGGATCTGGCAGCACAAGCCACCTATTTCTATCGCCACGATGCCGCGCCAGCCGAACTGGCCGCACAGCATCTGAATGAGGAAGCCCGCGCCCGACTGGTACGCTTTCAGGGCGTGCTGGCCGATACCACCTGGGATGCCCCCACCCTCTCGGCCGCCATCAAGACCTTTGTGGCCGCCGAAGGGGTAAAGATGCCCCTGGTAGGCATGCCGCTACGTGCCGCCCTGTGCGGCACCACCCAGACCCCATCGGTGGATCTGGTACTGGCCCTGCTGGGCAAGGATGAGGTGCTCAAGCGCCTGAGCCACACACTCCAGACAGCCGCCTGAGCCTGCATTACCCTGGCAGCATCAGCAAAAACGGACGAGCAATCGTCCGTTTTTGCTTTTAAATCCGCATCTTCTTCTGCCCAACGGCTCCAAGCCGCGCCACTTTTCCGGTAAAATTCGCCGCCTCATCCCCGATCAAACGGACCGGTTCGCTCCTTATGCCCACCCTCCTCAAGCTTCGCGGCGGTATCGCCCTCTCCGCTTTCCGTCTCGAAAAACTGATCAATGGCCTGAAGGACGCCGGCATCACCGGTCTGGCGCCCTATGCCGAGTTCTGGCATTTCGCCGAGCTGAGCGCAGACCTGGACGCCGACGAGGCGCATAAACTGGACCGCATCCTGTCTGATGACAATGCCGCCGACGCCAGTCGCGCCAAGGGCAGCATGGTCCTGATCACACCGCGGCTGGGCACCATATCGCCGTGGTCGTCCAAGGCCACCGACATCATCGGCCTCTGCGGCCTGGACAAAGTCATACGCATAGAACGTGGCATGGCCCTGTACGCCGGTCGCGACCTTAGCCCCGCCGAGCTGGCCAAGCTCACCGAACTGGCGCATGACCGCATGACCGAAACCGTCTGGCCGGACTTCGACGGCATAGCCGGCCTGTTCCGCCATGTCGAGCCGCAGCCGCTGGCCAGCGTGGACATCCTCGGTGGTGGCCGGCCGGCGCTGGAAGCCGCCAACCGCGACATGGGCCTGGCGCTGTCGGCCGATGAGATCGACTACCTGGTAGAAAACTTCCAGAAACTGGGCCGCAATCCCAACGACATCGAACTGATGATGTTCGCCCAGGCAAACTCGGAGCACTGCCGCCACAAGATATTCAATGCCGACTTCGTCATCGATGGCGAGGCCCAGGCCAAATCCCTGTTCGGCATGATACGCGACACCCACAAAGCCCACCCGGAGGGCACCGTGGTCGCTTACTCCGACAACTCCTCGGTGATCGAAGGCGCTGGCATCCTGCGTTTCTACCCCCAGCCGGGCAGCCAGGAATACCGCTACAACGCCCGCCCCACCCATATCCTGATGAAGGTGGAAACGCACAACCACCCCACCGCCATCTCCCCCTTCGCAGGCGCCTCCACCGGTGCCGGCGGCGAGATACGCGACGAAGGTGCCACCGGCCGTGGCTCGCGCCCCAAGGCAGGGTTGACCGGCTTCACTGTGTCCAACCTCAATATCCCCGGCTTCAAGCAACCCTGGGAAGTACACTCCAACACCCAGCTCGAATACGGCAAGCCCGCCCGCATCGTCTCTGCCCTGCAGATCATGCTGGACGGCCCCATAGGCGGTGCGGCCTTCAATAATGAATTCGGCCGCCCCAACCTCACCGGTTACTTCCGTACCTATGAAGAAAGCCACCTGGGCGAGATGCGCGGCTACCACAAGCCCATCATGATCGCTGGCGGCCTGGGCAATATCGACGGCGACCATGTCGGCAAGCACGATATCCCGGCCGGTGCCCTCATCATCGTACTGGGCGGCCCTGGCATGCTCATCGGCCTGGGTGGTGGCGCCGCCTCCTCCATGGATACTGGTGCCAACGCAGCCGACCTCGACTTCGACTCGGTCCAGCGTGGCAACCCCGAAATCGAGCGCCGCGCCCAGGAAGTCATTGATCGCTGCTGGCAACTCGGCGACAAGAACCCCATCCTCAGCATTCACGATGTGGGCGCAGGTGGCCTGTCCAATGCCCTGCCCGAGCTGGTACATGGCTCGGATCGCGGCGCCCAGTTCAAGCTGCGCGATATCCATATCGAAGAAAAGGGCATGTCCCCGCTGCAGATCTGGTGCAACGAATCGCAGGAGCGTTACGTCCTGGCCATTGCAGCAGCCGACCTGCCCGCCTTCAAGGCCATGGCCGACCGCGAGCGCTGCCCCTTCGCCGTGGTGGGAACCGCCACTCTGGAAAAGCAGCTGGAGCTGGCCGACAGCCACTTCGGCAACAAGCCGGTCGACATGCCGATGGACGTGCTGCTGGGCAAGCCGCCCAAGATGACGCGCGATGTACAGCGGCTCAACCCCGACCTGCCCATGTTCGATTCCAGCGGCCTGGATCTGCACGATGCCACCTACCGCGTGTTGCGCCTGCCTGCCGTCGCCGACAAGAGCTTCCTGATCACCATAGGCGACCGCTCTGTTGGCGGCATGACCGCCCGTGACCAGATGGTCGGCCCCTGGCAAGTGCCGGTGGCCGATGTGGCCGTGACCACCATGGGTTACGAGACCTGCCTGGGCGAAGCCATGTCCATGGGCGAGCGTACCCCGCTGGCGCTGATCTCTGCCCCTGCATCAGGCCGCATGGCGCTGGGTGAAGCCATCACCAATCTGGCTGCCGCACCCGTGGCCAAGCTGGGCGACGTCAAACTGTCGGCCAACTGGATGGCCGCCGCCGGCCACCCCGGCGAGGATGCCCGCCTGTATGACACCGTCGAAGCCGTACGCGATCTCAGCATCGCCCTGGGTGTCAGCATACCGGTGGGCAAGGACAGCCTGTCCATGAAGACCGTATGGCAGGACAAGGGCGAGAACAAGGCCGTGGTTGCGCCCCTGTCGCTGATTGTCTCCGCCTTTGCCCCGGTCAGCGACGTACGCCGCACGCTGACCCCGCAGCTGAAGACTGATCAGGGCGATACCGACCTGATCCTGATCGACCTCGGCAACGGCAAGTGCCGCCTGTCCGGCTCGGCCCTGGCCCAGGTCTACAAACAGGTAGGCAACCACGCACCAGACTTGGAAGACCCACAAGCACTGGCCGCCTTCTTTGGCGTAGTCCAGCAACTCAATGCCCAGGGCAAGCTGCTGGCCTACCATGACCGTGGCGATGGCGGCCTGCTGGCCACCGTGGCCGAGATGATGTTTGCCGGCCATGTCGGTGTGACGCTGGATGTGGACGAGTTGTGCATAGAGCGCCGCCGCAATGAGCGCGAGTACGGCGAGATCAACCCCGAATCGGTCGCTCGCGCCGAAAACGGCCGCCTGATGGGCGTGCTGTTCAACGAGGAACTGGGCGCTGTGCTGCAGGTACGCCGCAGCGACACCCACGCCGTCATGGCGGCCTTCTTTGCCGTGGGCATCCGTAGCCAGTTGCATGTGATCGGCTCGCCCAACGACGACGACAAACTCAAGATCAAGAAGCGCAATCGCCTGGTGTTCAGCGAAAGCCGTACCGATCTGCACAAGGCCTGGTCGCAGACCAGCTGGCAGTTGCAGCGCCTGCGCGACAACCCGGCCTGCGCAGACAGCGAGTATGCCCGCCTGGACGACAAGCATGCCCGTGGCCTCTACGCCGACCTGAATTTCGATCCCAGCGAGGATGTGGCCGCCCCCTATATTGCCAAGGGCATCAAGCCACGTATCGCCATCCTGCGCGAGCAAGGCGTCAACGGCCATCTCGAAATGGCCGCCGCATTCGACCGTGCCGGCTTTACCGCGCTGGACGTGCATATGTCCGACATCCTCAGCGGCCGGCTCTCGCTCCAGGATTTCCAGGGTTTTGCCGCCTGTGGTGGCTTTAGCTATGGCGATGTGCTGGGCGCGGGCGAAGGCTGGGCCAAGTCCATCCTGTTCAACAGCCTGGGCCGCGAGGAGTTCAGCCGCTTCTTTGGCCGTAGCGACACCTTCGCCCTGGGCGTCTGCAATGGCTGCCAGATGATGTCCAACCTGGCTGAGATCATCCCCGGTGCGCAGGATTGGCCCAAGTTCCGCCGCAATGCCTCCGAGCAGTTCGAGGCACGGCTGGTCATGGCAGAAGTCGCCAAGAGCCCCAGCCTGTTCTTTGAGGGCATGCAGGGTGCACGCATGCCGGTCGTGGTCTCGCATGGCGAAGGCCGGGCAGTTTTCGCCGAAGCCGGCCAGCGCAAGCAGGTTATCACCGCGCTGCGCTACGTCGATGATCGTGGCCAGGCTACCGAAACCTATCCGCAAAACCCCAATGGCTCGCCTGACGGCATTGCTGGCGTCACCACCGGCGACGGCCGTTTCAGCATCATGATGCCGCACCCCGAGCGTACCTTCCGCACAGCAACACTCAGCTGGCATCCGGAAAGCTGGGGCGAGGATAGCGGCTGGATGCGCATGTTCCGCAACGCCCGCAAGTGGCTGGGCTGATAGGCGGATGGCGCGCGCATGCTAAGCCGGCAGTGGTGGCAGCACTGGGGGCCCAATATCGGGCTCTGGCTGCTTATCCTGGCCATGCTGTTTCTTGGCATGCGCAGCCTGCTTGAGCAGCAAGAAGTGCCTAACCGCATCAGCAACCTGTCGGGCAGCGTGCTGGAACTGCAGCGCGCCCGCGACGGCCACTATCGACTGGAAGGCCAGATCAACGGCCAGGTCGTCAAACTGATGCTGGATACCGGCGCCACCGGCGTGGCCATGGACATGCGCCTGGCCCAGAAGCTGGGCCTGCAGCCTGGGCGTGCCATTACCATTTCCACCGCCAATGGCGAGGTGGAGGGCTACCTCACCCGCATCGCCGAACTGCGCTTGGGAGACATCATCCTGCGCGACATCCCCGCCAATATGAGCCCCAACTTTGGCGACCCGAACGAGGTACTGCTGGGCATGAGCGCACTCAAGCACCTGGCGGTCACCATGCAGGGTGATCGCATGCAGATCAGCGTACCAGCACAGACGCAGAGCCCGTCCGAATAAGCCACTGTCGCAAAAAAACCGAACCGCTCGCATTACCCCCCAACAGCCCGTCATCACGGGCTGTTTTTTATATATCCTGAGGAACCCGCATCACGCATCCTGCTCTGATCGTTACGCCAACCTAGCCCAGGACACCATGAAATCCATACTCGCCCTGCTCAGCCTGCTGTTTGCCGCCAACGCCGCCGCCAATCCCGCGCAGGATGCGCTGGCCGAACTGAAAAAACACGACAGCTATCAGTGGCATTACCGCGTGCAGGAGTCGGGAGACAGCAATCGTCTGATACGGCATGACCCGGACAATATCGGCAAGGAATGGCAGCTGGAGCTGATAGACGGCAAGCCCGCCACGGCCGAGCAACAGGCCAGCTATCAGGAGCGTCGCAAAAAGAACAGCCGCACCCTACGCTTTCGCGATCTGGTTGACGCCGCCTCGTTGACACCGCTGGATGCAGGTCCCAAGCCACTGCGCTATCGCTTCGATGTCAAACCCAATGACAGCCTCACCGAGGTCGACCCCGAGCAACTGGCAGGCACGTTGACCCTGGCCCCGACCGGTGAAATAGCCAGCATCCTGCTCTACAACCCCGAGCCGTTCCGGGCCAAGCTGGTAGCCAAGATAGAGAAATTCAGCATACAGGTGGATTTCAGCCGCCACGCCAGCGGCGCCCTGCTACCCACCCGCGCCCAGACCATACTGCAAGGCAATATAGGTGGGGTGAAGGAGCTGAAGCAGAACCTGATACAGACCTATAGCGACTACCGGCCGAGCAAACAGCTGGCCAGCCGTTGATAGCTTGTCCTGAATGCAAGTCGTCGATAGGTGGTGATGGATAGGGCAGACCCCAGGCACACCCTGGCGCAAATCGTCAGCGCGGCCTGCTACGGCGGGCTCTCTTTTGACTGAGCACCCCTAACCTCGCCGCCAGGGCAACAGCCCACATTGCACGGTACGTGGATGGCGCCTCAAAGGCGCGAGTACCTGCAAGCAACATCGCGGTTTGGGTGGCTCAGCCAGTCAGCGTGGCATACAGCACCATGCCACCGATCAGCAAGGCAAAAGCCAGCACTACCACCATCAGCCCCAGCACGCCCCGCTGCCATCCCTCCAGGCTGTCCCAAGCCTCGGCAGCCTTGGTAAACGGCAGGCCACTCACCAGCTCGAACAAACCTACCAGCGCAAAAGCGCCGGGGGCACCCATGGCGATCAAGGCAATGGGGCCGGCATGGCTGCTGCCCAAGGATTTGTACTGCAGAACGGCATAAAAGACACCCGCAAAAGCCAAACCACTACCGGCCAACTTCGCTCCACCACGCTGACGTATCGACATGCCGCCCTCCCCTCCGATTGAATTGCCCTGCAATGTCACCAGAATCCAGCCGGGACAACAACAGGGAATGTAAGAGCCAGTAGCCGGGCAACCGGTATAATCGACGCTTGCCCCCATCTGTCAGTGCCGTGTCCGACTCTTCTGCCCTTTCCCTGCTGCAAACCATCTTCGGCTACGACCGTTTCCGTGGCCGCCAGGCCGAGATCGTCGAGCATGTCGCCCAGGGCGGCGATGCGCTGGTACTGATGCCTACCGGCGGCGGCAAGTCACTGTGCTATCAGATTCCCGCGCTGATGCGCCCCGGTTGCGCCGTGGTGGTCTCCCCCCTGATCGCACTGATGCAGGATCAGGTCGAAGGCCTGCACCAGTTGGGGGTGGAAGCCGCCTTTCTGAACTCCACCCTGGACAACAACGCCGCCCGCGAGGTGGAGCAACGCTATCTGCGCGGCGAGCTCAAGCTGCTCTATGTGGCGCCAGAGCGCTTGCTGACTCCCCGTTTCCTGGCCCTGCTGGAGCATACGCCGGCAGCCCTGTTCGCCATTGACGAGGCGCACTGCGTAAGCCAGTGGGGCCACGATTTCCGGCCGGAGTACATCGGCCTCTCGCTGCTGCACGAGCGCTATCCGGCTGTACCGCGCATCGCCCTGACAGCCACGGCCGATGCCGCTACCCGGCGTGAGATCGTACAAAGGTTGGCACTGGAAGATGCCGCCCAGTTCGTTTCCAGTTTCGACCGCCCGAATATCCGCTATCGCATCGTCGAGAAGGACAATGCCCGCAAGCAGCTGCTGGCCTTTATCGAACGCGAGCACGATGGCGATGCCGGCATCGTCTACTGCCTTTCGCGCAAGCGGGTGGAGGAGACGGCCCAGTTCCTCTGCGACAACGGCATCACCGCCCTACCCTACCATGCCGGCATGAACGCCGAGTTGCGCGCCCGCAACCAGACGCGCTTCCTGCGTGAAGAAGGCATCGTCATGGTGGCCACCATTGCCTTTGGCATGGGCATAGACAAGCCCGATGTGCGCTTCGTAGCCCATATCGACCTGCCCAAGAGCCTGGAAGGCTACTACCAGGAAACCGGCCGAGCCGGCCGCGACGGCCTGCCCTCCAGTGCCTGGCTGGCCTATGGCTTGAACGATGTGATGCAGCTGAAGGAAATGATAGAAAGTGGCCAGGCGCCCGAAGCGCAAAAGCAGGTTGAGCGGCAAAAGCTCAATGCCATGCTGGGCCTGGCCGAGACCGTTGCCTGCAGGCGCCAGGTCATACTGGCCTACTTTGGCGAGCAATCTGCCGATTGCGGCAACTGCGACAACTGCCTGAACCCACCCACCACCTGGGATGCCACCGAAGCTGCCCGCAAGGCGCTCAGCTGTGTGTTTCGTACCGGTCAGCGCTTCGGCGCAGGCCATGTGATCGACGTGCTGCTGGGCAAGGCTACCGACAAGGTCAAGCAGCACTTCCATGACCGCGTCACCACCTTTGGCATAGGCACCGACATGCCCGAGGCTGGCTGGCGCTCGGTACTGCGGCAGTTGCTGGCAGCCGGCTACCTGCAGACCGAACCCGAATTCGGCGGCCTGCAACTGACCGACACCGCCCGCCCCTTGCTGCGTGGCGAGCAGGCATTGCGGTTGCGCGGCCTGCCCGACAAGAAGCGAGACAAGACCGAGCGCGACAAGAAACGCAGTGCGGCCAGCCAGGACATAGCCCCGCAGGATGAAGCCCTGTGGCAGAGGTTGCGGCAGAAACGGCGCGAACTGGCCGACGAGCAAAGCGTACCGGCCTACCTGATCTTTACCGACGCCACCCTCAAAGCCATGCTGGATGCCAAGCCCGGCACCCTGGCCGACATGGCCCACATCTCCGGTGTAGGTGCACAAAAGCTGGAGCGTTACGGTCTCGCCTTTCTTGAGGCACTGCATTCCGAATGAACCGGTAGCGCCTGTCGCGTTTATGCTGCGGCCCCCACCTCAGCGAGGCAACCCTGTACGCACGGCCAGCATGCCCAAAGCCAGCTGTGTAGACCGTTTGGGCTGATTTTTCCGGCGAGCAGATCGCGCGCACTGCCAACTGTCATCGGCGGAATATACATTAGCGGTTTCGCTGCAAGCCCGCCCCCGCTATCATCCGCACGCCATGTCTGCCCACGCTACGCTCACCGACGAACTGATCGCCTTCCTGCAAGGTGGCCGCCTGCTTGCCCTGGCATCCAGCGACGCCTTCCTCTCGCCCACCATCGCACCTGCATTGGCCTGCCTGGTCGACGAGGACAAGCGTACCCTGACCGTGCTGTTGTCGCGCAAGCAGGCCGGTCGCCTGCTAGCCGATATCGCCGGCAACCCACATATCGCCTTGCTGGCCAGCCAGCCGGGCCAAACACAAAAACTGCAGCTGAAAGGCCGTGATGCCCAGGAAGTCACCCTGCCGGCCAACGCCCAAGCCTGCATAGAAGCGCAGCGTGAGGCCATAGCCGCAGAGCTGCTGCCGCTAGGCTTTGGCACCCGCTACAGCTATGCCTTGTGCGACGATCAGCAAGACTTGGTTGGCGTACGCTTCACCCTGGCTGAGCTGATACGCCCACTGGCCGGCATGCTGCAAAGGAGCGCCGCATGAGCCGGCTTGACGCAGAACAGGTACGTGCCTGCCTGGAAGGCAGCCTGCCCGCCCAACTGGCCACCAGCTCGGCCACGGGCGTGCCCGATATCTGCGAGTTGGCGCAATTGCACTTTGTCGACGCCAACCATATCGCCCTGCCCTATTGCTATACCACTACGCTACGCGAGAACCTGCTGGGCAATCCGCGAGCGGCCGCCTCCGTGGTGCATCCCGATACCGCAGCACGCTACCGGCTGGCTATCGAATACCTGCGTACCGAGTCGGATGGCCCGGTCTATACCGCCATGCAGGCACGGCTCAACGGCATGGCCCAAGGCGTGCCCCTGCTGGGTGCCGACATCTGCCGGGTACTGACGGTTGAAGCCCTGCCCGGCCCGCAGTTGCCGCTGCCGCCCGCCCCCTGCAATCGCCTGGCAGCAGTACGGCTGCTGTCGCAGAAGCTGGCCGCTGCCGATGAACTCTCGCAGGCGTTCGATCTGGTACTGAACAGCCTGGCCGAACTGATGGGCATGGATCACGCCCTGGTGCTCTGCGTGGATGAGTCCGGCCGCTGGCTGTATACCGTGGCCAGCCGAGGCTATGCCCAGTCTGGCGTGGGGTCAGAAGTGGAGATAGGCCGTGGCATGATAGGCAGCGTCGCCCAACTGCGCATGCCCATACGGATCAGTGGCCTGGCCAACGATTACAATCTGCCGGCACTGCAGCGCATCCCCCCCTTGCTGGGCACCGACATCCCCATCCCCGCCCTGCATCACCCGCACAGCCGCCTGGCCGTACCGATAGAGGCCGGTAGCTGGCTGGCAGGTGTGCTGTATGTGGAAAGCGCCGAATCGCGCCGCTTCGATTTCGAAGACGAAGACGCCCTGGTCGCCATCGCCCAGCAACTGGGCCTGGCCATGCGCTGGCTCACCCGGCCCACCGAGATCGCCGAGCCCCTGCCCGAGCCGCCTCGCAGCGCGCCGGTTGCCATCGGCCCCACGGTCACCATACGGTACTTTGCTGCCACCCAAAGCGTCTTCCTGGACGATGACTACCTGATCAAGGGGGTAGCGGGCGCCGTGCTTTGGTTGCTGCTCAACGATCACCAGCGCGAAGGCCGCAGCGAATCCAGCAACCGCGCCCTGCGGCTGGACCCACGCCTGCGCCTGCCCGACTTTGATGACAACCTGGAAACCCGCCTGCTGCTGCTGCAGCGTCGGCTGGCAGAGCGGTGCGACTGGCTGGGTCTGGAAAAACTCGGCCGTGGCCGTTTCCGCCTGCGGCTGGAACGCCCAGTGCGCCTGGTAGACGGTGAAGTGACCAGCGATGCCTGAGCGCTTGTGAAGCTGTATCGTTGCAAAGCGGGAGCCAAGACCAGCAACGCTCCCGCGCAACACACCTGAGATTAGTACCGTAACACCGGGGACATCACACGGGCTCAGGCAGCACTCGTGCTACCCCCGATGCCGCAGCACATTGAATACAAACAGCACCACTGCCAGCAACACCATGACGCTGCCTATGGCAATCACCGGCTGAGCCGCGCCTTGGCCCCGCGCAAACAAGGCCAGGGCCACCAGCATCAAGGGGGTGCCGCTGTTGTAGAGCCAGAAATGCACATGCGCCATGCGGCTTTGCCCAGCATGGGGAAAGAAATGGTAGACCAGCCCTGTCAGCGTCAACGACACCCAGCCCAGCAGATGCACATGGGCATGGACAGAGCGCAGGGCGTAATCCTGGCTTACTCCCATCTGTACGCCCAGGAAGATAGCCACCAGAAAGTAAACCAGCGCCAGGTAGACCCAGGTTTTGGCATGTGCGTGCATCACGATCGGTCCCTACAAAAGGCAGACAAAAAAATAGGCCGCAGTTGCGGCCATAAAAAACCAACCCGGTTTCTCGGCTTACGCCGGATTGGTGTTCCGCCTCGACAGGGGAGCGAGGCAGAATACGGAGCAATCGGTTCAGTTGTTGCTCAGCGCCACCGTCAGGCGACCCCAATCCTTGGGGGGCAACAGGGCGCGCAGCATGGCCAGCACGCCATCAAACACTTCGGCAGGAGCGCCATGCCGCAGCATTTCGCCCAGCATCAGGGCGCGCTCATCGGGGGCCAGGTTAGGTACGGTCCAGCGCAGCAGGGGCAGCATGCGGTCAGCCGGCACCGCCGCCATCACCTCACGCTCCAGCGCCACAATCTCGGCGTCGCTATGGGTCTCCCACAGCACCCGGTTGTTCACGCTTTCCTCAATCGCCATATGTTCAAAGTTGTCCGCCACGAACATGGCCAACTCGCGGTACAACCACTCGCCTGCACTCTCCAGGTTGTAGTTGTTGGCCGACTCCACCGTGGTCGCCACATCGTAGAGTTGCTCAATGGCATGCATATGGGCGGCATAATTGACTTGCGCCTGGCGGGTTGAACCCGGCTGGCGCGATTCCATGGCGGTATGGATCAGGGCATGTTCCTGTTCCAGATGGGCCGAACACACACCCAGCAACTCGCGTACCGCCATCAGGCTGGCACTACGGTTGGCGATATCGCGCCAGTCGGTACGGCCAACCTCGAGCAACACATGGCTCAGGTAGGCGCGCAGCCCCTTGTGCATCAGGGCGTAGATGTCGTAACGGCGATAATTGGCTTGCATGCTTTGTTCTCCCACCCCGGCTTAGGTGCCGAGTAAGTGAGATGAAGTGTGCATGCTGGGCGTCAAGCGCTTTGCTAAATCGCCGCTAATTAAGACTTAAGAATTCCCTAAGAGCCTAACCTGATAGTCTGAATACAAGTCATTGATAGGTACAAAGGGGCTGGGCCTCCCCCCGCTCAAGCCATGCAATCCCCACTCTGCCGTGCCTGTGGTGGCGGCGCCTGGCCCGGCAGCGCCATCGCATAGTGCAGTGACAGCAACTGCCAGCCTTGCGGTCCCAACTGCCATTGGCCGCTGTTCACCCCCACGCCATCGGCTTGCACCTGGTCGGCGCGGCGGCGGCTTTCCACCACGCTATAGACTTCGGCATGGGCACCATAACGGCGTATCTCGCGGTGTACCTCGCACTCATACAGCGCCTCTGGGGCAGGCGCTTTCAGCAAGGCCAGAAACTCGCTGCCAGACCAGGCCTTGATATCCAGGTTGGCCGTGCGCAAGCTCTGCCCCCAGACTTGGGCCTGCGGGTGCAGCAACGAGCCCAGCAGCCCGATATCGGATGCCTCGCCCGCCTTATGGCTGATTGCCCGCCACAAGGCGCTGTGCTTTTGCTCCAGCTCCAACTGGCTATGCGCCTCGACTTGGGGGCCTAGCGCCTTGAGCAATGCGGGCCAACTGATGCGATAGAGCTGCGACAAACCGGCGGCATGCTTACCAGGCCTGGTTGAGGCAAATATCAGCCACTGGCCATCGCTGCTGACTGAAGGGGTGAATTCAAAGCCAGGGCCATTGATAGGCTCAGGCAGGCGGATAGCAGGCCCAAAGCCCGCACCAACACGCTCAGCCATGTAGATATCCGCATCACCACGGTTAGCGCCGGCATGGCGGTCACTCCACCACAGTGCATAGCGGCCATCAGGCGTCAGCGTAAAATCACTATTGGATGGCCCCTCATTCACAGGCACTGGGAGTGCCAGCGGGGCGCCATAGCCACCATCGGCCAACCGGTCACTACGGTATACCGACAGCTTTCCCGGGCCCCCAGGGCGGTAGGAGGCAAAATACAGCCGGTCGCCATAGCGCTCCGGCCCCAGCTCATAAGCCTTGCTTTGCAGCGACTCGCTCAGGCGCCGTGGCGCACTCCATTGCCCGTCGGACAAGGTCGACTCATACATGTCCAATTGCCCCAGGGCCTGCTCTCCCGCCGCCGGTCGGTCAGAAATAAAGGTCAGTGTCTTGCCATTGCTGCTCAGGTGCGGGTCTGAATCACGCCAGCGGATATCAGTAAACGGCATGGGCTGGGGCGCTTGCCACTGCCCATCAACCCGCTGCTGCCAAAATAGCCTGGATTGCTTGAAGCCCGCCGCAGAGCGCGCAAAAACGCGCACATCGCGCAGCTCCTGCAAGTTATAGCTTTGCGTAGCCGGATCGCTTGGCCCCAGCTGCATGAGCTCCACGGGTAGTACAGCAGCCTGGGCCCATCCGCACAGGCTCAGCCCCACAGCCAGTGTCAAGCTTGATTGCATATCTTTGCCTCCTCATAGGCGGTTTTTGGTAGCGCTAGACCGCGCAAGGCACGCGAAGCTCCCAGTAGTTGCCATCAGTAATACACCTGCAGCTCGGTTCGCCCCTCCACGATCCAGCTCATCAGCGCCACCTTCTGGTGCCCGTAGCCTCTCTGCACGCGCGACAGGCACTGCATAGCCGTATGGAACTGCCCCAGCTCCCGATTGATTTCGGCCGCCAGCAATTGCTGCAGCTCTCCGCCTATTACCAACAGGCTCAGCAAGCGCTGGGCGTTGATCAGGAACAAGGGCTCTATGCGCAGCCATTCACGGCCGGGCTCAGCCCGCCGCAAGTCGTTGTGGTGGCGCCACTGCTGCAGGCGCAGGTCCATTTCATCGTCGGGGACACCCTCTGCCATGCCAGCCAGCGCAGTTTCGACCAGGTCCGCCGGTAGCTCTTCGGCCAGCGGCGCCGCCATAAAGCGCTCCAGCTGGGCCAGTTCCCGCGCCTTGCCAAATCGCGGCAGCAGCCGCCAGCCATCGTTCACCTTGAAATCCAGCGCCTCTATGCTCGATGGCAGCACGCCCACCTCGACCGCATCACGGCGCCGGAACAGCTCCCGGCAGACAGGGCAGGCAACGATGTCCACAGGGGTAGACCAGAAAGCATGCCGCACGCGCAGGTCAGACCAGACCTCCGCCGACTGCCTTACTGCCAGATCCAAGGCCTGGCAGCGCAGCCAGGCACGGCAATGCGTACACGCAACAACCTTGGTGGAACCAGGCCGCATTTTTTCCCCTGAAACTGTTTTTATGGTGGCCTGCAATATGAGCCAGAGACGCACACCGTGGTGTGCACCCAACCGATTTGATGACAGCCGATAGCGCCATGAAAGAGGCCAATACTAGCCGAATCGTCCGCATCGTCCCTCCCCCAAATGGATGAAAGCCCGCAAACTATTGCACGATAGTGCAAGTATCGAATATCACCCGTATCGACCAGCGGTGCCGCGCTACCCGCCAAGTTCACGCGCAACTCCTATGCTTGCAGAGGGAATTGCCAGGAGGCCCCATGCCCAAGCTCGCCGTCATCCTGCTACTGCTGCCACTGCTTGCCCAGGCCGCGCAACCAATACGGCTGGCAACCGGTGAATGGCCGCCTTACGCTGGTGCCACCCTGCCCCATGGCGGTCTGGCCGAGCACATCATCACCAGCGCCTTTGCGGCCTCCGGCCAGTCGGTCAGCTATCTGCGCCTGTCCTGGAAGCGCGGCCTGGAGATGGCACGGCAAGGCAAGGCCGACGGCGCCATCCTGTGGAGTTGCCGGGATGAAGCCTCCCAACCCGATTACCTGGTCAGCCAGCCCGTCATCCGCAGCGAGGTCGTCCTGCTACGGCGGGTGGGTCGGGTGCTGGATCTGAAACACCCCGACAAGGCGCGCGGCTTCAGGCTGGCCTACCCCGATATGTATGCCTACGAAGGCATACCCGCCTATGCCCGCTTGCTGAAGGCCAGCGGTATCCCGCCACTGATACTGAGCAGCGACCAGGCCGGCATACATGCCCTGCTCAACGATCGCATCGACGCCTACCCGGTAGACCGGCAGGTCGGCCTGTACCTGTTGCATCAGGCTGCACCCACCGTCTGGCAGGACATGGTCACCCAGCTAGCCCAGCCCCTGAGTCAGCATGATCTATGTGTCTTGCTGTATCGCCGCCACCCCAAGGCCAGCAATTGGCTGGCCGCCTTGAACCAGGGCCTGGCAAGGCTTAGATCCAGCGGCCAGATTGACCGTTGGCAGGCGGAACTGGCCACCCCACGTAAAACTGCCCCGCCTGGGCATACCAGTACGGGGCAGTAGACACTATCAAGCAACGGCCAGCGGTGCCGGCAAAGGCGCCAGGCAGGCCTTGCTACTATCAGCGATTCACTTCAAACGTCAGCGTATAGCTATAGCTACGGGCTGGCGGCGCCTCGCTGCGGTCGCGCTGCGGTGCCGGATAGTTGGTCAGTAGTACGTACACGCCTGGCTTGTCAAAGCTCACCTTGGCGCGCCCATGGGCGTCCGTCTTCAGCTCGGCGTATTCCTTCTTCTCGTCATAGAAATTACCGGCGCGGGCAATCTCTACGGCGACATTCGGCAGCGGCTTGCCATCCTCCAGCAGCTCAAACTCGAATCCCTGATCCAGATACAGGTCATTGGGGTGATTGAGCGGGCGCAGTTCAAAACCCTGACCGCCGGGCTTGGTGGTGGCCTCGCTAGGCGCACCCTTGCTGACATACACCTCGGCACGGCTGAGATTACGCACTTCGGTAATCTTGGCATCCTTGGGTACGGCAGCCTCATCCACAAAGCGCGGCGGACGGGGCGGCTGGGCCGGCGTAGCGGGTGCCGCCGCAGGCGCGGCAGCAGCGGGCGCAGCAGGCGCAGCCGGGCGCGGTGTAGCCGCATTGTTGCCCATATTGGCCGGGCGTATCACCCGCCAATTACCTTCTATCAAGGCATAGCGGCTGACACGGGCATGTTCATCGCCCAAGGTGATCTTGTAGGTACCCTTCTCGGTCACCGGCGCCTCAATCACGCTGTAGTCCTTGAGCGTAGTCACCGTCTCCAGCTTCTGACGGGTGCCTGCCGGGCTGACCGAGTAAAAGCTTGCACCCCGTATCGGGCCGGTAGGGACAAAAAACACCTCGTTGCCTATCGCGCCCTGTATCGATACATAGTCCCGCTTCACTTCAAAGCTGGTCGGCAGCAGGTAGGGGCCGCCATGCGCCAACACCGTCGGCGCCGACAGCATCGCCAACACCCCAGCCCAAACTGCCGATTGCCTGATCTGCCCGCCTGCTCGCTTCATCACGATGGTGCCCTTTCCAGATACCCGGTTCGCATTAAAATATGCATGAATGATATTGAAACGAATTCTCATTTGCAAGACAATCACGCCCTGTCGCCATTCCAATTCAGCCCTAGCCAGCGGGCATCGTCCTACAGGGAGAAACCACTCATGCAGCGCACCCCATGGCCTTTGCGCCTTACCTTGGGCAGCAAGCTCCTGGCCGCCGCCGGCCTGCTCCTACCCCAGGCCAGCCAGGCCGCCTCCCTGCCAGCCATGCCCGCAGCCCCCCCCGCCACGGCCAGCCAAACCCAGGTCGCCCCACATTGGCGCTTTCACCGCGATCACGTGCTGGGCACTTCATTGGATCTGATCACCGTAGGCGGCAACGAGGCCACCGGCCGTGAAGCCCTGGCCGTGGCACAGGCAGAGATAGACAGGCTCGATAGGGTGCTGAGCCGCTACCGCGCCGATAGTGAACTAGCCGCGCTCAACCAGTGCGAGCAGATGCAGGTATCCGAAGCCTTGTATGAGGTGGTGGCCGCCTGCGAGCAATGGCGTACCCGTACCCAGGGCGCCTTCAGTGCCCGCCTGGGTGTGGCACTGGCGCTATGGCAGGATGCCGGCCTCAGCGGCAAGCTCGATACCGATGCCATCGCCCGTGCCGTGGCAGCCGCCGAAGCTGCCGAGGTGAAGCTGGACCCCAACAACCGCACCATCACGCGCCCCGCCGACGTCGTGTTCGCGCCCGATGCACTGGCCAAGGGCTATATCATCGACCGTGCCCTGCAAGCCGTGCGCAACCAGGTCGAAGGCCTGGATGGCCTGCTGATCGATATCGGCGGCGACATCCGCAGCTGGGGCCGCGCCCCCCATGCCGGCGGTTGGCAATTGGGTGTGGCACAGGCAAACCAGCCACAGGACAACGCTCCACTGGTCGCCACCCTGCAACTGGGCAGCAAGGCCGTCGCCACCAGTGGCCGTGGCCAGCGCGATATTGAGATCAATGGCATGGCCCATGCCCATATCGTCTCCCCACAAACCGGTGCCGCCGTCAGCGAAGTCAGCAGCGTCACCGTGGTTGCCGACCGCGCCGCCGATGCCGACGCCCTGTCCACCGCCTTTGCCGTCATGCCGGCTGCGCAAAGCCTGGCCCTGGCAGACCGCCTGCCCGGCGTAGCCACCCTGCTGCAACTGGCCGATGGCAGCCAGCTGCAATCCGCCGCCTGGCAAGGCCTGGCCACAGAACGCAACAGCCTGGCACCCCGCTTCATCCATACTGCCGACGCCGCCACCGCCCCATGGCCTGCCGGTTTTACGGCCAGTATCGACTACGAAGTCCCCAAGATAGAGGCCGAGAACTACCGCGCCCCCTTTATCGCCATCTGGATCACCGACCAGAATCGCGCCATCGTTCGCAACCTGACCCATCTGGGCAACCAGGAAAAATGGATAGATTCCAACTACGTCTGGTGGCGCCGCTATGGCCGCAAGATAGAAAAGCTCGACACCGTCACCAAGCCCACGCGCAAGCCCGGCAAATACTCGCTGGCCTGGGATGGCACGGACGAAGCCGGCCGCAAGGTGGGCCAGGGTAAATACCTGGTCCATATCGAGGCCGCGCGCGAACACGGCGGCCATACCTACCAGACCTTCGAAATCGAACTGGGCAGCAAGCCGCTGAGCCTGCCGCAAGCAGCCAAGGACGAGCTCGGTGGCGTGGTACTACGCTACGGCAAATCCGCCTGAGCCCCGTAGAGAGCCCAATAGCCGCAACCCTGCCTGGTAGCGCAAGCACGCCTTGCACTGCCAGGTGCCGCCCAAGCCCGCAGCACGCCAGCCTAGCCAGGCGTGCGTGGCAGGCGCCAATGCCCAATAAGGCCCACATCATCGCCACCGGCGGCAGCCTTAACCCTTCTGCCTACGCCCGGCGGCAAGGACTTCAGTAAGGCAGTCGCCAGCTCCCTGCTACAAGGCCATGCCCTAACCCGGCCACCGCGTCCCTTCCCGCCCATCATGACCGACACCTCCTCCCGCCCCCGCCTGGACAAAAGCTGGCTCTACCGCCAGTCGCGCATGCTGCATGCCTATCTGTCCGCCTTCGCCTTTATCGCGCTGATGCTATTCTCACTCTCCGGCCTGCTGCTGAACCACCCAGACTGGTTCAAGGGCAAAGCCGACAGCCTGGAGCACACGATTACCCTCACACCAGCCGAGTTGGCCGAAGCCCAGCGCAGCGACGACCCAGTCCGCGCCGCCGCCGCCATCGTGGCCGAACGCCTGCCGCTCAAGGGCGAATACAAGAGCGGCGAACTGATGGACAGCGAGGCCCAGGTACGCTTCGAAGGCGTCAGCGGCAAATCCGACCTGTTCATCAACCTGCAGGATGGCCAGGTAGAAGCCACCGTAGAAGCCGCCACCCTGACCACCATGCTGCACGACCTGCACCGCGGCAAAAACAGCGGCGCCGCCTGGAGCTGGGTAATAGACCTGACCGCCATCCTGACCCTGCTGTTTTCGCTGCTGGGCTATGTGCTTTTCTTCAGCCTGCGCTTTCGCCTGGCTACCAGCCTGAAGCTGACGACGGTAAGCCTGGTGATATTGGGCGGGATTATTGTGGTGTTTGTGCCTTGAGGCAGGCCGCTGCAAACCAGAAACATCATAAAGGGGATACACCCTTGTTTAAGGCATGGGTAGTATCAGCAAGCGGCCTATTCAATGCTGCGCGTTTCATTCAGCACTGTGCGAGCCAGAAAACCGGAAGACGGGCCTGCACCGGCTGGTGACACACTGGCTGGGTAACAGGTCGTGACATTTTTGATTTGTTCGACCTTTATAGCTTGCCGACCATCACACGTCACCATAACCTCAAACGCCCAGAACTCGAACGAATCGCTAAGCGAGCGCCCCACCTGCAGATTACCTTCTTACTCTGACATCTCGCGGTAGCGGACACGCAAGTCCGCGTCGGCTGACAATGGGTGTTGATGCAAGACACAAAGAGGCCAATGAGGCTCGGCGGTCCCAAGCAATGCAGCACGCTTGGTTCTGGTTACAGTTTCGGCAGTCTGAGTCGTATGTTGCGTTGAATGGCCATAAACCCAGACAGTTTCTCAAAGCCACCAAAGAAAAATCCGTCAACCAAGATAACAAACAACGCGGTTGTTCCCTACGCGAGAGCCACGACAGCAGGATGCATCTGCTTACACCAGCTTCCTGCTACCTAGCAAGTGCGAAGAAACGTGAGTGACCAAGCAGTACTGGTGCCAACTACCACTACAGATCGGCATCAAACCACGCGCTGAGCCTCCGCCATATTGCACAAGAGTTTTCCTGTTACCCTGTGTGCCGGTGCTTTTGGGGACGCCCTGGAGCCAAGTCACTGGAAACCAGCGCTCAGCCAAGTGAAGCTCTACGACCATCAGCGATAAAGAAATCATTCGGGCCGGGTAGTTGCTATACTGCCTGCCAAGGCAAATACATGAACTGGCAGGCGCCAAGAGAAGAGATGGCACCAACCAATTTATTGAATTATCGATTGCACATTGGATTAACTTAATCAACGGCGGATTTTCAATCCAACCAATTGAAATGCAATTCAGCATCGACAGACAAACAGAAAGGCATCAAGCATGAAAAAAATATTCATATTAATCGGCATTATCCTGACTTCAGGATGCGCCACAGTCTCATCGAAACAACAGGATCCAACCTTACTGAAAGATACACATGGTTTAGTTTATGTAAAGCATACTGGCGGCATGCTTAATGCGCATCAAGAGACCGTGCTACGATCGCGAAAGACGGGGGAAAAGTTTACTCTCTACCCAACCGAAGCATATGCTGCAACCGCTTCGCGCTGGCTACCTGCTGGTGAATATGATGTGGACGGCATGTTCAAGGATAGCAGCCCACACTATACACCCATCAAAGTAGAGGCTGGCAGAATGACTGATCTCGGGGGATTGATGTTCTTCGATTTAGGTAATTACGAAAGAACCTTGCTGCCGTTTCGACACCCAGAATTAACCCAGCAGGCAACGACCTTCGCCGAGCAACATGCAGCAGTTCTTGTGTCGAGAGAGCGCATCGATTGGCAACCTGATCGCCCTCCGCCTGCGCAAGCCACACCCTCAGGAACATCGGGGGTTGGATTGGTCGCAGATGTGCTGATGAATATCTCCCAGCATGCCAATCGTCCTAGCCTTAACAAGCAACTAAAGGAAGCCGACTCCATTCAAAAATTCTATGAATTGGTCCGTATCCATCAAATACCCTGGAGCAGTGTCGGCAGCGCTGAAAACCAAGGCGTACAGTATTTTGGAGCCTCGTTAGGACAAATCCGAACCCGAGATGCGGCAGGCGCCTGGCACGCAATAGATACCGGCACCCTATCGCAAATCAATGCGATATATGCTCAGGAAAAACGTATTGTCGCAATTGCAGAGAGCGGCGAGATTCGTACCACGGATGAAATTCATCAGAGTCCATGGCATGCCATCGGCAAACTTCCGGAAAACTTGACTCCCTTCGGAATACACAAACTGGGTAGCGAATTCATCATTGTAGCAGGCAATCGTCATCGGCCAGATATGAACGTCGGATGGAATGCGATCCATATCTTCTCTACCGTATCGGGAGATTTCTCTAACCTCAAGGAGATAAAAAACATTAAACGATCGCACTTCTTTATCTTGCCGCAAGCCTACATTTATAATGAAAATTATTTCTTGAGCATGGAGACCGATATACAACGCTACTCCCCTCGTGACGGAGTATGGGATACTATCTATCCAGGGCATCGCACTACCCAATTTCTTCTAGCTGCCGAGACAGGTTTTCTAACCGCGTTCGAAGAGAACGGAGTATTCTCCAAACTAAGTGTGTCGTCCGACCTAGGACAAAGCTGGGAAAAGATAACACAGCCTTCTTATCCAACCTTTGAAGTTGCGTTCCATGACAAGGAACACGGACAGGCCATCAGGGCCAATCCCGGCGCCTTTAGCTCTTCTTGGGAGCTGGTGCAATTCAACGTTAATAGCAATCGATGGGATACCATATCCGAGAGCCCTAAGGGATTATGCCGCCGCGTGCTGAGTGATATAAGAAAACGGAATTTCTATTGCTTTTCCGGCATCGGAGATATTTTCAGATTCTCCCCGGGAGAATTGACGGCTGAGTCTTTGCTGAAATAAGCGACGATATGAATTTCCGACGCGGATGCACACAATAGTTGGCAGCGCCAATTAAAACAGACAGACGGTATCAAAAGGTGGTGCTGCATGTGTGGAAAATTCAGTATGGCAAATACTCCCAGAACAGCCCCGCTTCCTCCATGCGGCGGGCTTCGCCTTGCTCAGACCGCACGACCAATTCACCACACAACTGCGGGTTGCGTCGGATATAGTATTAGTCCAACCCGGAGTATGCAGAGCTACTAGCAAAACACTAGCGTTGCCACTCCTTGCTGGGCAGCTTATAACCAAGTTGCCCAGCCTCTACTCTCAACCCGGCGTTAAATTCCACAAGCATCGCCACCTCCTCTACGCTAGCGATGCGACACGGCGCATGAGGCCTCGCATCCCTGGCCATCCACGCAGTTTTTACAAACTGTAACCTTTTGCCCGAGCTTGCCGTCGCCAGCTTGAGCGATACTGGCGATGAATTCTCATTCCCATTCGAGCCATGTATACCGCACAGTCCCAGCACGCCAGCTTCGCGCTGCAACTCACCGCCCTGACCCTGGCCTGCCTAGGCGCCTGGGCAGAGGAAACCCCTCGCCCGCCTGCCGCCGCCAATACCCAGGCCGCCCCAGTGGCCGAGGAGATCAAGGTCACCGGCAAGGCCGCCAATGAGGGCGATATTCGTCGCAATCAGCCTGCCAGCAAGATCATCGTCGGCCGTGATGAGCTGGACAAGTACGGCGACAGCACCGTGGCCGAAGTATTGAAACGCCTGCCTGGCGTCAGTGTCGGCGGCGGGCCGGGCCGTGGTGGTGGCATACGCATGCGCGGCATGAGTGAGGGCTATACCCAGATATTGATCAACGGCGAACCGGCTGCCCGTGGCTTCTCGTTTGACTCGCTGTCGCCCGATGCCATAGAACGCATCGAGGTTATGCGCGCGCCGACGGCCGAGCACAGTGCCCGCGCCATTGCCGGCACCATCAATATCGTCCTGCGCGAGGACTACAAGGCCAAGCAACCCAGCCAGCTGCGCATGGCGGTGAGCGAAGAGGACGGCCGCCTGCAGGGCAGGCTGGATGTGCAATGGGGCGCCCAGGTAGATGCGCTCAACTACAACATCGGCGGCGGTTACAACCGCAACAGCCGCAGCAATGACAGCAGCGGTAGCCGCCAAGGCACGGATAGCCGGACAGGACTCACCTACGACGAGGTCACGGCCAGCCAGAGCAGCGGTAGCGGCTACCACCTGAACTTCTCGCCCAGGCTGACTTGGCGCGTCGAGCCGGGCAACACCGTCAGCCTGCAAACCTTTCTGATGCGCAATCAAAGCAGCAGCGACGGCCTCTCTACCATTACCCGGCTTAGCGGCCCGGCCGCCGATTACGCCCGCGCCGAATCCCAGGGTGAATCCGAATCCACCATGTTGCGCGGCTTTGGTAACTGGAAGCGTAATCTCAGTGAAGGGGCCAAGCTCGATGTGCGCTTCGGCTTCAATAGCAGCCGCTCGGATAGCGAAAACCAGCGGCAGGAGTTCCTGGCTGACGGTAGCCGCAAGGAAATCCGCCTGGACGACAGCGAGATACAGGAGGCCGGCTTCAGCACCGGCGGCAAATGGTCACGACCGCTGGGCGAGGACCAAAGCATGGCCATGGGTTGGGATCTGGAGCAAAGCCGCCGCGAGGAACACCGGGTAAAGCTGGTCAACGGCCTGCCCGAGGTGGCTGACGCCGGTGACCAGGTGGTGGCCCGCGTGCGCAAGCTGGCGGCCTTTGCCCAAGATGAATGGAACCTGGGGCCGCAATGGTCAGCCTATGCCGGCCTACGCTGGGAGGGTATCCGCACCGAGAGCGAAGACGCCTTGGGCAGCACCAGCAGCAACAGCAGCGTCTGGAGCCCCATGCTGCATGCGGTGTACCGTATACCCGGCAGCAGCAAGAACCAGTTGCGCGCCAGCCTGACCCGTAGCTACAAGGCGCCCAATACCCGTGACCTGATAACCCGCCCGGTGCTGTCAGACGAAGAAAACAGCCGCAGCGACCCCGACCGCGCCGGCAACCCCAACCTCAAGCCGGAACTGGCCTGGGGCCTGGATCTCGCCTATGAACATTACTTCAGCCAGGGCGGGCTGGTCAGCGCCAGCCTGTTTAGCCGTCAGATAGAGGGCTTGATACGGCGCGAGACCCAGTTCGAAGCGGCGAACAATGGCCGCTGGGTATCCCGCCCCCGCAATGTGGGCGAGGCCACCAGCTACGGCATAGAGCTGGAGGCCAAGCTGCGTCTGGCCGAGATCATGGACGATGCCCCACCCATCGATCTGCGCGCCAACTACAGCCGCTATTGGTCAAGGGTGGACAATATACCCGGCCCCGACAACCGCCTCGATGAGCAGGTGCCCCAGTTGTTCAACCTGGGGCTGGACTACCGTTTCAAGGCCATGCCGCTCACGCTGGGCGCCAGCCTTAATCTGGTGCCGGCCTATACCAACCGTACCGACGTCGATGAATGGCGGGATGTCGATGCCAAGCGCCAGGTTGATATCTATGCCCAGTGGCGCTTCAGCCCGGCAGTCCAGCTGCGGCTGGCCGGCAACAACCTGCTGCACCAGGATTACGAGACCCGCAGCCGGCAGACTGGCACAGGTGCGGTGCAGAGCCGCAGCATAACGCCCTCCTATACCCAATGGACCATGATGCTGGAACTCAAGTTCTAGCCCGGTAAGCAGCATGGCCCAAGCCCCGGAAAGCAGCTTGGGCCAGCCTCACCCCGCCGTCAGGTAACGCACGCTATGCGCCTCGCTGGGCAATACCACCTCCCAGCGGTGCAGCATGCGCAGCAAGCCGGCATTGCTGAGGGTGCTGTCCCGCCGCCGATTACGCTCAAGCAGTGTACGCTCGGTATGCTCCAGGTAGATCACCTCTACCGTGGCGCCATAGGCAAACAGCAGGTCCAATGTCTTGGCACGCATCTGCCGCGACAGGTGGGTGGCATTCCAGACAAAATCGCTGCGCGCGCGCAGCAGTGCCTTGGCCTTGTCCACCGCATGATGTGCAGCACGCCCATCGTTCTCGCCATATTTCAGGCCCAGTTCCTCCCGCGCATCGTCAAACCCCACCAGTGGCAAATCCTTGCAGTGCTGCGCCAGCCAGGTGCTCTTGCCGGTAGCCGGCAAACCGCACATCACCGTGACCTGCGATCCTGGCTCGCGGTGATACGCATAGTCCGGATGGACATCGTCGCCATTGAAGTAGCGCATGCGGGTATGGCTGTCGGCAAAGGCCCGAGCCTGGGTATAGCACCCCTCTTCCCGCGCCAGCTCGCGGAACAGCTCGATATACAGCAGCACCTCCTCCGCATCGGCGCAGTAGCGCCCTCGCATGTCGGCCTCCGCCAGGGCGGCCAGCTCGGCAAGGCAGAGCTCATGCGACAACTTGCGCACGATGAACTCGGCGGTCTGGCCAGAGCGGCTACCGCGCAAGGCGTAGAACGGTAGCTGGTGTACGGCAATCAGGCGGCAAATGGCCTCGCGCAGTGCAAACGGCACGCCGCTGCGCCAGAGCAGGATGCGGGCATCCACCGCGCCACGGCCCGAGTGCCCAGGCTGGCCTATATGGCCGGTGACGGCATCCACCGTGGTGGTCGCCGGCTTGGCAATATCATGCAGCAAGGCCGCATAGAACAACACGAAGCGTCGCTCGGCATCGGCCTGGGCATAGTCCTCGCCTGCACACAGTGCCTGCACCACCATACGGGTATGCGTCCACACATCGCCCTCGCCATGGTAACGCGGGTCTTGCGGGGTGCGGGCCAAGGGCAGCAAACAGGGCAAGGCCGCCAATATCGCCTGCCAGTCCGGCTCGGCCCCTGCCTGCGCTACCAGTTGCTGCAGCTCGGCATAGGCCGGCCCACGCAGATTCACAGGCTGCTTGAGTACGGCCAGGTTGTCCGCCTGTATCAAGGTCAGCAAGTCCATACGGCCTCCCGCTGCCCAGCCCAGCCATGGCTCAGCTGAGGCGCAAACAGATCCACCCCCGGTGCCAGCCGGTTGGCAATATAGGGTTGTTCGGCATGATGGCGGCCCGAATCCAATATCGTCTGCACAAAATCGCGGCGTACCCATTTGTAGCGTGCCACGGTGCGCCCATCCTCCTCGACCTTGATGTACAGCCCTTCTGCCAATTCGGAACGATCGGTCTGCCGCCAGGCCTGTGACAGGTCCAGCCCGCCCAGGCGAACGTCGGCCTCGAAGGCCATACGCCAATCCGCCGTGCGCGCCAGCGAGGGCTGCAGCAAATCCAGCAACGCTTCCAACCGCCTAGGGGCCTCACCCGCATACAGCGCCGGCACCGGCAGCACAGGCATGCCAGCCAACAGGGCATGGCGCTCTGCTGTCGCCAGGAAGCACTGTCGTGACCAGTCCCAGATATCAAATTCGCAAAAATAGTGCGGCAGGCAGTCGTAGAACACCGAATGCTTTTTATGCAGCCATTCGCCAAACATCAGGTAGCGGTCTTCCAGGCCTGCCAGCAAACCTTGCTCGTGGGCTGTCGCCCAGCGCTTATAGAGATTGAACTGGCGTTCGCGGCCACCACCGCTCAGGTAATGACCACGGCTTTGCAGCAGCAGTTCGCCACCGGCAGAGAAACTCAGGCCGGCGTTGCCACCATCGAGTTTTTCTTCCACCACGATATAGCGGCCTGCCAGCGTACTGTAGGGCACCTGGTCATGGCCCTCATCCCCGGCCTGCAGGCGCGAGCCTTGCAGATGGGGGGTGCGAGGGTATTTCAGTAAATCGAGGTTGCGTACCTCAAACAGGGATTGAGTCGTCATGATCGTCTCCGTAACAAATTTCGGAGCCGACGACTGGCGCACAGGGCAATCCACTCAGGCCGGAGCCTGGCAGTGCGTGCGCGGGATTAACAGAGGAAACAGAAGCTTTCCGCAGGCACAGCAGGGCGATTACGCGTAGGCGCCATCGTCACACTGCTATACAGGGTGTCGTCGGCATCAGGCAATGATGGTGGACGTGCGGGGCACTTCGTTCTCCTTGATGGAAGGGGGTTGCGTGGTGAATGCGGTCAAGCACCGCATCAGTGCCGCGCATGGTAGCGGCATAAGCCAAAACTGCCAAGGCCTTTGGCAAGGCAGCAAGCCCAATGTGTCAGATCTTATCGGGGCTGCCTGCCGCCTTACTCCGATAGCCATTGGTGCAACAAGCCATAGACGCGCTCGTCGTGCAGCAGGCCCATATGCCCCACCGCCCCCAGGCGTACCCGGGCAATATCGCCATGCAGGCCGGTTTCGGTAGCGCTACCCAAGGTGACCAAGCCATCGCCCAGCAGGTGGCCGAGCAGATGGTTGGGGTTGCTGTGGAGATTCCCGGCAATAAAGCGATAGGCGATGCCCTCCAGCAAGGGTGGGGTCTTGCCCCGCCAGGCAGGGCTGCGCAGGCCCTGCCCCAGGTTCTTGATGCCTATGCTGCGCGTTTGCGCTATGCGCCCCAATGGTGCCGTAATGGGTGTGGCATTAAGCGCCAAGGTGGCCAGCCTGCCCAGTTGCTCCAGCCTGGCCCCCTGGTGTGGCGATCCCAGGCAGATGACCTTGCTGACCTTGGGCAACCAGGCCAGCTGCTGTTCGTGTGCGTGCTGGCACGCCGCCCGAGCCAGCAAGCCCCCCATGCTGTGTCCCAGCAGCACAATCTCGTCCAGCCCACCCGGCCAGTTGCGGCTGAGCAGGGTCAGCAGCGCGGCCAGGCGCTGGCTGTTGTCGTCTATGGCCAGACCGCTGTTGTAACGTACATACAAGGGGGCATAGCCGAGATCCGCCTCCAGCCGGCTGCCATAGCCCGCCGCCATGGCAGGACCAGGCGACCAGCACGATTCATCGCAGCTGAGGCCATGTATCAACAGGCACACCCGCCTGGGTGGCTCGGGCCACCAGGCGGCCAGTGTATCGGGCGCCACCGCTATCGGCCTGCCATCAGCAAACAGCCCCATCTGGTAGCCCAGGCGACTGTCGCTATCGGCCAGATGGTCACCGAACACCCCATTGACAGCACTGCGCACCCCCACGGCCAGGCGACCTGCAGGCCCATCAGGTGCCGGCAGCAGCCTGTCTGATGCCAGGATAGCGCGACTCCCCAGGCTGGCGACCGCGCCATAGACCTTGCCCGCAATACCGTCATGCACCACCTGTACCAAGCGGGATGGCAGGGCGAGAAAAGGTATCCGCGCCAACACCGAGAACGGTACTCGGGCAATAGCATGGTGCATTTCCGCCACCCTGGCCGTGGTCTCGGTCAAGGCCTGTGCCAGCAAGGGGGCGTAGTTGGCGGCGTCTTGGTGCGAAGGCACTTCGGCGGAGGTATTGGGCATGATCACCTTCCAGTGAGAAATCCGCGCACCCTCAAGATAACGGGTCGCAGCAGCTGGTTAGGGCCAATCTGCACAACAAAGGCCAGACGGGTTTTGTTCGCTGCTATTGGCACCACGCTACGCGCTTTTCCATCTAATGCAACGAGCATTTTGGGGGCGAGACCCATACCGCTACCACTTACCAAGCAATAAAAAAGCTGCCCTCGGTGAAGGCAGCTTTTGTTGTCGCAGGTAACGCTTACTTGGCGCCCAGCAATTGCTTCTTCAGGTCACCGCTGACAGGGTCGCTACCCAGCCATATCTTGAGCAGCGCACTGGCGAAATCATCGCCAGCAATCACATCCTTCACTTGGCCCTTGACGGTGATCTGGGTGCCCTTGCCAGGAATGAAGTCGAGGGCGATCACGTCACCGGTATTGACCTTCTTCACGGCCTGGAAAATCGCATTCATTTCCTGGATGCGCGGCTTGAACTTGGCAAACTCGGCACTGCTGGTATTGTCTTCCAGCCCGTCGATAAAGGAGGCATGCAGATCTTCTGCATCCACATTACGCAGCATGGTGATTTGCATGCGCCGTGGGGTGGCCGCATTGATCACGGCATTGGCGTCGCCGGACTTCTGCGCCAGGTAGAGCGCGCCGACATAGACCTTGGCCACGCCGTACTTGACGCGCACGCCACCACCATTGAGCGCCAGGTCGCTATTGGCCACCTTGACGCCATCATCCACCTTCACGCCACCGATTTCGGCAGCGCCCGCGGCCATGCTGGCCGCCATCAACATTACTGCAACCGCTTTTTTCATATTTTCTCGCTCCGTTTCGGTTTGTGCGGACTATGCCGCCAGAAGGGTGTCTTGATTGGCTGGGGTCAGCGCGTGCTGCGCAACCGGCAGGCCACCCAATAGCCCTGAAAAGCGTGCCCCGTATCATAGCCGATACAGCGCGGCTGTAAAAAAGGCCGGATGGGATTATCCCGTCCGGCCCTGATTCTGGCTCAAGCTGGCTTTACAGCGCCTGAATGATGCCTGCGGCGCCCATGCCGGTGCCGATACACATGGTCACCATGCCGTACTTGCCTTGCTGGCCATGGCGACGCATGCCGTGCACCAGGGTAGCGGTACGGATGGCGCCGGTGGCGCCCAGCGGGTGGCCCAGGGCAATGGCGCCGCCCAGCGGGTTGACCTTGCTGGTATCGAGGCCCAGGTCGCGAATCACGGCCAGCGCTTGCGCGGCAAAGGCTTCGTTCAGCTCCATCCAGGCAATGTCATCCTGCTTGAGGCCGGCCACCTTCAGCGCAGCGGGAATCGCTTCCTTGGGGCCGATACCCATGATCTCGGGCGGCACACCTTTGACGGCAAAGCCCACATAGCGAGCCAGCGGTACCAGGTTGAACTGCTTGAGTATCTTCTCGGACACAATCACCACGGCTGCGGCACCGTCGGACATCTGCGAGCTGTTACCGGCAGTGACCGAACCCTTGGCGGCAAACACCGTCTTGAGCTTGGCCAGGCCTTCCATATTGGTGCCGGCACGTGGGCCTTCGTCGGTGTCGAGTATCTTCTTGATGATCTCGACTTCGCCGGTGCTCAGGTTGGGATTGCGGTAGATGGCTTCGATCGGGCTGATTTCCTGCTTGAACTCGCCACCTTCGATCGCTGCAATGGCGCGGCGGTTGGATTCCACCGCGAAGGCGTCCTGATCGTCACGGCTCACCTGCCACTGCTTAGCCACCTTCTCGGCGGTCAGGCCCATACCGTAGGCAATGCCAAGGTTCTCGTCCCGGGCAAAGATTTCGGGGTTGAGCGACACCTTGTTGCCCATCATGGGCACCAGCGACATCGATTCGGCACCACCAGCAATCACCACATCGGCCTCACCCATGCGGATGCGGTCTGCGGCGATCTGCACGGCATTGATGCCGGACGAGCAGTAGCGGTTGATGGTCAGGCCGCCGGTAGTGTGTGGTAGGCCAGCCAAGAGGGCCGAGATACGGGCCATGTTGAGGCCTTGCTCCGCCTCGGGGAAGGCACAGCCAGCGATCACGTCTTCCACCAGGGCCGGGTCCAGCGTCGGCACTTGGGCCATGGCTTCACGGATGGTATGGGCCAACATGTCGTCGGGGCGGATAAAGCGCATCATGCCGCGCGGGGCTTTGCCTACCGGCGTGCGCGTGGCAGCGACGATATAGGCTTCTTGAACTTGCTTGGTCATGTCAGTTCTCCAAATCTGGTACGACTCTCTGGAGAGAGAGGGCCTGCGGCTGGCGCAGGCCACCCTCCCCCGTTTCGAGGGGAAGGGTCGAATTAGTTACGCAGCGGCTTGTTGTACTGGAGCATGTAGGCAATACGCTCCTGGGTCTTCTCGTTCTTCAGCAGGGACAGGAAGCCCTTGCGTTCCAGATCGAGTATCCACTGCTCGTCCACCAGCGTACCGGCTTCGACATCACCACCAGTGATGATGTCGGCGATCAGCGCGCCGATATGGTAGTCGTGCTTGGAGATAAAGCCGCCTTCCATCATGTTGATCAGCTGGCCCTTGATCGAAGCCGCACCCGAGCGGCCTGCAACCGGGAAGCCCTTGATCTTCAGGGGCGCACGGTAGCCGGATTCGGCCATGGACAATGCCTGTTGCTTGGCCACATGCAGCAGCTCGTACTGGTTGAACACAATCACATCCGAGTCACGGAAGAAGCCCAGATGCTTGGCCTCCTCGGCGCTCTTGGCCACGTTGGCGGTGGCGATGGTCATGTAGCGATCCTTCAGTGCGGCAAACACGTCACCACGGGCCTCTTGTGCAGCGCGCAGGGCGAATTCCTTGGTGCCACCGGCGCCAGGCAGCAGGCCCACGCCCACTTCGACCAGGCCGACATAGCTCTCCAGGTGTGCCACCACGCGGTCCGAGTGCAGCGCCACTTCGCAGCCGCCGCCAAACACATAGCCACGGGTTGCCGACACCACCGGAATCTGGCTGTAGCGCAGACGCATGGTCATGGCCTGGAAATCGCTCAGCATCTTCTCGATGCTGGCCCAGTCACCCGCCATAAAGGCAGGCAGCATGGACGACAGATCGGCGCCGACCGAGAACGGCTCTTCCGGATGCCACACCACCACGCCCTTGAACTGGGCTTCGGCAATGTCGATGGACTTGTTGATGCCTTCCAGCACGGCCGGGCCAATGGCGTGGGCCTTGCTCAGGAAGGAGATCACCAGCACGCCGTCGCCAGAGGTCCAGGCGCGCACACCTTCGTTCTCGAACACGGTTTCGCCGTACACCGGTGCGGCTTCGCCGACCAGTTGCGCAGGGAACAGCTGACGCTGGTAGACATCCAGCTTGGAGCGCGGCACCAGCGCGTTCTTGCTGGCGCTGAACGAACCCTCAGGCTGATGCACGCCATCACGCTCGAACACCCAGGCAGGCAGGGGCGAGCTGTTGATGGTCTTGCCGGCTTCGATATCGGCCTTCACCCACTCGGCAACCTGTTTCCAGCCAGCGGCCTGCCAGGTCTCGAACGGGCCTTCGTTCCAGCCAAAGCCCCAGCGTATGGCCAGGTCAACGTCGCGGGCATTGTCAGCCACGGTGTCGAGATGGAAGGCAATGTAATGGAACACATCGCGGAAACAGGCCCACAGGAACTGGGCTTCCGGATGCGCGGATTCGCGCAGCTTGAGCAGACGCTTGCCCGGATCCTTGATCTTCATCAGCTCCTTGACCGCGTCGTCGCCCTTCTTGTTGGCTTCGACATAAGCACCGGCAGCGGGATCCAGCACCAGCTTGGTCTTGCCTTCACGCTTGTAGATACCGACCTTGGTCTTGGCACCCAGCGCGCCGGCTTCGATCAGCTTGGCCAGCCATTGCGGCGACTGGAACAGGCTATGCCAGGGGTCGTTGGGCAGGGTGTCCTGCATGGTCTTGACCACGTGGGCGAAGGTATCCAGGCCCACCACGTCGGCAGTACGGAAAGTCGCCGACTTCGGGCGACCCAGGCGCGGGCCGGTTAGGTCGTCAACAATGTCGAAGCGGATGCCAAATTTCTCGGCATTGTGGATGGCCGCCAGCATGGAATACACACCGATGCGGTTGGCCACGAAATTGGGGGTATCCTTGGCGCGGATCACGCCCTTGCCCAGGGTGGTGGCCAGGAAGGCTTCCAGCTGATCCAGCATCTCGGCATCGCTGGTCACGCAGGGGATGATCTCCACCAGGTGCATGTAGCGGGGCGGGTTGAAGAAGTGGATGCCGCAGAAGCGCGCGCGCATGCTTTCAGGGCAGCCCTCAGCCAGCTTGTTGATGCTGAGGCCGGAGGTATTGGTTGCAAAAATGGTCTGCGCACCCAGGTGCGGAGCAACCTTCTCGTACAGGCCCAGCTTCCAGTCCATGCGCTCGGCGATGGCTTCGATGACCAGGTCGCAATCCTTCAGCAGGTGCAGGTGCTCATCATAGTTGGCCGGGGTGATGAAATCGGCGCGGCCCTTGGAGGACAACGGTGCCGGGTTCTGCTTCTTCAAGGCTTCGATGGCCTTGAGCGCGATACCGTTCTTGGGGCCTTCCTTGGCCGGGAGGTCGAACAAGATGGCCTCCACATTGGCATTGGCGAGGTGGGCAGCGATCTGCGCGCCCATCACGCCGGCGCCGAGTACGGCCACCTTGCGGACGATGAATTTGGATTGGGACATGGTATTCCTCGATTTTGGGGAGTCGATCGGGGGCTCGCAAAATTCAACCGCGATGTTCTTGGGGGCAAAAACACCCGCCTCAGAGCCTATCCAGTTTGCTTAGTGTAGACATTAATGCAAACGTTCGTTTCTGCCAAGCGCTTGCTCGATAATTTGACAAACTTCGGCGATTGAATTTTCCCAGCCATCCGTTTACGACAGGTTACACCCGGCCAGTCGGCGGGCAAAAACACCCGCACGGGCCAACTGGCCCGTGCGGGTGTGATCATGCTGCTTAGAACGCCAGGTTGTACTGAATACCCAGGATGTGCGAGTACACATCGTAGCGGCCCTTGACGGTTGCGCAGCTCGAGGTGTTCTTGGTGCTGTCGCAAACGCCGGGGGCCAGGCCACCGTTATCGTAGTTGTTGATGGCCGGCTCGCCGACATGGACATAGGAGTAGGCCAGGTCGAAGGAGCTGTGCTTGCTCACCGCCCAGTTAGCGCCGACCGAGAACCACTTGCGATCCATGTCAGGAATCGAAGGCGTACGGTTGCTGTCATTGACCGGCGATTCGTCGTAGGCCAGGCCAGCACGCAGCAACCAGCTGTCATTGAGCTTGTAGCTGCCACCGAACGAGACCTTGGTGGTGTCTTTCCAGTCTTCCGGCGTATTGGACGGTGCCAGGCCCGTGGTGAAGTTCACGGTCAGATCCTGGAAGCGCGAGTGACGGGTACGGGTAATGTCGCCCATCAGCGCCAGGCGGTCACCGATCTGCTTGTAGCCGGAAATGGAGATCGACTCAGGCGTATCCACCGCCAGGTTAGCGGCGCCGTTGACATAGCCACGGGCAATCAGGCCGTTGTATACGGTGCTGCCCACGGCCGGCAAGGCCTTGAGGTTGGCTTCCGGCAACGTCCACTCAGCCGTACCGGTGAGCTTGTGCGAAATCTTGGAGCGATAGGCCAGGCCAACACGGGTGCCTTCGTCGATATTGAACATCACACCCATGTTCCAGCCAAAGCCCCAGTCATCGCCCTTGATCTTGACGCGACCATCGTACTCGGGGTTACCAGGCAGCGGGCCCTTGCCCACGCCAACATTGCCCAGCAGTTGCAGCATGGAGGCAGGCACCTGGCCTGCCTGCACAGCGGGCACCAGCGCAGCAATGGCGCCAGTACCAAAGTCAGCCGCCTTGATCAGCTTGCCTTCGATATGCTGGGCAGTAATACCCGCACCGAACGAGACCTTCTCGTTGACCTTGAGCGAGAACGACGGGTTCAGGGCTATGGTCTTGAGCTCGGTCTTGATGATGTTGTAGCGGCCCACCCAGTTGTCTTCGTATTCGGTCTTGGAACCGAACGGCACGAACAGGCCGAAGCCCAGGGTGGCGCGATCGCTGATCTGATGCGACATATAGGCATGCGGCACACCCGTCGGCTCGACAAAGTCACCGCCGTTGTTGTTCTTTTGCCCATTGGCGGTGCTGCGGCCACCTTGCACCACGCCCGGTATCGGGTTGGTATGCGAGCCATCGTCAGTGAACTTGCCGTTTGGCACTACCACGTTCAACACGCCCGTCATGGTCGTGCCCTTGAGGTTGCTCAGGCCGGCGGGGTTGTAGAACAGGGTGGAGGCATCTTCTGCCGCCGCACCGGAGGCATTGGCCGTGCCCTGGGCGCTGACCGACTGGGTACCGAAGTGATACCCCGAGGCGTAGGCTTGGTGGGCGAAAGCAGCGCCAACCAGCAGCGCGGTAACACGAAGTGCGTGCATCGTCATTTGTTGTCTCCGTTGTGGTAGGTAAAACAGCTCTTCGGCCGATTCAGCCAATTCATTCAAGCGCTCGGCCGAGAATGTGGCGAGCATAGCACAGCACCTGTGCGTAATTTGCTGAAAAGCCGCGCCAGACTGGGCTGGCGCGGCTTTTCGACTACAGTTTTCGTTGGTTTTTCACACCCACGAATAAGCTAGGTATTACACCGGAATCCGGGCACTGATTTCGGTATCGTGCTGGTCCAGCATCTTGTCGAAATCATCAACCATGATGACTTCGCGCTTGAGCCGGCGGGCACGGGTCACCATCTCATGCTCGGCCTGGGTAATCTGGCCACTGGCCAATGCTTCATCCAGGCGACCCTGGGCATTCAGCGCCTTCAGCTTGCCGTCGCGCTGGGCACGACGCAGCTTGCCTTCGGTGCTTTCGGCCTCGATATGGGCACTCAATGCATAGTTGAGCACACCAACGGCATCAGCTTCATTCTTGGGCACATACACATCACGGGTCAGGCGGTCGCGGGCAGCACCAGGCTGCATCAGCAGACGGGCGATCTTGGTGCCCAGGCGGTCACGCGGCGTGGTGAAGTGGCGGCCCAGCGGGAAGATGATCCACTTCAGCACAAAGGCCAGCGGACGGTTGGGCAGGTTGGCCAGGAAACCGGTCAGCGCTTCCTGTGCATCATGCAGCGCCTGCAGCACAGCCCACTTCAGCAGAGGCAGATCTTCCTTGGGGCTACCGTCATCCGCAAAACGCTTCAGCGACGAAGTGGCAATGTACAGGTTGGACAGCACATCACCCAGGCGTGCCGAGATCTTCTCGCGGAACTTGAGCGAGCCACCCATGCTGAACATGGCCATATCAGACGCCAGGGCAAAAGCCGCCGACAGACGCTCGATGTCCTTGTAATACTGTGCCAGATCACCACCCACCGGGGCGGAATTGAGCTTGGAGCCGGTCACACCCATCACAAAGCTACGGATGGCGTTATCGAACACGAAACCGATATGGCCGCTGAAGGCCTTGTCGAACTCGGCGCCGTTATTGGCCATGGCAGCCTTCATTTCACGCAGCACAAAAGGATGGCAGCGAATGGCGCCCTGGCCGTAGATGATCATGGAACGGGTCAGGATATTGGCGCCTTCCACGGTAATGCCGACCGGAATGGTCTGGTAGGCATTGCCCAGGTAGTTGCGCGGCCCCAGCACCACTGCCTTGCCGCCGTGAATATCCATGGCGTCGTTCAGCACCTTACGCATGCGCTCGGTGTTGTGATACTTCAGGATGGCGGAGATCACCGACGGCTTCTCGCCGCTATCGAGGCCGGCCAAGGCCAGGCGCTGGGCCGAATCCATCTGGTAGGTATAACCACCGATGCGGGCCAGTGCTTCATCCACGCCCTCGAACTTGCCGATGGACAGGCCAAACTGCTCACGCACCCGGGCATAGGCACCGGTCACGAAGCTGGCAAACTTGCCCGAGGCCACCGACATGGCGGGCAGGGAGATGGCGCGGCCTACCGACAGGCACTCGACCAGCATGCGCCAGCCCTGACCAGCGTAGTCCTTGCCACCGATGATCCACTCCAGCGGAATGAACACATCCTTGCCCATGGTCGGGCCATTCATGAAGGCCGAACCCGGTGGCGCATGGCGACGACCGATCTGCACACCCTCGTGCTCGGTCGGAATCAGCGCACAGGTGATACCGATGTCTTCCTTGTCGCCCAGGATATGCTCAGGGTCATACAGCTTGAAAGCCATGCCCAGCACGGTGGCGATAGGCGCCAGGGTAATCCAGCGCTTTTCCCAGCTCAGGCGGATACCCACCACGTTTTCATGATGCTGGCCGGTACGTGGGTCGGTATAGGAGCCACGGGTCACCACGCCAAAGTCTGGGATGGCGCCAGCATCGGAGCCAGCATAGGGGCTGGTCAGCGCAAAGCAGGGAATATCCAGGCCCTTGGCCAGGCGGGGCAGGTAGTAGTCCTTCTGCGCCTCGGTACCATAGTGCTGCAGCAGCTCGCCCGGTCCGAGCGAGTTCGGCACCATCACCGAAACAGCGGCCGTACCACCACGGGTCGCAATCTTGGTCACGATACGGGCATGCGCGTAGTTGGAGAACTCCACGCCACCATATTTCTTCTTGATGATCATGCCCAGGAAGCCATTGTCCTTGATGAACTGCCACACTTCAGGCGGCAGATCCTTCAGCTCATGGGTGATCTTCCAGTCGTCGATCATGCTGCACAGCTGCTCGGTCGGGCCATCCAGGAAGGCCTGCTCCTCAGCGCTCAGCTTGGGCGCGTTGTAGCCATGCAGCTTCTTGAAATCAGGCTTGCCCGAGAACAGCTCGGCATCCCACCAGACAGTACCGGCATTGATGGCTTCTTGCTCGGTCTGCGACATGGCAGGGGTGATCTTCTTGAAGATGCCGAAGATAGGGCCGGTCAGCAGTGCACGACGCAGCGGAACGATATTGAATATCGCTGCAATCACGCCCGCGCCGATCAGCCAGCCCAGATGCAGGCCACAGCCGCCGTAAACACCGTAAGCGATGCCGGCCAATGCCGCAATGGTCCAGGCGATCAGCGGCGCGCGCAGATAGCCTAGCGCCAGTATCGCAACGATGACGATCAGGATGGTGAGTGCCATGAGGTCTTCCTTCCCAGGAGGTTAAAAGCTTGAACCCGCACCCTTTGCAGTAACCGGCGCTGTCAGGCCGGCCACGACGAAAGGCACGAGATAAGTGGCGATCAGGCGCGGATCCCGCGCATTGACCACCGGATCGATAACAAACAGCCGCAGAATGTTATTGCCGGCAAACGCATTGAAAATCGCCGAAAAAGCGAAATTGAGCCGCCATTGCAGCTCTATGGCATCCAGCTCAGGCAGGGCCTTGGCGGTCGCCTTGGCATAGCGCGCAACCAGTTCTTCGTAGTGCCGGGGCAGGCTCTCGCGTAGTACAGGATGCGCCTCGATAAAGGTACGGCTGAGCAGACGCACGAAAATCACCCCGCCCCGCTTGGGGTCATGGGCGATATCGAGCGCCGCGTCCATAAAGGCACGCATGATGCGCTCCACCGACACCGGCTCACCCTGGGCCGCGGCTTCCAGCCTGTCCAGGTTCTGCACTGCCAGTTGCGTCAACGGGGTCAGCCGACGGGTGAACACCCCCTGGAACAAGGCATCCTTGCTGCCAAAGTGGTAATTCACCGCAGCCAGGTTCACCTCGGCGCGCTGGGTGATCATGCGCATCGAAGTGGCCTCGAATCCGTGCTCCACGAACAGTGCCTCGGCCGCATCGAGAATGCGTGTCGCAGTGTCGAGCTGCCGTGTTTCGCCTATGCCATTCATTGTTTTTGCCGTGTTGTTCTGCGCCGCCGATTTCGCGGCTGTGTCGGGTCTGGTTTACCCATAAGCATAGCCGATTCAATCAAACGGTTGTTTGAAACATACGTCCCAGTGATTTTTTAGTCAAGCAAGCGCTCGATTGTGCGCCGCAGCATGTCTCACTGCCGCATCGGCTCCGACCTGCCTCTTGGCGCACCAGCACGGTGCATTGCACACCCGTACTGCTTTTGCATAGCCGCCACAACCTGCAATACCTGCTTGATTTTTTCATCAACATCAAACAGTTGCAGGCATGCGACAAAATTAGAGCAATCGCTCAACAGGCAAAGTCACGCGCTATGATCCGCACCTGCCCAAGTGCTTGCTCGAATCAGGTGGTACGCAACACTCGGGCACGGAGGCCGTGGTTCGCCTCCAGCCGTCACCCCCATCGGTACGACAGCTTGGCCCCGTGTTGCGACGGGTGTCGTCCCGCTATCGGGCTGGTGATTTCCCCCAGAACGAGGAGACAACAATGAAAAACAAAACCCTGCTGCTTGGCGCCCTGCTGCTGTCCTCATGGGCCCACGCATCCACCCCCACCAATGCAGCCGACATCCGCCCCGACCCCATCCTGGGCAGCTACCTGTCCCCCCACGGCCCTGCCTCCGCCGAGTCACTGTACAAGCTCAAGCGCAACAAGCTGAACCAGGACGGTATGACCATACGGGCGTCCGGCAGCACCTATACCTATCTGCGCTGCTACTACGCCACAGGTACCAAGCTTCGGCCCACCACCAACTATGTGTGGGCGCTCAATACCGGCAACAACGACTACTACCGTATCTACGGTAGCTGGTGGTCCAGCAGCATGCTGGCCTGGAAAAACATGTTCTATAGCGATACCAGCCAGGACACCCTCAAGTCCGTGTGCCAGAGCACACTCAGCCGCAAGGGCCTGGGTTCCAATGTGGCCATGTGGGCTGCGGCCGACAATTCACTGTCGTTCAATTACACCGTCTGGAGCCAGGACAGTGCTGCCCAGTTGGGCGGCATCAACCGCATTGTGGCCTTTGGCGATAGCCTGTCCGACACCCAGAACATGTACAACGCCTCGCAATGGCTGCTCCCCAACCGCAATAGCTGGTTCCTGGGCCGCTTCAGCAATGGCAACAACTGGGTTGAATACCTGGCCGACAGCCTGCGCCTGCCGCTCTATAACTGGGCCGTGGGCGGTGCCGGGGTCAATACCGAGAAATACGTCATTGCCGGCGTGACCGACCAGGTGCAGTCGTACAAGGAATACATGCAGAAAGCCGCAGCCTACCGGCCGGAGAAAACCCTGTTCACGGTCTTGATAGGCGGCAATGACTTCGTCAACTATGACCGTAGCGTGGATCAGGTCATTGCTGGCGAAACCAGCGCCCTGCAGAACCTGCTCAATACCGGCGCCCGCAATGTACTGCTGTTGAAGCTGCCCGATGTCTCCAAGGCGCCTGTGTTCAAGATCAAGGGCAACCCTGCCCTGGTGGCCGCCAAGGTGCTGGACTACAACAACCGCCTGGACGGCATGATCGCCAGCCTGCGTGCCCAGTACGGCAGCAGCCTGAACATACGGGTGTTTGATACCTACACCCTGTTCAACAGCGTGCTCAACAGCCCGGCCAGCTATGGCATGACCAACACCACCAGCTCCTGCCTCAATATCAACAGCGACAGCAGCCTCAACTACCTGAGCAGCCAGTCGCCGCGCAGCGAGTGCAGCAACCCCGACACCTTCGTGTTCTGGGACACCCTGCATCCGACCACGCGTACCCACAAGCTGCTTAGCGAGAACGTGGCGCCGTTTGTGCGAGCTGCCTATCCGGTACCCGTGTTCTAAGGGGCAGCAACCGCCTCAGCAGTAGCCATCACGACTGCCGCATCAGCAGGACCATGCCCACACAGGCATGGTCCTGTTTTCATTTGCCCTCCCCTACCAACTTGGTAAATATCGCCGCAGCCACAGCGCGCCAGCACAAGATTCCCGATTGCCCCTCCGCCATAGTTCGCCCTGCAACAACACGCGCCAGACAACCCGCGCAGGTCGGCAGCCAGCCGAAACTGCAAAGCAGGTGCCAAGGCTATCGTCTACGGAAAATAGGGAATGTGAGATGAAAACAAAACTGCGTTGCCCCCTGCTGGCAGCCTTGCTGCTGGGGTGCCTGAGCCCACTGGCACAGGCGGATACCGATACCACCGAGCGCATGCTGCCCATGCCCCAGGTCAGGCAGAACCTGCCACCCAGCACCGAGCAGAAACTGTACAACCTGAGCGAAACCCGCCGGGCCCGTACCGACCTGCGCCTGCCCAAGCAGCGTGATACCCGATTCAACGGCCAGGTCAGCGCGCTAGCGACCACGCCGGAATGCGAGGATATGAACCGGCTGGCCAGCCATAGCGGCAATGACCTGGCCAATTATCTGGTCAGCCTGCCCGACTACGAATGCCACTACGGCCTGTTCTCGCTCAACAGCACCCTGGCCAGCCAGATCTACAGCCCGGCCAACATGACCGCCGTGGCCAGCCGCTTTGCCCAGGAAGCCGCCGCCTACAATGCCAGCAACCGCAACCTGATCAATTTGATCATCTACCTGCGTGCCGGCTACTACCTGGCAGGCTCCAACACCATACCCGAGCCTTCCAGCAGTCTGCTGGGCACGCTGCGCCCGGCCATCAAGCAATTGCTGGCCTCACCGCTGCTGTTCCAGAACAATGCTGTCGCCTCACCGACCGCTGGCGAAACCATGAAGCTGATCACCAACCTGCATGATGAGGCCTACTACCTCAGCGACATGCAGAGCCTGGTGACCCGCTACACCAATACCGCCAGCAACCCCAATGCAGCCCAGGCACTGCTGGTACGGTCGGCGAGCGACGGCTATACCGGCGTGCTGACGGTCTATTACTACGCCAACTTCCGCCCCGAAGGCCTCGCCATACTCCGGAGCGACGCCAGCCATGCCACCGCGCTCAACCAGTTCGTGCTGGCGAACAAGGCAACGCTGCTCAATACCAACTACAGCTACCAGCTGACCGACAGCGCCAACGAAGCTTTCCGCATGTTCGGTCTGCCGGAGCTGAAGCCCACCATCAAGCCCATGATCAAGCACATGCTGGCCACCACCAGCATGACCGGGCCGGACATGGGCCTGTGGCTGAAGGCCGCGCAGGCGGTAAAGTATTACGACAATGCCAACTGCGCCGAATACGGCACCTGTAATTTTGAACAGCAATTGGCCAATGCCGCCTTGCCCATCAGCCACAACTGCAGCGCCACCATCCGCATCCGCGCCCAGGACATGACGGCAGCGCAGTTGCAGGAATCGTGCACCACCCTGCAAAGTGGCGAGACCTACTTCCACAACATGCTGCAAACCAACCGTACACCGGTCGCCAATGATCACAACACGGCACTGGAAGTAGTGGTATTCGACGACTATGCCAACTACAGCAAATACGCTTCTGCCATCTACGATATCGACACCAACAATGGTGGCATGTATCTGGAAGGCAACCCTGCTGTGGTCGGCAACCAGGCCCGCTTCATCGCCCATGAAGCCTCCTGGATGCGCCCCAGTTTCAAGATATGGAACCTGGAGCATGAGTATGTGCACTACCTGGATGGCCGCTTCAATATGTATGGTGACTTCGGCGCAGGCACGGCCAAGCCGACGGTATGGTGGATAGAGGGCATAGGTGAATACCTGTCGCTGCGCAATAACAACCAGGCCAGCATCGATGCTGCCCGCACCGGCCAGTACAAACTCAGCCAGATCTTCGGCAACACCTACTCCATGGGCGACTACACCAACCGTGCCTACCGCTGGGGCTATATGGCCACCCGCTTCATGATGGAACGCCATCGCAGCGATGTGGATACCGTCCTGGCACGCTTCCGTGCAGGGGATTACAACGGCTATCAGAGCTATATGAGCCAGATTGGCACCCGCTATGACAGCGAGTTCGCCAGTTGGGCCCAGACGGCCACTACTGCTGGCGAGCCCCCCATGCCCGGCGGCATCATCCTGCCCAGCTGTAACCATCCCTACTACCTGGGCAAGGGTTGCTCCATCAGTGGCTTTGCCTCCAGCACCCGCAGCTATGCCTACATCCACCTGCCGGCAGGCGCTCGCAACCTCAAGATATGGACGACGGCGGGTAACGGCGATGTCGATCTCTACGCGGGTTTCAACCGCTATCCGACCACTGGTAGCTATGATGCAGCTTCGATACACCCTGGTAACAATGAGAGTATCAGCCTGCCCAACCCGCCTACCGGGCAATGGATTTACTTCCTGATGCAGGCCAAGCAACCGTTTAGCGGCGTTGCCATCAACGCCAGCTACGACTAGGCAGGTAGCCACCCCGCTCTGAAAGCGTAAAAAGCCACTGGGTACGCCCAGTGGCTTTTCCTGTTATTTGCTACAAAAGCAATGCGGGCGGTTCGCCTGTATTGATCAAAATATGCAAATAACATATTTTAGAGCGTTTGCACCACGCAGGGTACTACCAGAAACCTTAGCCGCCCAGCTTGGCAGGCGATATGGGCGCGACGCCATGGACATCCCAAGCCCACGCCTGCGCTGCACGGACACCTGATACCGCTCGTTGCCGACCATTCGGCCCCAGGGAGTTGCCCCATGTTTGCAACCAGTACCTTGGCCGCACAACGGCCCTACATCGTCCAGCAATTGAGCGATGTACTGTTCGTCGAGTCCTTGTTCGAGCGCCTCCCTGACGTGGTGTTCTCTGTCAAGGACACGCAAGGCCGCTATCTCGCCATGAGTAGCGCCTGCGTGGCGCGCTGCCGCTTGCGGCACAAGCAGGATGCCATAGGACGCACCGCCCACGACCTGTTCCCCAGCCACATGGCACAGCGCTATTGCGAGCAGGACGCTGCTGTCTTTGCGGCAGGCAGACCCATCGTCGACAGCCTGGACCTGACGCTCTACAACGATGGCAAGAGCGGCTGGTGCATCTCCAACAAACAACCCATACACAATGCCAGCGGCACACTGCTAGGCCTGGTCTGCATCTCCAAGGACCTCACCGAGCTGAGCCGCGATGGTTTGATAGACGCAGGCTTCGCGCGAGTGGTGGACTACATCCAGGCGCACTACGCCCGCCATCTCAATCTGCAAGAGCTGGCCGATGTGGCCAGACTGTCCATAGCCCAGCTGGACAGGCGGATGAAGCGGGTATTCCAGACCAGCACCGGCGAATTTGTC
This sequence comes from Chitinimonas sp. JJ19, assembly GCF_036961565.1. Taxonomy (NCBI): domain Bacteria; kingdom Pseudomonadati; phylum Pseudomonadota; class Betaproteobacteria; order Neisseriales; family Chitinibacteraceae; genus Chitinimonas; species Chitinimonas sp. JJ19. Next base: position 208,410 of record NZ_JBAMDD010000007.1, read on the forward strand.
CGCCGCACCCGGCTGGAGGCAGCCCTGTACGCCATCCGCGAAACCGCCATACCAATTGCCGATATTGCCGTGGATACTGGCTTCTTCGACCAAAGCGCCCTGCACAAGCAATGCAAACTGGCCACTGGGCTCAGTCCCAGGCAGCTCAGGCTGCAACACTGCAGCGACAGCGCCGACTGAGACTGCGTCCAAGAACCTGTTCAAAGAATGCAAGACAAAAAAACGGCAACCCGATGGGTTGCCGTTTTTTCGACGCCTCAAACAGACTGCAATCAGCCTTCCGAAGCACGCTGTGCGCGCTTGCGGTCATGCTCATTCAGGTGGCGCTTGCGGATACGGATGCTCACCGGAGTGATTTCCACCAGCTCGTCGTCATCGATGAACTCCACGGCCGATTCCAGCGTCAGCTTGATCGGGGTGGTCAGGCGCACAGCCTCATCGGTACCCGAGGCACGCACGTTGGTCAGCTGCTTGCCCTTGATCGGGTTCACGATCAGGTCATTGTCGCGGCTATGGATGCCGATGATCATGCCTTCATACAGCTTGTCACCTGGGCTTACGAACATGCGGCCGCGGTCTTCCAGCTTCCACAGTGCGTAGGCCACGGCTTCGCCGTCATCCTGCGAGATCAGAACGCCATTGTGACGGCCAGGCATATCGGGCTTGGTCGGGGCGTAGTCGTCAAACACGTGGCTCATCAGGCCGGTACCACGGGTCATGGTCATGAAGTCGGACTGGAAGCCGATCAGGCCACGGGCAGGAATGTGGTACTCCAGGCGGGTACGGCCCTGGCCATCGCTTTCCATATTGGTCAGCTCGCCACGACGGCGCCCGATTTCTTCCATGATGCCGCCCTGGTGGCTGTCTTCCAGGTCGATGGTCAGGTTTTCATACGGCTCGCACTTCACGCCGTTGATTTCCTTGTACACCACGCGCGGCTTGGCCACGGCCATTTCAAAGCCTTCGCGACGCATGCTTTCCAGCAAAATGGTCAGGTGCAGTTCACCGCGACCGGAGACGCGGAAGATATCCGCATCGCTGGTGTCTTCCACACGCAGCGCCACATTGGTCAGCAGTTCCTTGTTCAGGCGGTCGCGAATCTGGCGGCTGGTCACGAACTTGCCTTCGGTGCCGGCCAATGGCGAGGTATTCACCATGAAGTCCATGGTCAGGGTGGGCTCGTCCACACCCAGGACCGGTAGACCAACCGGGGATTCCTTGTCACAGATGGTGACGCCAATACCGATATCGTCCAGACCGGAAATGATGATGATGTCGCCAGCCTCAGCCGACTCCACAGGCACCCGCTCCAGGCCCTGGAAGCCCAGCACCTGGTTGATACGACCGGAAGCCACCTGCTCTTCGTGGTTCATCACCACGACTTGCTGGCCCGGCTTGATACGGCCGTTGATCACGCGTCCTACCCCCAGGCGACCGGTATAGGTGGAGTAATCCAGCGCGGCCAGTTGCAACTGCAGGGGGGCATCAGGGTTGCCCGGTGGTGTGGGCACATGCTTGAGTACGGTCTCGAACAGGGGGCGCATATTGTCCGAGGTTTCATCCAGGTTCAGCTTGGCGAAGCCATTCAAGCCCGACGCATAAATGATGGGGAAGTCGAGTTGCTCGTCGGTCGCACCCAGGCGGTCGAACAGGTCGAAGGTCTGGTCCAGCACCCAGTCAGGACGTGCACCGGGACGGTCCACCTTGTTGATCACCACGATGGGGCGCAGACCCAGGGCCAATGCCTTCTTGGTCACAAAACGGGTTTGCGGCATGGGGCCTTCAACGGCATCCACCAGCAGCAGTACGCCGTCCACCATGCCCAGCACCCGCTCAACCTCGCCACCGAAGTCGGCATGGCCGGGGGTGTCGACGATATTGATATGAGTGCCTTCGAAATCGATGGCAGTGTTCTTGGCCAGAATCGTGATGCCGCGCTCTTTTTCAAGATCGTTGCTGTCCATCACGCGTTCGTCGACCTGCTGGTTTTCACGGAAGGTGCCCGATTGGCGCAGCAATTGGTCCACCAGCGTGGTCTTGCCATGGTCAACGTGGGCGATGATAGCGATATTACGTAATGCGCGGCTCATAAGAGAAACCTGTCAATTTCGATTCTGGAAACGAAGCATTTTAGCATGCCGATCTTTCTGCAACGCACAAAGTATTTGATTTTTTCTTTTGTTTTCAGCATACTGCGCCCCGTTGCATCGAAACACGGTGCACGATCATCGATACCTGACCTCCGCGCCGTTGCAGTTTCAACGTTTTGGCGCTCTTTCGGTTAGCGTCGATGTGGCGCTGCCGATCCGCATATCAGCCTAAGTTCGGGCCCTGCCGATCTCAGCTTTGTCAGCCTGGATAACCGGGCTAGTAAACCAATTACGAATCTACGCGCATGCCGCGCCGGACGGGTTTTAGCCTGTCGGCCCATAATACGGGGCTTGTTTAGTCGTGGCGTCTGTGCTCGGGTTCGTTCGCTTTCCGATTAATTGTTATCGGCAAGCACCACCTAGGAAACCGCTTTGACACAAGTCACCTTCGCCGACCTCGGCCTTGCCCAGCCTATTCTTGACACCCTCGTTACCTCTGGCTACACCGAACCCACGCCAGTCCAGGCAGCCGCCATTCCGCTGCTGCTGCAACGTCGCGATGTCATGGCTTCGGCAGCCACCGGCACAGGCAAGACCGCAGCCTTCATGCTGCCCGCACTGAACTTCCTGACCGAAAAAACCGAGCGTCCCGGCAAGGGCCCACGCATTCTGGTGCTGTCGCCTACCCGTGAACTGGCTGCCCAGATCAAGAGCGCTGCCGAAACCTATGGCAAGCAGATCCGCCACGCCAAGGTAGTCAGCGTCGTGGGCGGCATGCCTTACCCGCTGCAGATCAAGCTGCTGTCCAGCCCCGTCGAAATCCTGGTCGCCACCCCTGGCCGCCTGATCGACCTGATGGACCGTGGCCGTATCGACCTGGGCCGTCTTGAAATGCTGGTGCTGGACGAAGCCGACCGCATGCTGGACCTGGGCTTCCGCGACGATATCGCCCATATCGCCACCAAGCTGCCCAAGGAGCGCGTCACTGCCCTGTTCTCGGCCACGCTGGATGGCGATATCGCCACCATCGCCCAGTCGCTGCTGACCGACCCGCAACGCATAGAAATCGCCCCGCCGCCCAAGCGCCAGGAACAGATCGTCGAGAAGCTGCACTACGCTGACGACATCACTCACAAGGCCAAGCTGCTGGATCGCATCCTGGAAGACGAAGCCGTCGGCCAGGCCATCATCTTCATTGCCACCAAGCTGGATGCCGCCGACCTCGCCGACCGCCTGCTGGGCCAAGGCAAGAAGGCCGCCGCCCTGCACGGCGACATGCCGCAGCGCGAGCGTACCCGTACCCTGGCCCGCCTGAAGAAGGGCGAGATCGATGTACTGGTCGCCACTGACGTCGCCGCCCGTGGTATCGACGTAGCCGGCATCACCCACGTGGTGAACTTCGACCTGCCCAAGTTTGCCGAAGACTATGTCCACCGTATTGGCCGTACCGGCCGCGCTGGCCGTGACGGTATTGCCATCTCCTTCGCCGCCAAGCACGAAGTGCCCGCGCTGCGCCGCATCGAGAAGTTTGTTGGCCGCAAGTTCAACCCGTATCAGCTGGAAGGCCTCGAAGCCCGCTTCGAGCCGCGCCCCAGCAATGGCGGCAGCCGCTTCGGCAGCCGTGATGGTGGCCGCAACAAGTTCAGCGACAAGCCGCGTGATGGTGGCAAGCGCTTTGACGAGCGCAAGCCCGCCGGCGAAGGCCGCAGCTACGGCGATCGCAAGCCTTTCGGCGAAAAGACCTACGGCGAACGCAAGGCCTACGGCGACCGCCCGGCCGGTGATCGTCCCGCTGGTGACCGCAAGCCCTACGGCGATCGTCCCGCTGGTGATCGCAAGTCTTTCGGTGACCGCCCAGCCGGTGATCGCGACAACTACGGCAACCGCAAGCCTGCCGGCGAAGGTCGCAGCTTCAGCGACCGCAAGCCCTACGGCGACCGTGACAACATCGGCAACCGTGACAATGTCGGCAACCGCGCTCCCCGCACCAACCGGGCAGACTTCAAGGGCCTGGAAACCGATGCCACCGTGTACTCGGAACAACCCCGCCTGACCCTGCACAGTCCGCTGGATGGCGGCAACCGCAAGCCGGGCAACCGCGGTGGCAATGGCAACGGCAAGCCATCGTTCAACCGTGGCGGTGGTGACAACCGTGGCAATGTTGCACCCAAGCGCCCAGGTGGCCGTCCGTCCTTCAGCAACCGCGACTTCGACTAAGTCGTCGCCTTGCGTCAGGTAAAAAACCGCTCTCAGGAGCGGTTTTTTTACGTCCATGCACCGCAAGTCCGCGGGCCGTGCACTATGCTGATTCAAGTACTTACAATAGGTGGCGGCGCCTCCAATGCTCGCCCACCGAATCTGCGTCCAGCGCGCAGGGTGCCCATGCCACGCATACCAGGCTGAAGTCGGGACAACCTTGCTCTGGTGCAAGGGGGAAGCATGGATGCGATCGCCGTACAGCAGCAGGCCCATCTGGCCATGCCGGGCAAGGTTCATCAACGCAGATGGGGGCTCAAGCAGGGCCTCTACCTGTTCTTTGCGATCCTGATACTTGGTCAGAGCGCCCTGGCCTGGCTAGCCTGGCACAGTGCCAGCCGGCTGATGATAGGCGGCACCCGCTACCAGCAGATCATCAACGCCAAGGATCTGGTGGCCGATATCCTGCCGCCGCCCGCCTACCTGATCGAGGTGCATATGCTGGCACATGATCTGGCAGCCAACCCCAGCCCCGTAACGCAACAGCGCTTGCGGCGGGAGATGGCGCGCTATGTCGACCGCATGCGTCACTGGCGCAATAGCCCCCTGCCGCCCGAGGTACTGCACACCTTGCTGACCCAGGCCGAGCCCGCTGGCCAGCACTACCTGGCGCAGCTGGAATCCCGCTATTTGCCCGCCCTTGCCAGCCAGGATGCCACGCTGATTGCCAGCAGCCAGGCGGCGCTGGACAGGCTGTTCCTGATACATCGTGCAAGCATAGACGCCCAGGTGGATGCCGCCCGGCACTATCTGCAGACGCAGGAGCAGGCTGCCGTAGCCGGCATACAACAGGGCAAGCTGCGGATACTGCTGCTGTACGGACTCAGCATGCTGATCCTGCTTGCGGGGGCGTGGCTGGCCTGGCGACGGCTGGAACAGCTGCTGGGCGGCGAGCCCAGCGCAGCCCGCCAGGCCATACGCCGGCTGGCGCGTGGTGATCTGGCGCAGGCGACGGCCATCAAGCCGCACGACAGCAGCAGCCTGCTGGCCGAGCAGGAGCAGATGCGCCAGCATCTGCTGGTGGTGCTCAAGGAGATACAGCAAGGCAGCCTGGCCCTGGAAGCGCATGCCGCCGAGATCGCCAGCAACACCGAAGCCATGCGCCAGCAGAGTGACCGGCTGGCACAGGGTATAGGCCAGACTCACGCCTCGCTGGAACAAATACGCTTTGGCATCAGCCACACCCGCCAGAGCGCGGTGGCCAGCGCCAGCCTGACCGAGGCAGCGCGCCTGCGTACCCGCCATGGCATAGAACTGGCCATGACCGCCAGCAGTGAAATGCGCCAGATCGCACAATTGCTGAAGCTGGTGGACGACATTGCCTACCAGACCAATATGCTGGCGCTGAACGCCACCATAGAGGCTGCCCGAGCCGGCCCGCATGGCCGTGGCTTTGCCGTAGTCGCCAACGAGGTGCGCAAACTGGCGCAGCGCAGCCAGAACGCCGCCACCGAGGTGAGTGGCATTACCGATCGCATACAGAGAATGGCCGACGAAGCCGTGGAGGAGTTCGGTGAACTCGATCATGCGGTGGATGAAGCCGCCCTGCGGGCCAGCGAAGTGGCGCAGGCCACCGAGCTGCAGGCAGCAGGTACGCGCCATATCGATGAGGCGCTCACCGGCTTTGCCCAAGCAGCCCAGGGCGACAGCGCGGCAGCCGAGGAACTGGCCACCACGGCCGAGGAAATGAGCAGGCTGGCCGAAAGCCTGCGCCAGCGCCTGGCCTACTTCCGCCTGCCTACGGGCTGACCTAGCACGCGCCGCTTACGCCGTGTCAGAAAAGGGCTGTATGAACGACCCAGGTTTGCGACGAAGCCACGCTTAGCGTACCGGCTAGGCGTGCGCAGCCGGCAAGGATTTGGCCCCCGGCGCCAGCTCGCGCGGGGCTATCCACCGCGCGCTGACTATGCGAGGTTGTCCATGACACATCTTACGCTTGCACTGTGCTTGCTCAGTGCCACCACCCTGGCGGCCCCCATAGACGAAGCCTATGCCGCCTATGCCCGTGGCGACAGGCCGATCGCGCTGCAGCGCTACCGTCAGTTGGCCGAACAGGGCCACGCCCTGGCGCAGTTCAACTACGCCATGATGCTGCGGCGGGGAGAAGCTGGGCAAACCCAGGAGGACTGGCTGGTCTGGCTGGAAAAAGCGGCCACCGGCGGCGTGATGAATGCCAACTATGTATTGGGCCTGGCCTATGAGCGCGGCGATGGTGTGCCGGTATCGCAAGTGCTGGCGACGCGCTGGTTCAAACTGGCGGCCGAGCAAGGCCATACCGAGGCGCAGCTCGACCTGGGCACGCAGTACTTCCTGGGACGTGGCGCACCCAAGGATTACACCGAAGCAGCACGCTGGTACGAGAAGGCCGCCGAGGGCGGCAATATGGGGGCGCAGTACCTGATCGCCTCCATGTACGAGCATGGCGACGGCAGGCCTGTCGATATCGCCCAGGCCTTGATGTGGTACACCGCTGCCGCGCGCCAGGGCGACCCGGCTGCAAAACTCAAGGCCGAGGTGCTGGCCCGCAGCCGCCCCTGACTGCCCCGTCCACCGGGCCAGTTCATCCCAATGGCGCAGAGGCTAGCCCACGCAGCCGAACGCCTGGGCGGCACAACCATGGTTGTTGGTATGGCCGGCGGGCCGGTATCGCAGCCTGGCGACATGGATAAAACTTCATGACAAGGATATATTGTCTACAAAGCCAGCACGCATAAGGCTTAGCGGATAGTGAGGAAGCCCTGACGTATAAGACAGACAAACAACAGGAGTACCACCATGACCTTGCGAGCCAAGCTGATTGTTCTTGTCATCGGACTTCTGGTCATGATGCTGGGGTTGGGCATTAACAACCTCACCCGTCTGGCCAGTACCAATGCCGCCTTTGCCACCACTTACAAGGACCGCGTCGTCCCACTGGATCAGCTCAAGGTGGTGGCCGACATGTATGCGGTCAATATCGTGGATACCACCCACAAGGCCAATCACCAGACCATCACCGCAGCAGCGGCGCGCACTGCCGTGGCAGAGGCCAATAAACAGATACGGACAAACTGGCAGGCCTACACCGCCACCGAGCTCACTGCGGAAGAAAAGCAGCTGGTGGCCGAGGCGGAAACCGCCATGAAGGCTGCCGACATGGCAGCGGCCAAGCTCGATCAACTACTGGCTGCGGGTGACACCACCGGACTGGACGCCTTCGCCCGCACCGACCTCTATCCGGCCATAGACCCGATATCGGGCAGCATCTCCAAACTGGTTGAGCTGCAATTGAAAGAGGCACGCAAGAACTTTGCCTCTGCCCAGGATGACTATGCCCATACCCGGATGGTGACCTGGATTACCCTGCTGGCCGCCATGGTGATTGCAGGGGGTGTATCCGCCTGGCTGCTCAATGGCATGAACCGCAAGATCGGCACACTGCGTGAAACCCTGCGGCAGGCCCGCGACAAGCGTGACCTGACCTTACGGGTGCCGGTGACCGCCAACGACGAGATAGACAGCATTGCCCGCGCCTACAACACCCTGGCCGACAATATGCAAACCCTGGTGCAGGCCGTGGCCAAGGCGGTGGACACCGTCAATCACGAAGCCGAACAACTGGCCAACACCACCCAGCAGGTGGCCCTGGCCTCCAACGCGGGTTCCGAGGCCACCAGCGCCATGGCCGCCGCAGTGGAACAGGTCACCGTCAGCATTGCTCATGTGGCCGATAATGCCCACGAGGCCCACGAGCTGGGTGCCACCAGCCGGCAACAGGCAGCCAGCGGCGCAGACCAGATACGTGCCACCGTAAGCCATATGCAGGCGATAGACCGCGCCGTGGCCGAGGCCGCGGGCAAGGTGACCACCCTGGGCCAGGATGCCCAGCGCATCACCTCTGTCGTCAGCGTCATCAAGGATGTGGCCGACCAGACCAATCTGCTGGCGCTCAATGCCGCCATTGAAGCTGCCCGGGCCGGCGAACAGGGACGCGGCTTTGCCGTGGTGGCCGATGAAGTGCGCAAGCTGGCCGAACGCACGGCCAATGCCACCATCGATATCCAGCAGATGGTGACCCAGATAGGCGGCAACAGCGAACAGGCTGTCGGCGCAATGAACACCACGGTGGAGCGAGCCCATGAATGTGCCGAGCTGGCCAGCCGCGCCGGGCTATCCATTGCCGCCATCACCGAGGGGGTGGACGCCAGCGAACAGGCTGTCGCCAACATTGCCGAATCACTGAACGAGCACAAGGCCGGTACCCAGCAGATAGCGCAGCAAGTGGAGAAGGTCGCCCAGATCAGCGAGGAAAACACCGCCGCCGTGGCCGCCATGAACCAGACGGCAAGCATGCTGGGCCGGCTGACCCATGAGCTCTGCGGCGAGGTTAACCAGTTCCGCTACGATGCCCGCTGAAGGCCTGCTGCGCACTGAAAATAGGGGAAAGGCGGGGGCCTGCTACACCTGCCGGCAACGGTAGCACCAAAGCGCCGGCCCCAGTGGCTCCGGGGCGGCGGGTACCAGAGTCAGGCTGCTCTCCCCCAGTTCGGCCTGGCATGGCAGGTCAGTGGCCAGCCAGTCGTGATCGAGCAGCACGATGGCCTCGTAACCATTGGCCGGCCCCGGTTGCAGATAGAGCGCCCGCTGACCATCGCCGGTTACCGGAATCAGCCGTATGGCCTGTGCCTCCTGCCCCAGCCAGCGCGCCGTGACAAACAACAGGCCATCGGCCTGGGGCAGGCTACGTACCGGCCGCGCCAGCCACCACCCTCGCCCGGGCATCTGCAGGGCCAGCAAGCCAGCGGCCAGCAGCGCGGCACTATCACCGGGCAACAACAGGCCCACACCGTTCTCGTCTATGTCCTCCACCTGGGCGCGGCGCAGGTAAGGGTCGTTCTCCAGCATGCGCTCGTTCTTCTGGCCCAACAGGCCACGTATGCGAAGGAAATCAAAAGCAGTCTGCAACTGTCCCAAGCGGGAGGCGACTATATTGGGACAACGTCCGCTGCGCGCCACCCAGCCATGCACCAGCTTGTCGAACACCTCAGGCTGGGCATTGGCAGGCAGCCAATCGAGCAGGCCGCCCGTCTGCAGCACCGACTGGGCATAACGCGCCTGCTGTGCCACCGCCTCCAGCCCAAAGCACAGCGCCGGTGATGCCGCACTAGGCCCCCCCCAGCCGACCAGTCGGCTGGCCTCATTGGCATCCGGGTCCATGACCAGGGGCGTGGAGCGGTGAAAATCCGGGGCAATAAAGACATGGCCGGCAAGCTGGCGGCAACAACGCGCAGCCAATGCCACCTCATGGCCTTCCACCACGGCAAAGGCATCATGACTCAGCAGCAGATAGGCCAAGGCACGGGCCGGCTCGTCCTTGCTGTCGCCAATATGGCTGCCCAATACCCCGTGCCGCACCAGCGCCAGGTAGATGTCCACCGGCCCTGCCCAGATCACTGCCGCCTGTTGTGGGTCATACAGCGCCCTGGCCGTGTGGGCCAGGCCCAACCAGTGCAGATAGCCAGCAGCCCAGTCACGCAGGTCACCGATACGTCCGGTGCCCTTCTGCAACTGCACCGTCTCGCGTACCGCCTCGATATAGCTGGCATTGGCCAGTTGGTCGGCCAGCAAGGCCAGGCGCTTGCCAGTCATGTCGCGCCGTACCGGATTGTCCTTGTTGGTCGCCAGTTCTTCCAACGCCTGATCAGCCCATTGCCGTGCTGTAGGGTCCAGCGCGTCTATCAGCTTGCGGGCCGCCGGGCCGCTGGGAGACGCCGCCATGCCCTCGCGCAAGGCTTCCGCCAGGCCATCCAGCGCCGCAATCACGGGCTGGCCAGGCAAGCGCTCCAGAATCAGGCGCAACTCACGTAGGGGTGTGTCGGTCTGGAAAATCGGTAGCAGGCGGTCAAACATGGGGCTAAATCTACTCAGGCATGGATAGTATTCTCAGGCTTGGACGCCTTCAGGTACAGGGTAGTTATCAACAACGGCGGGCTTTTTTGCAGGCCGCCAGAAATGCCGTTTCATAGCGTTCCAGAATAGCCTTTGTTTCGCCAGCGTCCACCATTGCAGCCAGTGCCTGCTCCAGGCGGCCGCGCTCATCCTGCCACGGCGAGGTCCGTGACATCGAGACATAGCGCATGACCTTGTTGGGCCGCACCCATTCTGCCGCTTTGACCCGGCCGGCAAACTGTGGGTTCTGCAGGAAGGTGGCGGCCACATTGGCACCCGCCGGTACCACATCCACCCGGCCCGCCACCAGCTTGCGGAAATTGGTCATCAGATCAGGTGCTTCATCCTTCTTTAGCTTGTTGTCGCCATCGAATTCATCAAAGTAGTGCAGCCCCCGTATCACGCCCAGGCGCAGGGGATACAGATCCTCGTACTTCCTTACCTTGCGCTTGTCATCGCGGCGCAGAAAGAAATAGGTGGGCGACCCCGCCGCATAGGGTGGCTCCAGCAGCACCATCATGGGTTCACGCTCTGCCGTCATGGCCAGCCCCATGGTGACATCGGCCGTCCCTTCCTGCAGCATGCGCAGACAGCGCACCAAAGGGCACTCCACGATCTCCAGTTTTACATTGAGGCGCTCCGCCAAGCGCGCCATGATCTCCACATGGGAGCCGGCATAGCCCGTCGGTGTGACTTCCATATAGGGGGGCAGTGGGCGCAGGGCAAATATCAGCTTGTCCGGCGCAGCCCAGGTGGTAGCCGGTCCCAGCAAACACAGCAGCGCTACCCATAGGCGAGACATCAGCAGCCCTATTCTGCCTTCAAGAAACTGCTTGCCACGGCAATCTGGTCTTCCTGCAGAAAGGTGGGGGCATGCCCTACCCCTTCAAAATCCACCCACGCCGCCTTCGGCCCCCGCTCGCTCATGGCACAGGCGGTATCCACACTGAGCAGATCCGACTGCGCACCACGGGTCAGCAGAACGGGGCAGCGGATGTTGTCATACAGCGGCCAGAGATTGACATCATCGCCAGCCGCCTTCTGGAACGGTATGGCGATACCAGGGTCGTAGTTCAAGCGCCAGCCATTGCCATCTGGCTTGAGCATCACCTCGGTAAGAAACGCCCACTGCGCATCGCTGTGCGGGCCAAAAGGCGCCGATACCGCACGTATATAGGCCTCTGCCGCCGCCCGCGATGGCATGGCCGGCGCCTTGCCGACGTATTCACCTATGCGCGCCAGGGCACTTGCCGCCAGCACCGGGCCCACATCATTGAGCAGCAGCCGGCGTATGGGCGTACCCGGCATGGCCGCCAGTATCATGCCTATCAAGCCACCCATGGAAGTGCCTACCCAATGCACGGTAGCCACATTGAGACGGGCAATCAGCACCAGCATGTCCTGCACATAGAGCGGCACCTGGTAGCCCATGGGGTCTCGCAACCAATCACTTTCCCCCCTGCCCACCACATCGGGTGCAACCACCCGAAAATCGCCAGCCAGCGCATGGGCCAGGCTTTCAAAATCCCGCCCATTGCGGGTCAAGCCGTGTGCGCAGACCACTACCCGTGGGTTGGCCGCATCACCCCATTCCCGATAGGCCATACGGTATACGCCCGTTTCGCGGCCAACCAGCACATGGGCAAGTCGAGGTGCTGACATGCGTGTCTCCTGCGAGTCATCTGTATGGGGGATACTCAGTTATAGGCTGGAGACACGGCCCTGCGGGGAAATAATGGCCGTGAGGAATGCACAGGAGAGGCATGGCAAGCGGTGTGCAGCGCCCGGAGATAGGCGCCAGTGCGGGCCCGCCGCAGTCGGCGTTCCCGCTGGCAAGGCAGCGGGATTTAGCTACGCATGGCCCTGACGGCAAAGGCTATCGCAGCAATCAGCCCTATCAGGTAGGCATTGCTGAGCTTGAAACGCCGGTCGAGCAGCTTGAGCACCAGTCCGCCGGCCACACACCATGCGGGCACCATCACAAACTGCTTGAACAGGCCGTAAGCCGCAGCCTGCAGCAGCTCGCCGGAGAACCCGCCAAACAGGGGCTTGAGCGCCAGGGCGAGATTGATCAGTACCAGGCCTATCACCACGGCACGCGGCACGGGCATATCCAGCACCGGCTTATCCTCTGCCTGCATCAACGCCCCCTCGCCATCTGACCATCGCGCCGCAGCCCGGCCTGGACAATATTGCCCAGTGAGCCCGTCAGCCGCTTGCCTGCAGCGTCGTGCATGGCCTGATACAACGCGAGCACGTCCTCACAGCATAGGTGGCACAGCACGACACGCGTGCCGGGATGGGTGGTCTGGTGCATAAGCGGCAACTCACTGGGCAAGGCCGCCATTCTACCCCTGGGCGTAGTCGACCGTAGCGCGGGCCGTGCTGCCCTGCGGCGCAGCGCGCAAATACTGGGCGGGCCACGCTGCAGGCAAGCCCAGACTGGCCGCTGCGTGCAAGGGCCAATACGGATCACGCAACAACTGCCGCCCCAACAACACCAGATCAGCCTGCCCCTGCGCCAATATGGCCTCGGCCTGGGCCGCATCGGTAATCATGCCGACCGCGCCGCTGGCCAGGCCGGCCTCACGCCTTACGCGTGCAGCAAAGTCCACCTGATAGCCCGGCCCCACCGGTATCTGCGGTGCCAATGCACTGCCGCCCGACGATACGTCGAGCATATCCACGCCCAGGTGTTTCAGCCTGGCAGCCAGTGCCACGGTCTCATCGGCGCTCCAGCCACCCTCCACCCAATCGGTGGCGGAGACCCGCACCAGCAGGGGCAAACCATCGGGCCAGACACCCCGCACTGCCTCCACCGTCTCCAGCAGCAAGCGAATCCGGTTTTCGAAGCGGCCACCGTAGCCATCGGTACGGCGGTTGCTCAATGGCGACAGGAACTGGTGCAGCAGGTAGCCATGGGCCGCATGCACCTCGGCCACCTGGAAGCCCGCCGCCAAAGCGCGTCGGGCAGCATCGGCAAACGCCTGGGGAATGGCAGCCAAACCTGCTGCATCGAGTGCCTGTGGCTGTGGGTAATTATCCGCAAAGGCCAGTTCGCTTGGCCCCACGACAGTCCAGCCGCCTTGATCCAGCGGTACGACGCCGCTGCCCGACCAGGGCCGGTAGCAGCTCGCCTTGCGCCCCGCATGCGCCAGCTGTATGCCAGCCACCGCCCCTTGCGAGCGGATAAATCGGGTAATCCGCGCCAGCGGCGCGATATGCTCATCCGACCAGATGCCAAGATCCTGCGGACTGATACGCCCTTCCGGCAGCACGGCTGTGGCCTCGCTGATGATCAGGCCAGCGCCGCCAGCGGCATAGGTTCCCAGGTGCACCAGGTGCCAATCATTCGCCATGCCCTCATGAGCCGAATACTGGCACATGGGCGATACCGCAATGCGGTTGGGCAGGGTCAGTTCGCGCAGGGTCAAGGGTTGAAACAGACGGGACATGGATACGCTCCGGTGTAGATAGAGGTGAAGCGCCGCATTCTGCGCGGCGCCCGATCAGGACTCAATCGAGGATTTCTCGGCCACCATTGAATCTGGCTCAGCCATCGCACTGTCGACAATTGGCAGGGCGCAACCACCATGACAGTGCACAAAGGTGTCACCTGGCTGTCACGTGCAGGCGGCGGGCATAGGGCGCATCATTCCGCCTCACACTGGGGAGCTTCATTCCATGCAGACCGGCATACTCTACGCCGCCGCAGCCTATTTCATCTGGGGCTTGCTGCCGCTTTACCTCAAGGCCATCAAGCATGTGCCCGCAATGGAAATCCTCATGCACCGCATGGTCTGGTCGCTGGTGTTCCTCGCCATCGTGCTGGCTGTCCGCAAGCACTGGAGCTGGCTCAAACCCGCCCTGCAGGACAAGCGCGTGGTCGGTCGCTTCATCGCCAGCGCGGCTGTACTTTCCATCAACTGGTTCATCTATATCTGGGCCGTGAATGACGGTCGCGTGGTGGATGCCAGCCTGGGCTATTTCATCAACCCGCTGGTCAACGTGATGTTCGGCTATTTTCTGCTGCATGAGCGGCTGCGGCCGGGCCAATGGGGCGCCATTGCCGTGGCCGCCGGGGGGGTGGTGTGGCTGACGGTACAGGCCGGACAGTTGCCCTGGATAGGCTTGTTGCTGGCCGCCAGCTTCGGTACCTACGGCCTGTTGCGCAAGACGGCACCCTTGGGCGCGCTGGAAGGACTGTCGCTGGAAACCCTGCTGCTGACGCCGTTTGCACTGGCCTGGCTGGCTTGGCTGACATCCCAGGGGCAGAGTGGCTTCGTCAATGGCGATAGCAGCACCCATGCCCTGCTGCTGGCAGCAGGGCCCATCACCGCCATACCGCTGCTGTTGTTTGCCGCTGGTGCTCGCCGTATTCCCCTGTCACTACTGGGGCTGCTGCAGTACATCGGCCCTACCCTGCAGATGGGCCTGGGTGTCTTCCTCTGGCACGAGCCTTTCGGCACCGGCAAGTTGATCGGTTTTGCCGTGATCTGGTCTGCGCTGGCGCTCTATACACTGGAAGGCTACTGGAACAGCCGGCAGTTGCGCCCGGCTTGAGTCCCCCCGCCCGCCAGCGGGGAACCTCGCTGGCGCCCGACAGGAGTACGCCGTTCGCCTGCTCAGTTATCGCCAGGCCGGTACCACAGCTCCGGCCGGCCCAGCGGCGTCTCTTTGGGCAACAGGGGGTTGGCCAGCTCCACCACCTGCCGGTTCGCGACATTGAGCTCCAGCAGCAAAGGGCCATAGTAGCGCTGGAACAGGGCCTGCAATTTCCCTTCACGCACGGCTTTCTCCAGGCCCCGTTCCAGGTCTAGCGCCAGCTTTTGCCTATCCCGGCTGACAAAGAAGTACAAGGCCGTGGGGTAGCGGATCAGCAAACGTGGCTCAATAGCCAGCCCCATGCCAGGATGGCTGCGCAGCTCATCGCGTATCTCGATCACCGAGCGGGGAAAGTAGTCGAAGCGCCCGGCCGCCAGCATCCTGAACAGCCCCTCGTACTGATCGCTGGCCTCAACCGGCAAACCATTGTGGCGCAGGATGCTCGTATCCGGCCAATCATGCATCTGGCCGGCACTGAACTGCCGCAGATCAGCCAAGTCGCGCACACCCGACAGCAGCTTCAGCCTGTCCTGTTTAAGCAAGGCAACGCGCCAGCCTATCAAACCCCGATCGACCGGTATCCGTATGGGTAAGAGCTCGCGTTCGCGCTCCACGCTGGTCATGGTCCAGACCAGGTCCAGCAGGCCGGAGTTGCGCCGTATTTCGTCCAGCGCCCGGCTTTGCACCATATGCATCTTGCTGGGCTGCACCTGATAGCGACTACCACTCTCCGCAATGGCCAGCTGCAACACCGCCACCATATAGCGCAGGTGCGGGTCTTCCTCGCCCTGGTGCCGCAGGTAAACCAGCGGCTGGGCACAGGCGACGCCCAGCCAGCACAATAGCGCCGCCAGCATGTACCGTCGCATGGTCTGCCTCCTTGGGGGTGATTTACTAGCACTATAGCCATGGGGCGGCGGCAGGCCGCTGCCTATGCGACCAGCGTCAGGTTGGGCCTATGCCGTAGTGGCCACCATCGGTCTGGTGCTGCGGGAAGTGCCCTATAATCGGGCATCCATCTGCCGGACTGCACATCATGCATTACGAACATATCGTCCAGATCAACGACGCCAACGACCCCTTACTCTCGGTCATCAGCCGCAACCAGCTATGGCGAGGACTGCTGCGCCGGGTAGAAAAACCGGAAGAATTCCTGGTCGGGGTCGAATCGGTGACCATCACGGCACGTGGCGACGGCTGGCTCAAGCGCGATATGCAGCTGGGGCCGCTACGGGTAGAGGATCACATCACGCTGGAAGACGAAGTCCGTGTCCATTTCGATACGGCGCCCAGTGCGCAGCACCAAGGCGGCAGCTTTACCATGACCATAGAGGAGCCCAATCCGGGCGCCCTGTTCGTGCGCTTCAGCTACCAGACCGCGCTGCCCGAAACCGGCCCGCAGGATACCGATGCCGGCGACGCCTATTTTGCCGACTACGTGAAGTCGGCCTATCGTGATACCGATATCGATGCCATACGCTGGATACGGGAACTGGTCGAAACAGGCCAGCTGGATTGATTGACGCCAAGAGAGAACACAACATGCATCTAGCCTGCCCCTATTGCGGCGCCACCAATCGTATACCCGATGAGCGCCTGGACGATGGCCCCAGCTGCGGTAAATGCAAACAGCCACTGATGGCGGCCGAACCCGTGGACATCAGCGATGCCAGCCTGCCGGGTTTTCTGGCCAACACCGAGCTGCCCGTGCTGATCGACTTCTGGGCCGCCTGGTGTGGCCCTTGCCAGATGATGGCGCCCCATTTCGAAGAAGCGGCACGGCAGCAGCCGCGCATACGCTTCGTCAAGGTGGACAGCGATGCGGCGCCAGCCGCCAGCCGCTATTTCGGCATACGCAGCATCCCCACCCTGCTGCTGATGTTTCAGGGCCAGGAGATCGCCCGGCAAAGCGGCGTGATGAGCGCACCACAACTGCTGGCCTGGGTAGATAGCCAACTGGCAAGCAAGCCGTAGCGGACAGCACCGGGCCCGCGCCTGAGTCCGGCTCCCTACCCATATAAAAAAGCCGCGCGGTACGCACCGTCGCGGCTTTTTTGTCGGAACCCCTGCTGACGCAGGACACGACACCCTGATGGGATGAACCCAATCGGGCTTAACGTCGGAATAGGTAGATTAACCAACCCATAATAACGCTCCTTTCACTTTCGGCATCCCGTCACAAGTCGTGAGACCTGGGCGGTAGCTGTACGCGGGCGGTTGCAACCCTTGCCTTATTTCACTGACAACCACCGGCCACAGGCACATAGCTAATGTGATACTTCGCCTGCTCCGGCCCACGGCACCCCAACGGCGCCGCGCTTTGATTATGCCTTGTCAAGCATAACGAACTGATTTTACAGGATTGTTGCAAAACAGCAAAGTGCAGATTGTACCAAGCTGTTATACTGGCGCCGCCGGATACGCTCCAGTCTTCGTATCCGCTCAGGTCTTCACCGCTCTTGGTGCCCTGCACTCCCGCTGTATACCCTTCGTCATCCGCCGCAGACTGGCGCTCCATCGCGGAGCCAGGCCGATGCCCCGGAGTTTCCATGTCTTTTGCTGATCTCGGCCTGTCCGACGATATCGTTCGTGCCGTCACCGAACTCGGTTACACCGAGCCCACCCCTATCCAGCTGCAGGCCATCCCTGCCGTACTGACCGGCCGTGACCTGCTGGCAGGTGCCCAGACCGGCACCGGCAAGACCGCTGGCTTTACCCTGCCCATCCTGCATCGCCTGGCCAACCGCGCCGCCAAGGGCCCTTCCACTGGCCGCCCACCGGTGCGCGCACTGATACTGACCCCCACCCGCGAGCTCGCAGCCCAGGTGGAAGAGTCCGTGCGTCACTACGGCAAATACCTCAAGCTGACGTCCATGACCATGTTCGGCGGTGTCAGCATCAACCCGCAGATCAAGCAACTCCGCAGCCGGGTCGACATCCTGGTCGCCACGCCTGGTCGACTGCTGGACCACGTGCAGCAAGGTACGCTGGATCTGTCCAAGGTCGAGATCCTGGTACTGGATGAAGCCGACCGCATGCTGGACATGGGCTTTATCCGCGATATCAAGAAGATACTGTCGCTGCTGCCACGTGAACGGCAGAACCTGCTGTTCTCGGCCACCTTCTCCGATGAGATCAAGGCACTGGCAGACAACCTGCTGCAATCGCCAGAGCTGATCGAAGTTGCGCGCCGCAATGCCACCGCCGATACCATCGCCCAGAAGATCTACCCGGTGGACCGCGACAAGAAGCGCCAACTGCTGGCCCACCTGATCAAGGAACACAACTGGTTCCAGGTGCTGGTCTTCACCCGTACCAAGCATGGCGCCAACCGCCTGGCCGAGCAGTTGGACAAGGATGGCATCAGCGCCCTGGCCATCCACGGCAACAAGAGCCAGGGGGCACGTACCCGCGCGCTCAGCGAATTCAAGGATGGCACCCTGCAGGTGCTGGTGGCCACCGATATCGCCGCCCGAGGCATCGATATCGATCAGCTACCCCATGTGGTGAACTACGAGCTGCCCAATGTGCCCGAAGACTATGTGCACCGCATCGGCCGCACCGGCCGTGCTGGCGCCGAGGGTGAGGCTGTGTCACTGGTCTGCGTGGACGAAAAGAAGCTGCTGGCCGATATCGAGCGTGTGATCAAGCGCGAGATACCGCGCGAGATCGTACCGGGTTTCGAGCCCGACCCCCATGCCAAGCCCGAACCCATCCAGCAGCGCTCCGGCGGCGGTGGCCGTCAGGGCCAAGGCCAGGGTCGCGGCCGTAGTGGCGGTGGTGGTGGTCAGCCACGCCAGCCCCAAGGCAGTGGCAGCGGCAAGCCTGCTGGCAGCCAAGGCCAGGGCAAGACCCAGTCGCGCCAACCGGTAGCCCAGGCAGGCAATCATAATAGTCGCGGGCCCGGCGTAGGCCGACGCCCCACCGGCCGTCATCACTGAGGATAGAGCATGAAGAAAGTTGAACTGGAAAAGCTGCGCGGCTTGAAGATCAACACCAAGCTGGCCAAAAGCGATGTGCCCGATCGTTTCGGCAAGGCCTCGGGCGGCCAGGCAGCCGCCCCGGAACCCAAGGGCCTGCTGGGTGCGCTGCTGAAGAAAGCACCCAAGTAGGCTGTAAGCTGCAAAGCAGAAAGCCGGCACCATGTGCCGGCTTTTTTGCGTCCTGACACAATCTCGATCAGGGCATCAGGCTATCCACCCAAGTTAAGGTCTATGCGACTCTGGCGCGGCTGACCACTCGTCCCATTAGGGCTCGCCTGGAAGCAGCCGCACAAAGCGTCGGAGATATCACGCCGATTCAGGTAAATGCAGCTGCCATCGCGTTTAACCCGTTCAAAGCGTATTGCACCGCACCCGCTGTTGATACGTGCATGATCTGGTACTCAGCACGACAGGCACGAGCCGAAGTACCTGTCGAACTTGGGTAGATGATGGTGCCCGGTGATTACCTGCCCATACTAGCCTTGACGCCTTGGCTGTCGCACCTGCCAATCAGTAAACGTAAATCTGTTTATCTCCGGATAGCCACCGAAAGTCTCAGACCCGAACGCGTCCGCAATGCTTTGCGCATTGGAAAAAGCAGAGTGGCAGCTCATCACCTTGATAGCTTCAGTCGCATCACGGCCTCTCCATGCGTCGCTCGCATAGCGGGCAAACAATTTCCCTGTGATTGGCCGCACCATGTTTGGCTCGCGGGTCAGAATGCCGCCAGGCTTGTATTCCACACTGGCAAACATGGTGTTACCGGCGCCATGTGCAGCAATCGTGTCGTAGGTCTGCGAGCCAGGTTGATAATCAAGGGTAAGTGCTGCGTCATAGTTGCCATAACGGGCGAAGAATTGGTCTGCGGTTGCATTGGCCTCGGGCTGTGGCGCCATGACCAGTAGACGTTTGCTCAGCATAGCGCCTCTTTGATCCCGAGCAGGGGTGATCAAATCCAGTTCGCTTTCCGTCAAAGGGACCGGAATGATCTTGTTGCTGAGCAAGCCCAGATACGCCCCCGAGGTCAGCAGGCCACCGCCCGCGCCGCCGAAGAAACCGACCGTCATGCTGAGCGCAGTCGTCTTGCTGAAGAAAGGTTGTCCGGTCGCCAACGAGGTGACGCCGGCCGAGGTCGCGGCGCCGGCCAATCCGCCTATCCCCGCCGAGCAGACAGCCCCGATACGAGTAATCGCGCTTTGCGACAAACCTTGGGACAGCGCGTTACGCATTGCAACGCGTCCGGCATAACCACCGACCCCAGCACCGACAGCGCCGCCAAGCGCGCCGCTGGCCAAATCCATCAAGGCGCGTCCACCACTGAGTTTCTGACCAGAGATAGCAGCACGATATCCGTTGGCCGTGATGCTACCGGTTGCACCGGCCAGTGCCGTCACACCGGTGCTTGCAAGAAGGCTCTCAGGGCCGAAGACCATGGCCGCTGCCATGCCGCCGAAGAAGCCTGTGAAGACGGTAGCGACACTGCCGACTATCCCACCGACGACCGCACCAGCGATGTTGGCCGCTTCCGAGTGCCCTGTCGGATCAATCAGGTTGATCGGGTCACCCGAACAATAGGCGTAGCGGTTATCGTTCAGCACGCTATCCATGGTCATGAAACGCATCAAGCCTGGGTGGTAGTAACGTGCGCGCAGATAAACCAATCCGTTGGATGGGTCTGCATACTCCTGATTCCAGGTGAAGCTCTGCTTGGCGCTGATATCCCCCTGACTGGTGACTGCGCCATAGGGGTCATAGCTGAAGATGGCACTCTCGCCGTTAGCGTCCTGCAGCAAGGCCGTCGAGCCAGCTGCGGTCATGTAATAACTGGACGCTTGCTGACCTTCATACGCTGCCAGTCGGTCAGGACCGCTGAACAGGAAGCTGGTCCAGTCTTCGGCGGTACTTTGCGACAAGATCGCGTTGACTGCACCGTTGTAGTAGTACTGCAGTTTGCTGCCGCTTGCGGTATTACTGTTCGACGCCAAGGCACCGTCAGGGTAGTAATCATAGTCAGCCGGTGCTGGGGCCGAACCCGATATCTGGATCAGCTGATCCAGCGCATTGTAGGCGTATTGGCGTCCGCTACCGTCGGACGTCATACGGCCATTCTGGTCGTACACAATACCGGCACCGACAAGCTGGTCGATTGCGTTATAGGTGTAGTCGCTGACCACGCCATTGGTAGTCTTGCTGAGCGGGTTACCGTTGCCGTCATAGGCAAAGGCGATTTGTACGGCTGGCTTACCGTTGCTATAGGTAGTCGTGGCGCCGACCAGCTGATTCAACCCGTCATACAGGCAGCTCCTGCTGTAGTTGACTGCGAAATCGTTACAGGTAGCAGACGAGACCGCGGTTTCTATCAGGCGACTGGCGGTATCTCGCGTGTAGCGCGTGTTCAATACGCTGGCACCGGCAGCATTCGCGATGGCGGTAGCACTGAGCTCACCGAAGCCGTTGTACGCATACTGCCATGTGAATTGCCCCGATCCAGTCAGTTCAACACCTTGCAGCACACCTGCTGTATGGTTGATGGTCCCATATACGTTGGTGATGGTATCGATGCCGTTGGTGCGCTTGGCGATGCGGCCGTAGGTGTCGAACAGATTGGAAGTCACCATGCCGGATGCATCGGTTTGCGAAGTGATCCTCGAAAAGGTATCAACGCTATATGATTGCGACCGACCATCAGGGTAGGTGATGGATTTCGCGCTGCCGTCCAGATAATAGTCGTACAGAATGGCAGCGCCACCGAGCGTCACACTCTTGATACGGTCGTTCGGGTAATAGCTGCAATCGATGCTGCCACCATTCCAGGCGGTCTGTAGCAGCTTGCCCACCTTGTCATAGCTATAAGAGATGACCGTACCGTCGAAACGGGTCCGCGTCAGCATCCGGCCGTCGTCGTCATAGCTGTAGGATTCGACCTGGCCCAATTGATTGGTGACCGAAACAAGCAGGTTGGCAGCGTTGTAACGGGGTATGCACGCGTCGTTCTGGAAGCTCCGACCATCCGCATAATCGGTCTGCTTGGCGTACCCCAGCGGATTGCCGAACAGGTCGTAAAACGTATTACGGGTCGTTGTCAGCTGCGGCCCGCTGTATCCGCTGCAAACTTCGGTAATCACCTTTGCTTCGACATCGTAGCTATAACTGTTTTCATACAGCGCCTGCGGATTCCCGCCCTGCTTGGGGAGCTGGCTGATGACCGTACGCAGTATCTGGCCTAGCCCGCTATATTCCGATTCATTCAGTTTGGCGTACGCGCTGGCGCTGTCATCCGGGTCGGGGTAGGACGTCAAAGTTTGGGTCCGGCCCAATCCATCCAGCTGGGTCACATCGCGCAGGATATCGTTGGTGTAAGCGGACACCGAAAGCTGCGCGTCATCAAATACAGTGGTGCCCACATTGCCCAGTGGATCGGTAGACTGAACCAGGCGATTCAGGCTGTCATACTGGTAACGCGTGACAAGGCCAAGCTCATCGATATCTTGCGACGGATTGCCTAGCGGGCCATAGCACTTCTGGCGCAGACAGCGATTAGGGCTCCCCCCCGCCATGGATGGGTCGCCGTTATCCATCAATTTGACCGGCCGGCCTAGTGCATCGAAAAACAGTTCTGTGAGATAGCCATTCGGCGCACTGCTCAAGACACTGTTAGCCTGATCGGTTGCAAACAGCTTGTAGGTGGTCAACGTCGTCAATCCGAGCGCATCAGTTTGCTTGCTTACGCGACCGAGCAAGTCGAACTCGAAGGTTTGGCTCTCTCCAAGCGGGGTTGTCATGAGTACCGCCGGACCGGCTGGCTTGGTGACATCATAGGTAGTCTTGGTAACGGCACCGATGGCGTTGGTCAGCGATACCGTCAGGAGGTAAGCACTGGGGTCATACGCGTAGGCACAGGTCGAACTGGTCGACGCCACGCTGCCCTCGGAATAGCTTGCATCCTGCGACCAAGCCAGCGCCGTGGATATCAGCCTCCCTTGCGGGTCGTAGCCGTAGCAGGTGGTTTTCCAGGGTGCCCAGCTATCCTGTGCATTGGTCCTGAACAGTACGGCTGCCGAAGCCAGGCTCTTTTGATCGGCTGACAGCGTGTAGGCTACCTGCCTTTGAAAGCCGGTGACATTGTCGATATAAATTTCGGTGGCAGGCATCTCCCCGCCCCAGGATGCCACCGTATAAGTGAAGCTCGCAGCAACCTGGCTTTTGTAAGCCTGCGCAGTCCGGTCATAGCAAAGCTCTTCCGATGACAACATCTGCCCATAATCGTCATAGCTGCTAGTCGATTTTCGTATCCGCAGGTAGTCGTTCACGGCGGCGGAATAGACGAACTGCTCGGTCGTGACGGGCCTGTTGTAATTGACCGAACGTGCGTGTAAATCCGGATTGATCAAATAGCTGTATAGCGCGCGGTACCCGCACTGGACCTCGTGTGAGGCATCTACTAGATAGTGTTCCTCGCGGACCGGCGCGTGCAGATAGTTGTAATACACCCTGGATGCCGAAAGCAGGGCACCGCTTGCATCGCACTTGGAAGTCAACACGTCGTAGATATACAAGGTGTTGTTGCTGTCCATCAGGCTATCGGTCCCTGCCGACATCCGATACCCCGCCGCATAACCGGTAAAGGTATTACCGTCGCTATCGGTACCGAAGGCATACGTCGTGCAATCGGCGATGCTGGCATCACTATCCAAGTGGGTTAGCATGGAGACCGCCGGAAAAGCCGATTCCGCACCATTGGCGTCCACATAGGCAATACCGGTGTACGTCATCGTGGTATTCAGACCCGTGGGGTACTGGATAGTCGAGACCACGGTTTGGTTAGCGCAGGTGGTGTAATTCAGCACCGTCGCATTGCCAAGAGGATCGACGATGTTTTCCACGCCACGCGAGGAAAAGTTAATCGTGTTTTGTCCGCCGTCGGGAGTGGTGATGATGATTGCGTTCGAACCATAACCAAAACGCACAACCTGACCAAAACTATCGGTGATGTAATCAAGCTGATTGTTCAATGCCCCGCTGAACTGATCGGTATAGAAATAATTGATGTGGTTGCCGAACAAGTCGGCGTGCTCGACCAGCTTGCCAGTGGCATCGTAGTAGTCGCATCCGCCATCGCCATAGCTCAGTTTGTAGGCATATGTGCCCGGCTGGCCCGAGGGTAGCGGCTGGTCAGGCACCACTGGCGAAAACTTGATCCCATGATCATTCAGGTAACGCAGCCCTGACTGATAACCGGTTTCGTCCGACCAGGTGAGGTCAATGATGCTGGTTTGGCCTTGAGTGGTAAGGGATGAGCCAGGCACGACGAACGCAATGCCAAAGCTCCACCCTGACGGCAAGCCCATCAGGCCCGTGGTACCCGACGCGTAGGACAGATTGATGTTGAGCCCTATGCTGGAGGTGATACCCCGAAGGCTCACGAGCGATTTGGAAAAGGTAAATGACCCGGTGTTAGGATTTACCGATTCTGCGGTAGAAAAAGACTGGTTGAACGCTTGGGAATTCTGGTATTGACTGCTGCCGCTCATGATAAGCGCCTCCTATCCGCATCTATTTTGGTGTCGACAGCAGCCATACCGTCCCAAGGCAGACAGGGACGGTATGGCGTGAGTCATCGATTGTATGAAGCCCAATACTCGTTCAAGCAACAATGAGGCAAACGACGGCACTCAGCCTTAGTTTGCCGTGCCGGGTGAGAAGATGATGTACAAAGGCCCCTTGGTGCCGCTGTCCCATTTTTGCGAAGTGCTGCCACAGAGTGTTTCGTTGGCACATACTTGGGCCGACTTCGCTGGACTGAGGTCTACGTGATAGTGGCTGAAGTCGTAATTGAAATGCGCATTGGTGGCGCCGCTATACTGGGTGTTGGGGATGGTATAGCTGAGTACCCAGTTCGACTTGGAACCAAAGCAGGTTTTACCGTGGTTGTCGCCATTTTTTTCCTGAACGAAGCCGACAGAGCCGCAGGTTATGCCTTGAGTCGATGCGACGACACTGACGTTGTTACCGATATGGTTCATACAATGGTCAGTCGCACCGCCAGCAATGAAGTTCACGGTTAAGGGCTGCAACGGTTTAGTGGGAAGATAGACACACGCATTGACATCAGCACCCGCATCGGCAGCCTGCGCCAGCATGGGCAGTAGGCAGATCGCAGCACTGGACAATACGTAACGGACAGCTTTTAACTTCATGGTTTTGTCTCCTCATCAGTTTGGTTAAGTGTCGAAAAAATCTGGTTGAAGCTCGCTTGCGGCGACTCGCATATCGACACAGGCACACCATCGGCGCCGAATGCGACAACCTTGGGCAATCAATCCGTCAGATTGAAAATTGATCCGGCAACTTTCCTAGCCGGTAGCGCTCGACCGTGTGCGCCAAGATCTCCACCCTTACGTGCAAGGCGTAACGGAAGAAAATGCAGGCTCCAGCCGGAGTATGTCCGGCGCGATGCGGGGTAGCCCGAGAGGGTGAGGGATTTGCCAAAAACACATGCTTGCCTCCTTTAGCGCTGCTTTTGTTTGGAACAGCGTAGCAGGTGCATGTTGAATTTGCTGAGACAAGCGAAGAGCCACCACAGACGTGACACACGGGTTCCCAACGGCACAGCAGCCCCGTCTGCCCCCGTCGATTCAGTTCCACTGGCCGAGCGTCACCTTGCTGGAACCGCGACTTGGTTTACCAGCCCGCTATGGGAGATGCTGGCAGGCACCTAGCACGGTTGTTATGGGCTAAAGGGGCAATTGCAGATGCTTGCCTCGCCAGCTGCAATGGTGTTGCTTAGAAAGAAAGGTGTTACTCCCGTGCAACGGGAACGCGTTCGTTTGACCACGTAGCTGAGGCCTGGAGGCCTACTAGATACCCGCATCCAGGTATTCTATGGCTTGGAGCGAGGGGTCACTCCGCCGTCCCGCGCGGCCGCAGGTGCCGAACGCATTGAGTAAGTCCATCCTGGCAACACCCATATGTTTCGCTTGCACCCACATCAGCGCTGGGTCCAGACAAGTACAGGTAGAGGCGACATAGGCAAATATCCTTATACAAGCACGCTATGGGCAATGCTCACATAAAGCGGGATGCCAAGCAGGATATTGAACGGGAAGGTTATGCCCAGCGACATGCCAAAATAGAGCGCGGGTCTCGCTTCGGGGATGGCTAGCCGTAATGCAGCCGGGACGGCTATATAGGACGCGCTGGCTGCGAGGACCATGAGCAAGGCAGCATTCCCAGCTTGTACGCCCATCAACAAGCAGACGAGCAGGGCGAATCCAGCATGTGCAATTGGCGCCAGTACGGCGTAGGCCAGCAGCCAGGGCGAGCTGCTGCGTAGCAGGGGAAGCTGTCGGGCCGCGTTCAAGCCCATGTCCAGCAAGAAGAACGCGAGCATCCCCTTGAAAAGGTCGCCAGAGAATGGCTGCATGGCGGCCATGCCAGCTTCACCTGTCAATAGGCCGATCAGCATGGCGCCAAGCAGCAGCAATTGCGCGCCATCGGTTAATGACTCATGAACCACTTTGCCTATAGACATGCCCCCGCTAGTGGCGGTTGAGAGTACCCCTGCGCCATTTCCAACAACGACTACTACGGCCTTTTGGCGTAGCTGATTGGCGATCAGGACGGCCAGAATGATTGCCGGCGCTTCCATCAAGGCCATGGCCGCTGCCATGTGACCGCCAAAGCTGTAACCACGGCTCTCCAGGTATTGTGTTGCAGTGATAAAGGTAACTGCACTCACTGAGCCATAGGTCGCGGCGAGTGCAGCTGCATCAAAACTGCCAACCATCCGGCGCAACAGCTTATAGCCAAGCATTGGTACAAGTATGGCCAGGCTTACCGCGATGGCGAGCGTAGTCACCACCTCGCCAGTCAGCCCTGAGTGCGCCAAGGCAAAGCCTCCCTTAAGCCCGAGCGCCATGAGGAGGTAAAGGGACAGAAAACGGGAAATAGCCGGTGGAATTTCAAGATTGGACTTGAGCAGCCCGGCTGCGACGCCGAAGACAAAAAACAGAATGGCGGGATCTAGCAGACTTTGCACGTGACCTATCCTCCGAAAAGTAGGTCGCATGGTAGAGGGGGTGAATTGATAATGTAAAATCGATATTTAATATGGCTATTATCGAGGTTTATCTATGAACATCACGTTCCGACAACTGCAACTTTTCCTCGCCCTAGCTGAGCATGGCAGCATCAGCGCGGCGGCAAGAGCGTGTCATGTCACTCAGCCAACGGTCTCTATGCAACTGCGCGAACTGGCTGAGAATGTGGGTTTGCCACTCTATGAGGTGATCAGAAAGCGGGTGTTTTTGACCGAGGCGGGGCGGCTCCTGCAGCAGTCTGCGCAAGTTATGCAGAAGGAGTTGGAGGTGTTTGGTCAGCGAATTGATCAACTCCGAGGACTGCAACGGGGACGGTTACGGGTTGCCGTGGTCAGCACCGCAAAATACTTTGTTCCCAATTTGCTGGGCGCATTCTGCCATCGGTATCCTGATGTCGATGTCAGCCTCTCCATTCTTAACCGGGATGGTGTCTTGCAGCGACTGCGTTCGAACGAGGACGATCTTTACGTCATGTCCAACCCACCGCAGGATATGGATGTCACCACAGAAGCCTTCCTCCCCAACCCGCTCGTCGTGGTGGTGCACATTAATCACCCGCTTGCTTCGAGCCAGCAGATTCCACTTGATACCTTGATGGGTGAACGGTTCATCCTGCGAGAGCAGGGTTCCGGTACGCGCCGTGCGTGCGATCGGCATTTTGCTGCGCTGGGCCTGCAGCCGAATATTCGCATGGAGCTGGGAAGTAACGAGGCAATCAAGCACTCTGTTGCGGCCAACCTGGGCGTGTCAGTACTTTCCCGCCACACGTTGCATAGCGATCCTGCAGTCGATGGCCTCGCCGTGCTGGATGTGGTGGGGTTCCCGGTTGAATCGAATTGGTACATTGTTCAGCCGTGCGGCAAATTGTTACCACCTATTGCTGCTGAATTTCTGCAACATTTACGTGAACATGTAGGCACGCTACCGCGTATCAATGGAGTGGATACATGAACCATCGTATTGAATGATCTGGACCGGGTTGTCTATGCATTCTGGTGGTCTAGCCGGATCTGGGGAACTGGGGATCAGGGCCTCAGGCAATAAAAAACCCGGCTTGCGCCGGGTTTTTGCTACCACTCAAACAGGTCTAATGAATTAGACGGGCTTGATGTTGGAAGCTTGCTTGCCCTTGGGGCCAGTGGTCACGTCGAACGAGACCTTTTGGTTCTCAGCCAGCGACTTGAAGCCGTTGGATTGAATTTGCGAGAAGTGCGCGAACAGGTCGTCGCCGCCTTCGTCAGGGGTGATGAAGCCGAAGCCCTTGGAGTCATTGAACCACTTAACGGTACCGGTTGCCATGATGCTTTTCCTTGTTGGAAATAATGTAAAGAGTGCGGACGATCAAACAAAGGAGGGCGAATCGGAATACCGCGAGGGTATGAGAACTGCCTGGAACCTACGACTTGAACTGCCTGCAGCGTGCGTTGTACGCGAATCAAACCCGCTTGGCAAAGCATTTCGTCAAATACCTGCCAAAAACGCGCCAAACGGTCGATTCCACCCCTATTTCGATGCCTTTGTCATGCCCAGGGCGTCCCAGCCGGTCTGCCCCAGCTCGCGCAAGGTGGCGATGTTCTTCTCGAAGATATCGGCCGCATCGGGGAAGGCCGCCACAGCCCTGTCTATGCTGTCCTCGCGCAGCAGATGCAGGGTGGGATAGGGCGAGCGGTTGCTGTAGTTGCTGATGTCGTCCGGCTCGGTGTCCGCAAACTGGTACTGCGGGTGAAAGCTGGCAATCTGTATCACCCCTTCCAGTTCATGCTCGGCCACCACCCCGTCGGCCACATCGAGAAACTCGTTGTAATCGAGGAAGTCATTGAGGATATAGGGGTGGATCAGCAAGGTGGTGTCGAGTTCCTCGGGGTCGGTCTCAGCCAGCCTGTCCAGCTCGCGGTCCAGGTCTTCCAACAGGGCATCCAGATTGCGGGCTTCGCTCACCACCAGGCGCACCTGCTGTTTGACATACACCGCCTTGGCGAAGGGGCAGAGATTCAGCCCTATGACGGCTTTTTCCAGCCAGTCGCGGGTGGCAGTAATGACGGATTCGTGCTCGTTTGTCATGGCGTAATAGGGGAAGCGGATCAGGCTTGCTATTCTACTGCTTAAGTCCACCGGCATCGCCACCATGACAAACACCAGCCCCAGCCAACCTACGTATATCGTTCCTGCGCAATTGCGGCTTGGCCTGTATGTCAGGCTGGAGCTCGACTGGCTGTCGCATCCGTTTACCTTCAACCAGTTCAAGATCACCAAACAGGAGCAGATAGACACCCTGCGCTCCCTGGGACTGGAGCGCATACGCATCGACGTCAAGCGCAGCGATGTGCAGCCCCTGCCCGCCCCGACCGACCCCGAACCGGCCGTCCCCGCCGCCCAACGTGAAGCCCAGGACGCAGCCATCGTCGCCAAGCGGGTCAGGGTGGAAAAACTCACCCAGCACCGCGCCGCCCTCAATGAATGTGAACGCAAGTTCCAGGGGGCCGCACGGGCGCTCAAGACCATTACCCGCAACCTGTTCGCCCGCCCAGGCGAATCCATGGCAGAGGCCGCAGAGCTGATCAACAGCCTGGTGGACTCCATGCTCACCGATCGCGATATCGCCATCCACCTGATGAACGATAAGCTGGGTGGTGAGGAAGTGTATTTCCACCAGCTCAATGTTGCCGTACTGGCCATGATGCTGGGTAAGCAGCTGCACATGGACAGGGAGCAGCTGACCGAGATCGGCATGGGTGCGCTGTTCCACGATATCGGCAAGATGGAGCTGCCCAGCCAGTTGTTGCAGAAGACCGATGCGCTCAGCCCCAGCGAGCAGGATCTGATGATGCGGCATACCCATTACGGCCTGGAAATAGGCAAGAAGCTGGGCCTGACGCCAGAGGCCCTGGCCATCGTGTTCCAGCACCATGAATGCGTGGACGGCAGCGGCTACCCCCATGCCTTGCGCGGCGAAGGCATATTGCCGTTGTCGCGGCTGGTGGCCATCGTCAATGAGTACGATAACCTCTGCAACCGCCCCAACCCCCGCGACTCGCTCACGCCCTATGAAGCGCTGGCCACCATGTTCGGCCAGCAGCGTGCCCGCTTCGAGGCACAGGCCCTGGGCATCTTTATCCGCTGCATGGGCGTTTACCCGCCTGGCACCCTGGTGCAGCTCTCCAACAATGCGCTGGGGCTGGTCATGGCGGTGAATTCCAGCAAACCGCTCAAACCCACGGTGCTGATCTACGACCCCAGCGTGCCCAAGCACGAGGCCATCATCCTCGATCTGGAGAGCGAGGCCGAGCTCACCATCATCAAGAGCATACGCCCCGGGCAATTGCCCCAGCAGGTGTTTACCTACCTCAATCCGCGCAAGCGCATGACTTACTACTGCGATACCGTACCCGGCCCTGCTCAGGGCGGCTGATCACCGACTTCCGCATCGGAATCACACCCCTGCCCTGCCGCGATGCGACGGGCCAACCAACGGCGGGCAAGGCCATGTAGGGGTGTGGGCAAATAAGGCAGATACCGGCCGGGCTGCAGCAACAGGCCACAGCCATAACGGCCTGCCTGGGCCTGCCAGACCAACGCCGGACAAGCCCCCTGGCGCACACCGAACATGCGCTGCCCCACCGGGCAGGGCTCGGCCGCGCAACAGACACCGCAGCCGTTGCAAGGTTCGCCCCAGGCCGGTTTGGCCGGGGCGGCAGAATACAGATGGATGACTTGATAAACCGACTGAGGCATGGCCTCAGTTTAGAGCGGAATCTGATCTCTCATGGTCACCCTTGCTGATGCTTGTGAACATGGCGCTGTTCGGGCTCGATCAATGTGACGGCAGTCATGACCAGAGACGAGGGCCGATTCTCGGCCTAAGCAGGCATTCGCGCTGGCGGAATGAAGCGGCCACGGCGGTCCCCTACTACAGATTTCAACGTTGGGTATAAGCAGCAGGCACAGGTGGACAAAGCCCTCTGGAGCATGTCCGCTCAATGGAGGAGTTAGGGTACGTATTCACGTTGCACGACGCTGGGGCTACGCAACAGGCATACTGGGTGGCATAGGGAATGTAGCCCCCCGCTTCTTAAGCAAGAACGCGTCAATGATGAAACGCACAAATTTGCGATCGTAGTCAGTGTCGTTTGCAGAATATTGCTCTGTATCGCGATTGACCCAGGAATCAATCACCCGGACCCCGGCCGGCGAGCCGTCCAGGCGCAAGCCGTAGATAAAGACACCAGTCCAGCTACGGTGGAAGCGAAGCCAATTATCCTCGTAGTAGATGAACCACTTGTCTTCCATCTGTTCGGGCACGAGTCCGAGCATCAGTCGTGCGGCCTCTTCGTCAGTGAAGAGAGCCTCAAATCCGAGCGGCTCCCTTGTGGCGGGAGGATCAAGATGCTTCCAAGAAGAACTTGTGGCGCGCATGCCGTGATGCCTAACTGATATTTAACGGACGCATGGAGCCGTATTCTACGACAAGAAAGACAACCCGTAGGCCGCGCAAAATAAGCAGCTAGGTGATCACGAGTAATCAGCAAAGAGGTTATGTACGTCAGCCTCCGCACATAGAGCCTATTCAAAGTCATTTCGCCCTCTCGCGCCCGCCGGGTTCACCACCTCGCGAGTGTCGAAAAAAAAGCACAGCAGGCCTGAAGGCCCGCCGTGCTGTCAGGTCAGCACACGATCAAGGCAGATTGCCCACCGGCAGGTTGGGGTACTCCTGCTTGATGGCAAAGCGCTTGCTGCCCACCGTGATGACATAGTTGGACGGACCGGTAATGGGCAGGTAGTAGTTCAGGGTGATATCTACCGACTGCCCAGGTGCCACCGACTGCCAGGTAGGCAGCTTGAACTGCGCCGTATGGAAATCCCCCTTGAAGCCACCCACATTGCTGCCGGTATGCTCCGATGCCACCACCTTGAGCCCAGCCCCCGACTGATCGGCCATATTATTGGGCGCGGCCACCGGGTACTGGAATTCGATCTGGGCACCGCCCGGCAAGGCAGCGCTGCCCTTGTTGGTGATGCGCAGCTTGGGGTTCAGCGGGTAGTTCTGGTCACCCAGCTTGAAGTCCACTACATCGAACTGCAGGTTCAGCGCCTCGGCCGGCATAGTCTGCTTGGCGCGCTTGTTGCCATAGGCCGTTGCCGACTTGAAGCTGTTGTGCAAGGTGGTCGTGAGGGTCTGCCCGATGTAGTACTCCTTCTTGATGCCATCGTAGGCATAGTCGCCCGCCAGCTCCCAGAACATCGCCCCGCCTATGCCGTTGTCGACTATCCACTGCGCCTTGCGGGCCATTGATTGCTCGTCTTCGGTCGACAGGAACACCTTCTTCTGGGCGTTCCACAGCCACGGCGCCACCAGGGTGGCATCGTAGTGGCGGCTGTAGCTCCCCACCAGATCGCTGCCGCTGAGACCGTAGACACCCAGATAGCTGCCGGCGATGCCGTTCTCCAGGTTCTTGGCATGCCACATAGGGTTGGAGCCCGCCCCCATCTCGCGGCCTTGCGCGTCCAGATCGTGCCAAAGGTTGTCGATGCCGGTAGCACCGGTACCGCACTCGGTCAGGCCTGGGCCGCAGTTGCTGGACTTGGGCGAGGTGCCCCACAGGCCGTTGCTGCCGCCGGTCACACCCTTCCAGCCCCGGGTGTAGTACGGCACCCCAACATTGATGCGGCCAGCCGGCAAGGCGCCCCGGAAGTAACGGTAGGCCCAGTCGGTGTTGAGGTAGCCTATGCCGCCATACTGGCTGGCGGTATAGACACCCCATTTGGCCAGTTCGGCATCCTTGCCATCGTCAAACAGCGCGGCATTGGGGCCGACAAACTCGTTCCAGGCACCGTGCAGGTCATAGGTCATCATGTTGACGAAATCGAGGTATTGCACGCCCTGGAAAGTTTCCATGCCGCGTAGCAGATAGCCGGACGAAGGAGAGGCGATGGTCAGCTGATAGTACTTGCCGTCCGCCACCGAAGCCTCGTCTAGCTTCTTGCGCAGCACCTTGAGCAACTCACGGTAGGACGCCTGCAAACCCTTCAGCCGGGGTTCCGAAATGCCCCAGTCCAGCGGATTGCCGGCCTTGCTCATGGTGGTGGGGTACTCATAATCGATATCTGCCCCATCAAAGCCATACTTGCGCAGGAAGCCCACCACCGAATCGGCAAAAGTATTGATACCCGCCGTATTGATGCTGCCATCGGCAAGGGTGGTCATGCTATAGAAACCGCCCGAGGCAACCCGGTTGCCATCGCTGCCAAAGTAGCCGCCCGTCTCGGCCCAGCCGCCTATCGACACCAGGGTCTTCACGCCAGGGTTGAGCTTCTTGTACTTGGTCAACAGGTTCAGGTGCCCCTTGTAGCTCAGCGAGCTATCCATCTCAGCACCGGCCACACCAGGCCATTCCATGCCGGTTGCTTCGTTGCCGGCCACCGTCTCGTTGACCGAAACCTTGTTGCTGCCATCGACATGGGCAAAGGCGTAGTTGATATGGGTCAGCTTGGTCCAGGGAATATCCTTGGCCAGATAGGCCGCCTGGCCGTTCTTGCCGGTACGCCAGCTGGTGAAGTAGCCAATGATGCGCCGCTTGTTGCCATTGGCCAGCTTTTCCCGGCCCTGGTTGTCATAGGCCAGGCAGTAGGGCACGTTCACCTGCGCCACCCGTACCAGTCCATCGGGGCGGCAGGCCTCATCCGGGAAGGTGGGTGTCGGTGTCGGTGTCGGTGTCGGTGTCGGTGTCGGTGTCGGTGTCGGTGTCGGTGTTGGCGTTGGCGTTGGCGTTGGCGTTGGCGTTGGCGTTGGCGTTGGGGTCGGTGTAGGGGTTCCGCAGGCGCTCAGGTCAGTCCAGGGCTTGCCGGCCCCGGTGTTGGATGCTGGCACCTCGCCCATGGTCCACCACTTGGCCTCGTAGTTACGCCCGGCATAGGTCACACGCTGGCCGCCGGTATAGGCCGTCCCGGCACTCCAGGCGATGTAACAGGTCTCGGGTGTGGGTGTGGGTGTGGGTGTGGGTGTCGGTGTGGGTGTGGGTGTGGGTGTCGGTGTCGGTGTCGGTGTCGGTGTCGGTGTCGGTGTCGGTGTCGGTGTCGGTGTCGGTGTCGGTGTCGGCGTTGGCGTTGGCGTTGGCGTTGGCGTCGGGGTACTGCTGCAGTTCTCTACAAAACCCCACAGGGTAGGCGTCGATGCCGGGTTCCAGTTGGCGCCTACATGGGCCGTATGGGTCTGCAGTGCCTTGTAGTTCTTGCTCAGGTAAGAGGCCGGCGTGTTCATCATATAGGTATTGCCCTCGGCCCATGCCGTGGCGCAACTGGCCGCCATGGCATGGGGGGCATACAGCAGGCCTGCTGTAGCGAGACTAAGACTGACAGCGCGCAAGGCATAGCGCCGGTTTGGCTTGCAAAGGGATTGCATGGTGTTGTTTGCTCCGTGCTTGATGTTGGAAACAAAGTGGGCAGGGAAACCCATTCGACCTCGCCACTCCTTATGCAAAGGACGCTGCCCTTTCTGCCTGAATCGCTACGCTGGCTACTCAGGCCCAGACCGAGGCCGCCATCATGCTATGCCAAATACAAAATGTTTTACCTCTCCATTTCAAATAAAAAAACATATAAATGTAGTGCAGAAAAAATCACTACAAATTGATGCAAAGCAGCAATTCAACCTTTAAACACACACCTGACCCATTGCATTGCCGCAAGTGCCAAAGTGGTATTGTCACCCAACAAAATTCAGGCAAGCAAACCCTCACAATTTCGGTTTAAAACCAACCGTAACCGCTTATATCCACAGCACTTCCGCCACAGAAAAATACCCCACCACCCGACGCCCACTCAACTTGTATCATCACGCCACCCACACACCCAAATAGGGTAAAAAGTTAATAGAATCACCACTTGAGACCCCATAGTTTTTCATGATTGAATTTATGTAGCCGAGACATTAAAACGGTCTTAAACTACGTCAGAAAATCAAAGAATACCCAAGAAAATCAACATCATGCAGCTAATCCGCAACAACGTGACCGCATGCACGAATCCATTACCGCGAAATTTTACACACCAACGCCACCGAGTATATCTGGCTTGGCACACCCACAAAGCCGTCACAGCGCCAAGCTGATCGGCGTATTCAGCTCGACATTCCAGGCCGAAACTGCCGTTGCACGCCAGAGGATTCAACCAGGCTTTACCGATTCAAGGGATACGCCCTAGCACCCTGCCCTCTGAACGTCAGCCATTGCAACGAGGGTCTTGATTTACACCCATCACCCCAGCAGCACCATTTTAATATAACGCCATCCGTCATCAGAACAAAAAATGGCATGCCGCTAGGCATGCCATTTCAGCTCACAGCACTGTTGATTTCAGCGGGTATTGTCTATCACCTTGGTACCATTCCAGAATACCTGCCCCCGGAACATATAATCTACGCATTGTTTATAGTCACCTGCATTGGCCAGGCTGAAGGGCATCTGGTAATCCACCAGCTTGCAGGCCCAGCTGACACCACCCGGATTATTGGGGTTATAGCCCCAATCCTTATCGAGATAGGTCTTGGTTGCCGCGGCCGAGCCCGCCTGGAAACCACGCATGGCAGCGCAGCCCAGTGGCTCCTCGGCGGGGATGGCTACGCCCAGCTCACGGGCAAACTCGCGGTAGGCGGCGATACGGTTGACCACCTGCTGCTTCTCGGCACCGCCACCGCCGCACTCGATACCGCCATTGATGATGAAGACCGTGGCGCCAAATCCCGGTTTCATATTGTTGGCCAGGTCCACTGCGTTGGTAACCCAGGTGCCATCAACCACCCAGGTCATGGGCGGCTTGGGTGATTGCGGGTAGACCGCAAACCAGATAGCAGAAGCAAAGTTCAGCCAACTATCCGCCACACGCCCTGGATTATCGAGCAGCACGTTGGCATCGCCGTAGAGCGACTTGCTGAACGGCCCGTAGTTATAGTTCCACGAAAGCTGCTTGGAGCCTCGGCCAAAGTAGTCAATGTTGCGGTTCTGTGCATCCTGCGCGCAGGGGTAGAAGATCGAGAAAATGGAGCTGCCCGCACCCCGGAAGCAATCCTGATACGCGCCCACCGCCGACCCTTCGTTGTAGCCCGACTCACGCAGATACCACAGTGCCTGCTTATAGGTGGGTATGGCTTCGTTCTGTGGCATTGCGGCCAGCACCGGGTTGTTGTGCTCGCTATAGGTTCGGGCTGTTGCAGGAGTCAGCGCAGGCCAGTTGGCACCGGTCTCCTGGGCAAAATGGGCAAACGAGGTCGCCAGCAGCTTGCGGCAGATGGCATCAGCATTGCGGCCATCGCTGTAGTTGTCGCAATAGGCGGGGAACTTGGCCGCCCCGCGCAGGAAATTCGTATAGGTGTAGTTGATATGGCGTACCGGGAACAACTGGTCAAACCGCGCCTGGCCCAGTAGCTGTTCTATCCGTTTCACATTATCAGGGTTGGCCGCCCGGCCGGGCACCACCAGGTTCACCTCGCTGTCCGCCCTCACCCTGAGCGCCGCGCGGATACGAGCGAGCGCCTGCGCATCCGCCCCCGCCTGGCTGGCAAGTGCCTGCTCAGCAGCGCCAAACTGCGCTTCGGTGGGATAGCCTGCCGGTGCGGCAATCAAGCGAACCTGGGGTTTGTAGGCTGCCGGGGTCGGGGTCGGGGTCGGCGTTGGCGTTGGCGTTGGCGTTGGCGTTGGCGTTGGCGTTGGCGTTGGCGTTGGCGTTGGCGTTGGCGTTGGCGTCGGTGTCGGTGTCGGCGTCCCACAAGCACTCAAGTCTGCCCACGGCTTGCCGCTGCCCGTATTGGCGGCAGGCACCTCCCCCATGGTCCACCACTTGGCTTCGTAGTTACGCCCATCAGAGGTCACACGCTGGCCGGTGGTATAAGCTGTAGCGGCACTCCAGGCAGCATGGCAGCCCACCGGAGTTGGTGTTGGTGTTGGTGTTGGTGTTGGTGTTGGTGTTGGTGTTGGTGTTGGTGTTGGTGTTGGTGTGGGTGTACTGCCGCAGTTTTCGTTAAAACGCCACAAGGTCGGCGATGCTGCCGGGTTCCAGTTGGCGCCCACAAAGGCGGTATGGGTCTGCAGTGCGGTGTAGTTCCTGCCCTGGTAGCTGGCCTGGCTGTTGGCCATATAGGTACTGCCCTCGGCCCAACTGGCAGCACAGCTCGCGGCCCACGCCGCAGGCGCGTGCAGCAGGCCGGCTGCAACCAAGCCCAGGGTGACGGCATTCATGCCGAAGAGAGGCCTGCGGGGTGTTGTCATGGTCACGCTCCGTCTTAATGTAATGTGGCCCGCCTTGCCTGGCGAGCGACAGCCTGGGCTCAAACGCCGTGGTAGCTGTCGTAGAAACTGGAGAAATCGTTGTCCCAGCGGAAATTGGTAAACGACATGGTGATGCTGGGGCTCAGGCCTTCCACGTAATGCCAGCAGCCCACCGGCAGGAACAGGATCTCGCCGGGCGCCAGTTCCACATCCAGTATCTGGGCATCGCGCATCAGCGGAAAACGTTGGTAATCAATATCGGCACCGTCAACCGGTGTGTAGCAATGCAGGTCGTTGTAGATCTGCCCCAGCTCCACGGCGGGCACCAGCCGTATGCGCTTGCGCCCCATTACCTGCGCCATGAAGTTGTTGGTGAGGTCATGATGGAAAGGCGTGCGGGTGCCGCGCGGGCCAAACCAGAAGAAGCCATTGCCCGGCTTGCCGTCCAGATAGCTGGGCAGTTGCACCACGTCATCCCATAGCTCGGCCAGGGCTTCCTTGTTACGGCCGCTATTGTTGGCGGTCATGTAGAAATCATTGGTCTGGCCGCTGTTTTGCACCAGATCCACATAATCGGCAAAGCGCATATTGCGCTTGTGTTTGGGCTGGTTCACTTCGTAATTGGCGTCCTGGTTGCGGCCAAACTGCACCTCCACCTCGCGCTCGCCAAAGCGCTCGCGCAAATAGCCAAAATGCCAGCGCGACAAGGCGGGCCAGTCGTCCATCATGCCGGTGATGATGACGGGACGGTTGAGCGCATAGAACTCCTTGAAGAAGGCATCACCGCTGATCTGGTGCCGGCGGGGTACCTCGTGGGTGCGGCTGTCCAGACTGTTGAGCTTGCGCTGTATATCCAGCGGCCAGGTGCGCTTCTTCAGGCGGTTGCGCAGGCGGGCAGCCCCCGCCAGATAGGGGCTGTTGATGGCCGCCTCCAGCTCGCGGCCGGCCTCCTCGGGGCTGATCCCGTTGTCCACCATGGTCTGCAGCAGCACGGCCGGGCTGCTCTCCAGCAACAGGTTCTCCGCTATCCAGCGGCGCCATTCGTGGTCTACGCGTCGTACGTCCATTTCATCCTCGCTTGCCATTCGCCCAGGTCGTTAAAGCGTGCATACCACCAGATGGAGCGGGGCACCGCGCTCCTTGCAGCAACGGTGCCCCGCCCTATCCTGCCAGCCTTACCTGACCGTGCTCATCTTGGTCATCAGTTCACCATTGGCTGTATCCCCATCCAGCGACCAGCTCATCATGCCGCCCAAACCCTTGGCCTTGACGTAGTCGATCTTGGTCTGGATGACATCAGGGGTGTCGTAGGACCAGAAGTTGCTACCGTCGAACTTCCACGACTGCTTGGTCACCGGGTGGACATAGACATTACCGGGTGCGTTCTTCAGCACCTTGTAGTCCTCTATCCCCGCCTCGTAAGTACCGCGTGCCGCACCGGTAGCCGCTTGGTAAAGGCCGTTGTTGGCATTGGTCACGCCGGTCCAGCCCCGGCCATAGAACGGGATGCCGATCACGATCTTGCCGGCAGGCGCACCCGCAGCGAGCAGGCTGTTCACCGCCCCCTCGATGTTGTAGCTGGCGCCCAGGGTGGTCTGCGCATTGGGGCTGGCCGGGTCATTGCTCAGGTGCGAATGGAAGTCCGTCGGTCCCTTGGCATCCCAGCCGCCGTGGAAGTCGTAGGACATCAGATTGATCCAGTCCAGATGCTGGCTGTAGAGGGCCGGCTCGGTCATGTCTATCTTGTCCTTGCCGGCACCGATGGCCACCGTCAGCTTGTACGGCTTACCGGTAGTAGCCGTCAGCGCATTCAGCTGGGTACGGAATTCCTTCAGCAGCAAGGTGAAGTTCTGCTTATCGGCCGGGCTGACGGTGTTGTAGCCAAAGCCCTGCACGCCGGGGAATTCCCAATCGATATCGATGCCATCAAATAGCCCGGCCGCCGCAGCTGTACCGCCCGCACCGTCATAGACCGGCAGATTGCCCTTGATGTAGACATCCACACAGCTCTTCACCAGTTGCTTGCGCAGGGTATCGTTGGCCGATGCGGCCGAGAACCACTTGGACCACGACCAGCCACCCAGCGAGATAAAGGCCTTGATACCGGGATACTTGGCCTTGAGTCGCTTGATCTGGCCAAAGTTGCCGCGCAGCGGGCTATCCCATTTGTCGGCCACGCCATCAACCGAGGTAGCAGCGTCGAAGGACTTGCTGTAGTCGGCAAACGGATCGCCGCCATCCCCATTGCCCGACTCGGTACGGTACTGGATATCGCACTCGTAACCGCCGTTCTTCTGGTAGACATTGCCGAAGGCATAGTTGAGGAAGGTCAGCTTGGCTGCCGAGCCCGAGGTCTCGATATTCTTGACCTGGTAGTTACGCCCGTAGATACCCCATTGCGCAAAATACGACCCAACCTGGCGTGCGGTGGGTGTTGGCGTCGGTGTTGGCGTCGGTGTTGGCGTCGGTGTTGGCGTCGGTGTCGGTGTCGGTGTCGGTGTCGGCGTAGTGCAAGCGTTCAGATCCGTCCAGGGCTTGCCGCTGCCGGTATTGGCCGATGGTGCCTCACCCATGGTCCACCACTTGGCCTCGTAGTTGCGACCGTTGTAGGTCACACGCTGGCCGGTGGTGTAGGCCGTGCTGGCATTCCAGGCGACAAAGCAACTGACCGGAGTCGGGGTGGGCGTCGGTGTCGGTGTCGGTGTCGGTGTCGGTGTCGGTGTCGGTGTCGGCGTTGGCGTTGGCGTTGGCGTTGGCGTTGGCGTTGGTGTCGGCGTAGGGGTGCCGCTGCAGTTCTCTACGAAGCCCCACAGGGTCGGCGTCGAGGCAGGATTCCAGTTGGCGCCCACGTGGGCGGTATGGGTCTGCAGCGCCTTGTAATTCTTGCTGGTGTACGAGGCCAGGGTATTGGTAGCGTAGGTATTGCCTTCAGCCCATGGGGCGGCGCAGGTAGCAGCCAGCACATTCGGGGCATACAGCAACCCGGCGGTAGCCAGGCTGACGGTGACAGAACGCAACGCGAAGCGACGGGCCGAGCTTTGGGTACGGTTCATGCGGTTAACTCCATCCGAGAGTTGGAAGTAAGGTGAGGTAACCGGATGCTTCGCCCGGCTCAGTTGTCGTTTGCCATCGCCCCCCACCGTCAGGCAATGCAAAGTGCAGCCATACCACCACATAAGACCGGTATTACTTAAACATCTCAAATTGGTTATTTGTGGTTCTAATCTGGTATGCATGAAAATATGACGTAGTTATGAGTAATGTCAATCCGATTTTCTATATTCCAAGCCAACACAGGCGAATGGCATAAATAGAACAAAAAATGGGCAAGCCTGATGCAGCAAGGCTTACAGGGGCATAGCTCGGGGGAGTACAGATGCCAGCGTGATGGCAAAGAGAAGTGGTCTGTTGCGGTTCAGCGACGCAAATGGCGCATCGATGCCTAGGCTGAATAAGTAAGCGCTGTATTGCTACTGGAACATAACCACTTACTAACCACGATCAGGGTGCGCGAAGTGCGCTGGGGGATGGTGTCGGAACGGGAACATGCCTCGCCACTGGAGCGCCTTCACGCCGTCGGCTACGCATGGCTTGGTCTGACATGGCCTTCATCAAGTTGTCCGACAACTTGGCATAAGGCGGCCAGAAGCGGTCCGGTCGGAAGAAATCCGGGTTGCCATCCAGCAAGGGGTTCTTCACTGTCTTTGTCACCGCCACCATACTGAGTCGCTCAACCACGCCGCGTTGCACCGCATCTGACAGCATGTAGTCGATGAAGATATAGGCCGCCTCCAGCTTGGCACCAGAGACTTCGCGGGCGATGTTCATGGTATCCAACCAGACAGTATTGCCCTCCTCGAAAGGAACCAGCGCCCAGTGCCTGCCCAGGCTACGCTGCCGTGCGATCTCAGGGCCATAGCTTGCCACCAGCAGATCTTGCTCCGAAAACTGAGGCGCAACAGTCCAGAAGGTACTCACCTGCTGGTAGAGCGCATCCAGGAAGCGCTTGGCCGGGCTGTTCAATAGTTGCCGCTTCGCTTGCTGCCTGCTGTTGGACTGAACCAGGCTGTCCAGCAAAAAAGGAGGCTCGCCGACAGCCATATAGGCCAGCGCAACATTGGGTTGCACCTGACCACTGGTCAACGAGATCTTGCCTCTCCAACGCTCATCCAATAGCTCATTCAGGCGACGCGGCAGTGCTTCTGGCTTGAGCTTGTCCATATTGGCCCAGATGCCATACGCACCACCGCCAAAAGGCACATACAACAACTTGTCGCCCGCCTTACCCATGGGCAGGGCGGCCAGTTCGGGTCGAACACGAGCGAAGTTAGGTATGCGGCGTGCATCAATCTCTTGAAGCAGGCGGGCTCCTCGCCCTTCCTGCATCTGAATGTAGTTAAGCGTGAAGAAACTAAGGTCAGCTTGATGCCAGCGCATGACCTCAAACATCTGCTCTGGCCCCACCGCAAAAGGCTGGATGATCTCTGCGCGCACATCCAGGTTGCGCTCCTGCAGCAGCCGATTAACCTGGGTCAGATCATCTGCTGTCACATATCCCTGCCAAGTGAAGATACGCAGCACCTCCCCTGCCTGCACTGCACCTGCCAGGCAAAGCCAGGCCCAAACAACGATAACCATGCGGTACATGCAGATACCTCCCGGCTGCTGTTTCCGCTGCGTCACCGGCCACACCAGGCCTCCCAGAGCAGGGAAGCCAACCGTTGAATTCGGCCAGCGTATAGTACAGCGTAGCAACGAGAGGCCATAAGGCAACCCATTCGGCCATTTGGCTTGGCCTGGGCCGACCATTCGGTCCTTATGCCCATTTGCCTGCTATTGCCTTGTACTTGCCGTTCTCGATAACGGCAACAAGGCCTTGCGCATAGGCTGTGAAGCTGGCTACACACTACGCCTTGCCCAGGCGGGCATGCGCATGCATTTGGCTTTGTGAAGCGCCCTTGTGGGTGGCCCAAGCAAAAAAATGCCAGTCAGCATTCACTGACTGGCATGGGTCTTAAGCAGGCTGTTCACGATCTTTTCGCGGTGAACAGACCTGGAATCGCGCTAGCCGCTTTACTCTGTCTTGCCAGCAAACGCCGCCTGCATGGCGCGATCCCGCTTGGCCTGGGCTGAGAGCATCAGGCGGTTGGAGATCACCACAAAGACAGTGACGATGACGATCACCACCGTCGCCAACGCATTCACTTCCGGCGTGGGGCCGATACGCACCGAGGAGAAAATCCATTGGGGCAAGGTGGTCGAACCCGGGCCGGACAGGAAGGCCGTCAGCACATAGTCATCCAGCGACAGGGTGAAACTCAGCAACCAGCCGGATACCAGGGCCGGCGCAATCACCGGTATGGTGATGACGAAGAACACCTTGAACGGGTGGCAACCGAGGTCCATTGCCGCGTCTTCCAGCGAGCGATCCAGCTCCTTCAGCCGTGCCTGCACCAGTACCGCCACATAGGCCATGCACAGCGTGGTATGCCCTATCCAGATGGTGATCATCCCCCGCTCGCCAAACGCCCAGCAACCCAGGCGGGTAAACAGGCCGCCAGGGTCATCGGCCGAGCAGCCCAGGCTGGACTGCAAGGACACGAACAGCAGCAACATGGACAAGCCCACGATCACTTCGGGCATTACCATGGGTGCGGTAGTCAGGCCAGCAAACAGGGAATGCCCACGGAAGGCGCCGAAGCGGGCCAGTACAAAACCGGCCACCGTACCCAGCACCACCGCCAGGGTGGCGGCCAGGAAGGCGATCTTGAAGCTCAGGCCGGCCGCCGCGAGCAGATCGTCGTTATTGAACATCTCGCCATACCATTTGAGCGAGAAGCCCCCCCATACCGTGACCAGGCGTGATTCATTGAAGGAGTAGATGATCAGGCTGGCGATGGGCGCATATAGAAAGAAAAACCCCAGCAGCATGAACAGCTTGT
Source organism: Chitinimonas sp. JJ19 (assembly GCF_036961565.1). Lineage (NCBI taxonomy): Bacteria > Pseudomonadati > Pseudomonadota > Betaproteobacteria > Neisseriales > Chitinibacteraceae > Chitinimonas > Chitinimonas sp. JJ19. The sequence continues at coordinate 251,569 of NZ_JBAMDD010000007.1, forward strand.
TGGCAGTTGGCATCTTGTTCATTGCGCAGCCTCCTGCTGTTTCTGCTCAAAGCGATGGAACCAGATGATGGGTGCAATCAGCAACGCCAGCATCACCACGGCCACGGCAGCAGCCTGCGGCCAGTCCAGGTTGGCGCCGAAGTCGTCCATCAGCTTGTTGCCGATGAAGACCACGTCACCGCCCCCCAGCAGCGCTGGTATCACATACTCACCCACGGCCGGGATGAACACCATCATGCAGCCGGCGATGATGCCGGCCTTGGACAGCGGCAAGGTGATGCGGAAGAAGGTAGTGACCTTGCTCGCCCCCAGATCGGCCGCCGCCTCGAACAGGCGGCCATCGAGCTTCACCAGGGTGGAGTACAGCGGCAATATCATGAACGGCAGGTAGTTGTAGACCATGCCTATCACCACCGAGAACGGTGTGTAGAGCATCTCCAGCGGCGCATCGATCAACCCCATGGACATCAGCACATTGTTGATGACGCCATTGGGCTTGAGTATGCCTATCCAGGCATAGACCCGCAGCAGGAAGGAGGTCCAGAACGGAATCATCACCAGCATCAGCAAGGTATTGCGGGTGGCCTCGTTGGCGCGGGCGATGTTATAGGCCAGCGGGTAGCCTATCAGCAGCGTCAGCAGCATGGTGTAGAGCGCCAGCTTGATGGCATTGCCATAGGCCACCACATACTGGCTCTCTTCCTTCGCCTGCTCCCAGGTGGTTTCCGGGTCGAACAGCGAGTGATAGAACGCCTTGCCCTCGTCCAGGATGGTGCTGTACTTGGTGGTATCCAGCACGATGGTGGTGGTGTTTTCCTCCTGGGTCACCAGAGGGGTATAGGGCGGTTGCGCAATATCAGGCTGGGCGAAGCTGATCTTCAGCACAAAGAAGAACGGCAGCGCAAAGAAGAACAGCAGCCAGAAATACGGTAGCGCAATCACGCCGGTGCGGCCCGAGGGCAGCCAGCGATGCAAGAGTGATTTGATCATGATGTCAGCACCACACCGGCGTCATCCCCCCACTTCACCACCACGTCTTCATTCCAGGTAGCCGGCTTTTCGCTGCCCCAGACATTGGACGGCACATTGGCCATGACGATGCGGCCGGAGGCCAGCTTGACGTGGTAGACCGAGTGGGAGCCCAGATACGCCACATCGTGTACCTTGCCCTCGGCCCAGTTGTACTGGCCATCCGGTTTTTCGCGGCACAGCACGACGTCTTCCGGGCGGACCGAATACCACACGGTCATGCCCTTGGGGCCGGTAATGCCGTGGTCCACATAGATGCCGCGTGCCAGCTCAGCGCTTTCGATGACGATATGGTCGGGCTCGTCTACCGACAGCCGGCCTTCGAAGATATTGGTGGAGCCGATGAACTCGGCAGTAAAGCGGCAGCTTGGGTACTCGTATATCTCACGCGGGCCACCCACCTGCATCAGCTTGCCTTCGCTCATGATGGCGATACGGCTGGCCATGGTCATGGCTTCTTCCTGGTCATGGGTCACCATGATGCAGGTCACCCCTACAGTCTCGATCACATTGACCAGTTCAAACTGGGTCTGTACCCGCAGTTTCTTGTCCAAGGCGCCCAGGGGCTCATCCAGCAGCAACAGCTTGGGGCGTTTGGCCAGCGAACGTGCCAATGCCACCCGCTGCTGCTGGCCGCCCGACAACTGGTGCGGCTTGCGCTTGGCGTACTTGCGCATCTGCACCAGGTCCAGCATCTTGCCTACCCGGTCTATGATCTCATCCTTGGGCAGCTTGTCCTGCTTGAGGCCAAAAGCGATGTTCTGCTCCACCGTCATGTGCGGAAACAGCGCATAGCTCTGGAACATCATGTTCACTGGCCGCACATAGGGCTGCAGGTCAGTAATGTCCTGGCCATCCAGGATGATACGGCCTTCGGTTGGATGCTCCATGCCCGCCAGCATCCGCAGCAGGGTGGATTTGCCTGAGCCCGAGCTACCCAGCAGGGCAAATATCTCGTTCTTGGGGATGACCAGGTCCACATCGTCAACCGCATAGAAATCACCGAATTTCTTGGTGACGCCCTTGATCTCAAGGTAGTGCTGCTTGTTGTCGCCTGCTGCGACTTCCGTTACCGCCACGATAGAAACTCCATACAAGGTTTGGTCATTGCCAAATCAAACGCGCAACGCCATCGGCGCGTGCGTTTGATTTGGAAACGAGGGCATATCTTCGCAAAAAAGGCCGACCTTTTGTGATCGGCCCTTCGACTATCAGCCTATTTGGCCGATTTGAACTGGTTGAAATACTTGGTGATCAGCTTCTGGGCAGCGGGCTCGATAGGCTTTTTGGCCTGTAGCTTGCTGAGTGCTTCCTGGTTCATGAAGATCTTAGGGTCGCTGGCGATCTTCTTGTCCACGAACGGCGCCGACTTGGTATTCGGGTTCGCGTAGTTCACGTAGTTCGATATCTCTGCCACCACCTTGGGATCCAGGATGTAGTTGATCCAGGCCAGGGCGTTGGCGGCATTCTTGCTGTCCTTGGGGATAGCCATATTGTCTATCCACAATATGGTGCCCTTCTTGGGGACCACGTATTCGATCTTCTGGTTGTTCTTGGCCTCGACCGCCCTGTCCTTGGCAATATAGGTATCGCCGTTGAAGGACATGGCAACGCAGACGTCGCCATTGGCCAGCAGGTCTATGGGCGAGGAGTTGAACACGCGCACATCCTTGCGCACCTTCTTCAGTACGTCGGTAGCCGCCTTCAGGGTGGCGTCGGAATGGTCGTTGGCATCCTTGCCCAGGTAGATGTTGACCATGGAATACACATCGCTACCGGTATCCATAAAGGAGATGCCGCAGGATTTCAGCTTGTTGGTGTATTTGGGATTGAAGATCAGCTCCCACTCATCCGCCGGCATGGGTTCGCTACCCAGCGCCTTCTTGACCTTGTCCACATTGATGCCAAAGGCGGTGGTGCCCCACATATATGGCACCAGGAACTTGTTGCCCGGGTCGGCTACTTCTGCCTTCTTCAGTATCTCGGGGTTCAGGTTGGCGTAATTCGGTATCTTGGATTTATCCAGCGGCAGGTAGATGTTCGACTGGATCTGCTTGGCAGCGAACTCCAGCGAGGGCACTACGATATCGTAGCCCGACTTGCCGGTCAGCAGCTTGGCTTGCAATGTTTCGTTGCTGTCATAGACGTCGTACTTGACCTTGACGCTATTGGCCTTCTCGAAATTCGGCACTGTCTGCTCGCCGATATAGTCGTTCCAGTTGTAGATATTCAACTGGCCGGCGGCCTGAGCCTGAGCCGCCACACCCAACAGGGTGGCAGCCAATACGGTCATCGCAAACTGCTTCCTAACCATCGAATTTCTCCTGAGCGTTGAAATAATGCGGGGAAGGACTGCCGAAACGAATCTGCACGACATCCAGGGGCGGAACCACCGGACGCGCTGAACAAAGCCGTAACATGCAACACGGCAGCCAGGCTGCCGTGTTGCAAGCACGAATTACACCATACCTAGCTCGCGTGCCGTAAGGCCTATGCACAAGGCGGCCTTCTCGACCAGCTCGTCGATTTCCGACTTGTTCATCACCAAGGGCGGACTCAACAGCATACGGTCGCCAGTGGCGCGCATGATGAGATTGTTCTTGAAGCAGTAATCGCGGCACTTGAGACCGATCTCATAGCCATTGGCAAAGCGCTTGCGGCTGGCCTTGTCTTCAGTCAACTGCATACCTGCCACTAGGCCGGCGCCATCGATCTGCCCCACCAGTGGCGAAGCATCCAGTGCTTCGCGCAGGGCCTTCTGGAAGTAAGGACCGGTCTCGGTCTTGACCTGCTCGATGATGCCGCCATCACGCAGCAGCTTGATATTGGCCACGGCCACAGCAGCGGCAACCGGGTGGCCGGAGTAAGTCAAGCCATGGTTGAAATCACCGCCCGCAATCAAGGGCTCGGCGATACGCTTGTGGATAGCCACAGCGCCCATGGGCACGTAGCCGCTGGTCAGGCCCTTGGCCAGGGTCATGGTGTCCGGCTCGAAGCCGAAATGCTGGTGGGCAAACCATTCGCCGGTACGGCCAAAGCCGCCGATGACTTCGTCGGCGCACAGCAGCACATCGTACTTGCGGCAGATGCGCTGGATTTCTGGCCAGTAGGTTTCTGGCGGGAAAATCACCCCGCCGGCCCCCTGGAAAGGCTCGCCGATAAAGGCAGCGACATTGTCGGCACCCAGCTCGAGGATCTTCTCTTCCAGTTGGCGAGCACACTTGAGGCCGAATTCGGCCGGGCTCAGATCGCTGCCCTCGCCAAACCAGAATGGCTGGTCGATATGGGCAATATTGGGGACCTGCGAAGGCATCTGCTCGTGCATATAGCCCATGCCACCCAGCGAGCCACCGGCGATGGTGGAGCCGTGGTAGCCGTTCTTGCGCGAGATGATATGTTTCTTGGTAGGCTTACCCACCGATGCCCAATACTGGTGCACGACGCGCAGAACAGTATCGTTGCCCTCGGAGCCCGAGTTGCAATAGAAGAAGTGCTCGAAGCCAGCCGGCGTCACTTCGCTGAGCAGCTGCGACAGCTCGATGATGGGCGGGTGGGTGGTCTTGAAGAAGGTGTTGTAGAACGGCAGTTCCATCATCTGCTTGTAAGCCACTTCGGCGATCTCGCGGCGACCATAGCCCACGTTCACGCACCACAGGCCAGCCATGCCGTCGATGATCTTGTTGCCATCGCTATCCCACAGATAGACACCCTCGGCACGCGTGATCACACGGCTGCCCTGCTTGTTCAGCGAACCCATATCGCTGAACGGGTGCAGATGGTGTGCTGCATCCATCTGCTGCCATTCCTGGGTGCTGCGGGCTGCAAACACGCTGCCGCTCGGCTTGTGGGCCTCGGCGTGAATGGCCGGGCGGGTGTCGAAGGGATTGCTCATTGGTTTCTCCAGTATTGACTTACCGCTCCCGGCGGGGGAGCGGGTTGGGGTGGGGAGTCGCCGCCTTGCCGGCTGGCTGATGGTCGCTAGACCGACTCCTGCACCGCGGCCCCGTTTCCGGTAGGAAAACGTGGCCGCATCTTGCGCCAGGGACGGCGTTATACATTAAGCAGCAGGTGGCTGCGCTCCCACGAGCTGATCACGCGGAAGAAAGTGTCGTATTCCTTCTCCTTCACCGCGCAGAAGGCATTTACGAAGTCGGCACCAAACACTTCGGCGATATCGGCCGAATCGCGCATCAGCTCGATGGCATCTTCCAGGTGGCGTGGCAGCTCGTAGTCCAGATCGTAGCCACTGGTGGTCATGGGGTCGGAAGGCTTCAAGCCCTTGATCATGCCCAGGTAGCCGCAAGCCAGGGTAGCGGCCATGGCCAAGTAGGGGTTGACGTCCACGCCCGGCACCCGGTTTTCCACCCGGCGTGCCTCTGGGCCGGAATTGGGTACCCGTATGCCCACGGTGCGGTTGTCGTAACCCCACTGCAGGTTGATGGGGGCTGCGGTAAAGCGGCTCAGGCGGCGGTAACTGTTCACAAATGGCGCCATGATGGGCATCACGGCCGGCATATAGCGCTGCAGGCCGGCGATATAGCTGAGGAACAGATCAGACGGGCTGCCATCGGCATTGGAGAACACATTGTTACCGTCACGCCCCACCACGCTCTGGTGGATATGCATGGCGCTGCCGGGCTCTTCCTGCATGGGCTTGGCCATGAAGGTGGCGTAGATGTTGTGGCGCAGCGCCGTCTCACGAACCACCCGCTTGAACAGGAACACACGGTCGGCCAGGTCCAGGGCATCGCCGTGGACGAAGTTGATCTCCATCTGGCCGGCGCCCACTTCATGAATCAGGGTGTCCACATCCAGCCGCATGGCGTCGCTGTATTCGTAGACGTCCTCGAAATAGGGGTCGAACTCGTTCACCGCATCGATGCTATAGCTCATGCGGCCGGTCTCGGCCCGGCCGGTGCGGCCTACCGGTGGCTTGAGCGGGATATCGGGATCGATATTGCGCTCGACCAGATAGAACTCCAGCTCAGGCGCCACCACTGGCTTCCAGCCCTTGTCCTCGAACAGCTTGAGCACCTTGCGCAGTACGTAGCGGGGCGAGATATCGACCGGCGACCCGTCGAAATGCACGCAGTCATGGATCACCAGGGCGGTGGGGTCTGGCGCCCATGGCACCAGCCTGACCGTATTGAAGTCAGGTACGCAGACCACATCCGGGTCGGTAGGGCCGGTGATATTGTCATCGTCGGGCCAGTCGCCGGTGACGGTCTGTATCAGTACCGCCTTGGGCAGGCGCATATTGGCCGAATTGAACTGGCTCTTGGGCAGAATCTTGCCGCGTGCCACGCCCGTCATATCGGGGACGACGCACTCGACTTCGGTAATGCCGTATTCGCGGAAAAAGTCCTGGAATTGGTTCTGTGCCATGCTAGTTTTTCGCCGCTGTGCGGCGAACCTCCGGTTGTTGGCAAGCCGGCAAACATTGGAAAGCGCGGCGGGGGGGATTCCCCGTCGCTTTCCGACGTTTCCCTCAACGGTGGTACACCGTCAACGGCTCGCTTGGTAGCGCCGGCAATCCTCACCAAACGCCTTGAACAGGCTGGTCGAGAGGGGATTGTCAGCGTATTTCCACTCGGGGTGCCATTGCACCGCCAGTGCAAATCCTTTTGCATCCTTCACCGAGAAGGCTTCCACCAGGCCGTCCGGCGCCAGGGCCTCGGCCTGCAGGCCGGCGCCCAGGCGTTCCACGCCCTGGTTGTGTATGGAGTTGACGCTGTATTCGCTCAGGCCGCTGGTACGCTGTATCAGGCCGCCCTCGGTAAATTGAACAGGGTGCGCCGGGCCGTACTGCACTTCCAGCTCGGCCGCACTGTCCTCGCGGTGATCCATCATGCCCGGCATTTCATGCACTTTTTGCAGCAACGAGCCGCCATGTACCACGTTCATTTCCTGGAAACCGCGGCAGATGGCAAACACCGGCATGCCGCGCTCGATAGCCAGCGCCATCAAAGGCATGGCGGTCTGATCCCGCGCGGTATCGAGGTGCTGCCCTTCCGGCAGGCTGGGGCCGTTGTAGCGTTGCGGGTCCACCATGGAAACACTGCCGGTAAACAAGAAGCCGTCCACCATATCGAGCAAGGCACCGAAGTCCTGCATCTCCCCCAGGGCGGGGATCACGATAGCCAGGCAATCCGCTCCACCAATCACGGCGGTGATGTACTTCTCACCCACACAGTGGAAAGGATGCAGGCCCAGCTGCTTGCGGTCTGCGACGATGCCTACGACAGGTTTGCGTTTCATATCCATGGTCTTGCGCTGTGCCCGGCAAACCAGCCGGGCGGGGTTACATACACGGGCGGCGGGCGGTCACCCGCCGTCCTCTGCCTTGCTATCAGTTCAGTACGCTATCGGCCGATACATATTCATAAGCCAGATCGCGGGCAACTGCGGCATAAGTCACCTTGCCTTCACAGACATTGAGGCCATTGCGCAGATGGATATCATCCTTCAGCGCCTTCTTCCAGCCCTTGTTGGCAATGGCCACGGCATGCACCAGCGTGGCGTTGGTCAGTGCCATGGTGGAGGTACGCGCCACACCACCCGGCATATTGGCCACGCAATAGTGCGTCACGCCATCCACCACATAGGTGGGTTCCTGATGGGTGGTCGCACGCGAGGTCTCGAAGCAGCCGCCTTGGTCTATGGCCACATCCACCAGCACCGAGCCTGGCTTCATCAGCTTGAGCATGTCCTTGGTCACCAGCTTGGGTGCAGCGGCACCGGGGATCAGCACGGCGCCAATCACGGCATCGGCCACCTTGAGTTCGTTCTCGATGGCATCCTGGGTAGAGTAGAGGGTCTTGATACGACCACCAAAAGCCTCGTCAATTTCCTTCAGGCGCGGCAGCGAGCGATCCAGCAGGGTGACATCCGCCCCCAGGCCAGCCGCCATGCGGGCTGCGTGGGTACCTACCACACCACCACCGATCACAGTGACATGGCCGGGAGCCACCCCAGGCACGCCCCCCAGCAGCACGCCCGAGCCACCGGCCGATTTTTCCAGCGCCCGCGCCGCCGCCTGGATAGCCATGCGGCCCGCCACTTCCGACATGGGCGCCAGCAGGGGCAAACCACCACGACCGTCGGTCACCGTCTCGTAGGCGATGGCCACGCAACCAGACTTCACCAGTGCAGCGGTCTGCTCAGGATCCGGCGCCAGATGCAGGTAGGTATAGAGTATCTGCCCGGCACGCAGCATGGCGCACTCCACAGGCTGAGGCTCCTTGACCTTGATGATCATGTCGGCGCGCTTGAAGATTTCCTCGGCCGCCGTCACGATCTGCGCCCCGGCTTCTATGTACTGCTCATCCGGAAAGCCGATAGCCGTCCCCGCGTTGGTCTGCACCAGCACATCGTGGCCGTTGCGCTTGAGTTCCTTGACACCGGCAGGCGTCAGGCCCACGCGGTATTCATGGTTCTTAATTTCCTTGGGTACGCCGATCAGCATGATGAGTCTCTCCGTTTATTGATTTGTAGGCTTGTGACCTGCCACCGCTCACCCGCTTGGTGCGTCAAACATTCTCAACGCACCGCCGGGATGCGATGTCAAACATATTAAACACCAGCCCCCAAACACGACACAAGCGCCATCGGTTGTGCGCCGCAATAAACGCTATATCAATGACTTTGCTGCAAAACAGTACTTGTCAGCCGGCCTAAGGCCGTATAATTTCCCACATCGAAGTGTTCACTATATTGGACACTTTACCATTACTCGATAGCAAGGAAGATGCCATGTCACTGGAAGTCAGCACCCGGCTCAAGCTGGTTCGCGAAAAGCATGCCTTGTCGCAGCGCGAACTCGCCAAGCGTGCCGGCGTGACCAACAGCACGATTTCCCTGATCGAGCAGAACCGCGTCAGCCCGTCCATTTCCTCGCTGAAGAAGGTGCTCGATGGCGTGCCCATGAGCCTGGCCGAGTTCTTTACCTTTGATATAGAAGAGCCTGCCCGACCCTCGCCATTTTTCGAGCCGGGCCAGATGCCCGACATCGGCGGCGAAGGCGTCAACCTCTTCCTGGTGGGCCACGGTGTACAGAACCGCCATATCACCATGCTGCGCGAGGTGTATTGCGCAGGCGCCGATACAGGTGCCGAGATGCTGAGCCACGCCGGGCAGGAGGTCGGCATCGTGGTCAAGGGCGAGATCGAGCTGACCGTGGCAGACCAGAGCCGGGTACTCAAGCCGGGCGAGGGCTATTATTTTGATTCCACCCTGCCCCACCGTTTCCGCAACCTGGGTGGTGACGATGCCGAACTGGTCAGTGCCAGCTTGGTCAGCCCGAATTCGCCGCCCAGCTTTTAGACCATACATACCGTCGCCGACCAGGCGCCTGCGGCCAAGCCCCAGGTAATACTTGCCCCGGCAGGGTCGGCCCTATCATCCACATGCTATCCCCATCGAGAGATCAACCCATGAAACACTACGACAAACTGTTTATCAATGGCGAATGGGTCGCCCCCCATGGCAGCGGCACCACCACGGTCTACAACCCGGCCACCGAAGAAGCCTTCGCCGAAGTCTGCAATGCCGACCTCGACGACGTGAACAGCGCCTTTGCCGCCGCCCGCGCCGCCTTCCCGGCCTGGTCGCGCACCACGGCGGCCGAGCGTGCCGACTACATCCGCAAGCTGCACGCCGCGCTGGAAAAGCGCAAGGACGCACTGGCATTGGCCATCTCGCAATCGATGGGCTGCCCGCTGGAAATCGCCAAGATCATCCAGGTGAACTGCGTGAAGGCCTTCGAGAAGTTCGCCGACCGCGCCCATGAGATGGAAGTGGAAAAGCAGGTCAACAACTCGCTGGTCGTGCGCGAACCCGTGGGTGTCTGCGCCTTCATCACCCCCTGGAACTACCCGCTGTACCAGTTGATTGGCAAGGTGGCGCCAGCCCTGGCCACCGGCTGCACCATGGTGCTCAAGCCTTCCTCGGTCACCCCCCTGCAGGACATCATCTTTGCCGAAGCGGTTGCCGAAATCGGCCTGCCCAAGGGCGTATTCAATCTGATCACCGGCCGTGGCGGTGTGCTGGGCGATGCCATGGTGACCCACCCGGAAGCAGACATGGTCTCGTTCACCGGCTCCACCGCCACAGGCCGCCGCATCCAGCAACTGGCCGCCGAGAGCATCAAGCGTGTCTGCCTGGAGCTGGGCGGCAAGTCGCCCTTCATCATTACCGAGGACGCGCCGCTGGAACAGGCTGTCACCTTCGGCGTGAAGGATGTGATGATCAACACCGGCCAGACCTGCATCGCCCTCACCCGGATGCTGGTGCCCGCCTCGCGCTATGAGGAAGCCACCCAGATCGCCAAGCGCGTAGCCGAAAGCCTCAAAGTGGGCGACCCCATGGACAAGGACACCTTCATGGGCCCCATGAGCTCCATGGGCCAGCGCGAGACCGTGCTCAAGTACATACAGAAGGGCCTGGACGAAGGCGCCAAGCTGGTCACCGGAGGCCTGGAGCGCCCGGAAGGCCTGGACCGGGGTGCCTATGTACGGCCCACCATCTTCCGCGACGTGCACAACAAGATGACCATCGCCCAAGAAGAAATCTTCGGGCCGGTCATCTGCATGATTCCCTACACCAACCTGGCAGAAGCCATCGCCATCGCCAATGACAGCGTCTACGGCCTGTCGTCGGGCGTGTGGGCCGCCACCAAGGAAGAAGGCATCCGCATCGCCCGCGAGATCCGCACCGGCGGCTGCTATGTGAACGGCGGCGACTTCAACTACGACGCCCCCCTGGGCGGCTACAAGCAGTCCGGCAACGGTCGCGAGTGGGGCGACTTCGGCATACACGAGTTCTACGAGATCAAGTCCATGCAGCTGTAAGGACTGGCGCCCTGATACGCCGTAAGCAGCCCTGGCCTAGGTCGGGGCTGTTACACATCTGCCGCCATTGTTCCTCAGTTGCCTATCGGCAGCTGAGGCCGGCATCAACGACGATCCTCAAACGTCCCCAGGTTGATACAGCTTGATGCCACCGCTGACTTTTGCTCGGTCACCTACGACAAACGCAACACTTTGCCGCGCTCGCGTAACTGCCACATACACCTTCTGGAGCGACTTGCTTACGTCATCGAGGTTGCCGCTGGCAAGATACTTCTCCAACGGTCCGTGTGGATAGATCATGGTTCTGTCGAAGGTCATACCCTTCGCGGCACCATAGTTTATGGGCTCGCCAAGCGCATCTGTCGTCCGGTTGTATCGCAGCGTCTGCGGACTGAACTTACGGAAGTATTCCGCAGCATCACTGCGCCTAACTGCGAACATGCCATCGTGCCCGGTCACGCTGGTATTGCGCGACTCGGTCTTGGGTTCTGTTGGATGAAGCACATCTGCGAAATCACAGATTTCCTGTATACAGCGATGACTATGAGCGTGGCGCTCGATCTGGCATAGGCCAGCCTTTTCCCACGCCTCGAAGCGTCCAACAATTCCCGCCCCATGATACTTTTTGTTCTTGCGCGAGGGGTTCGTGGCGTAGGTAGCCTGCCTATGATCGCCAACCAAGCTCACGGCAATCCGACATTTCATGATCCGTTCCACGAGGTCCAAATCATAGCCTGCGAGGTCCTGGCTTTCGTCAATGAACAGCCGGCCATACAACTGCTCTAGGCGCTGCAAAGGCGCTTCGCCAATACGGTCCATGATCGCACACGCGAATTCGGTAACCTTGTCGCTGTATATCACCCCTGGCGCGGCGAAATAATGACGTCCGATGTCAGTTTTCTTCGAACCGATCGCGGATATGCCGTTGTCGAAACAAATGGCCGACACGCGGGCGCGATCATAAAGCGCACGTTGATATGGGCGGATGAGGTGGTACATCAAGAATGTGTACCAGGTCGACACGGTGACATGGGGAGGAATCCGGCCGAAGCGGGCATAGGCCTTCTCTTCAAGCGCCCCGCAGCCGTTGTTCGTGTACGTAATGAGGGCTGCACGACTACTGGTGTCACCACAGGCCTGCTCGACGATGTAGGTGGTCTTTCCTGACCCCGCTGCGGCTAAGACGATGCGATTATTTGATGGCATCAGCAATGTACGCCGGGATTTCGAACGGTTCACTGCTTTCGAAAATCGCCAGGGCAGATTCCGCCTTGGTATCCGTCATGTGCTTGAGGAGCGCAGCGTCGTCGTCAAACGCCTTGCCAAGAAGCTTGTTGAGGCGGGCAAGCCCGTTAGCCTTGATCAGCTGGGGCTCCAGCGTCTTGCAGGTGTCGTCTGAGTCCACACATACTTTGATGGTCTCAACCTTGGTATATGACGCATAGCGTTCTCGCTTACTAGCGGCGTCTCCGTCGTTGTCCCGAATCACTATCGTCTCCAATCTCAATGCCGCAGCAATGTCGAGGAAACGCGGGAAAGCGAGCGAGTGGACTGATATGACGTCCACGCCGTCATCAAGAGGCATCTTGCCATGCATTTTGAGATAGGCCTTTTGAACGACTAACTCATCTGACGGCCCTTCGACCAAAATCACCTTCCGCGAGAGCACCATGCGGAGTGTGTCGTGGCCTGGGAGTCTCATGAAGTACTGCCTAGTCTCGTGTGGCAGTCCATCCAGCGTCACTGCCTTTTCGCCGTTAAACATCAAGATGTTGCCGACACCTAGCTTGTTCATAACGAAGCTGCTATGTGTGGTGACGATGACTTGCCTATCCGCCGTGCTTTGCTCAATCTGCGCGATCAGGCGATTAAGATTGGAATACGAAAGGTGATTCTCCGGTTCCTCCAGTAAGAGCACATCGCAAGCTGATTCCGCCTCGACCGCCAACTTGATCTTGATGGCGTTCTGCTCTCCCTTGCCGGCAAGCGTGAGCGGGATATCGTCGAGGTGCGGCATAACCCCCGTTTCCCAACTCGCACGGGTAGTGGTATCCATCGCAACCGATAGTGTCTTGTGAGAGACCGTACCGGTCTTCTTCGCAAGCTCTTCGTTGATCTTGATCACGCTGCCATCGCTGAGGAATACGCCGCGCATCTGCCTATAGGCCAGCGCCAAGTCGGCCCTTTGCTTGCTGGTGAGGTAGTCGCGTACGATTTCCAACACATACTTGTTCGCAGCGTACGTATTGGAGATTGATGTCGGGTCGATCATTGCCGATCGCAACGGAAGCGCTCGCGGACGTATCGGATTGCCACTGAAGCCAAGCCACTCAACCCGGTAATATTCGATGGGCACACTACTTATCTTCTCCGGTTCCGCAACATAT
>NZ_JBAMDD010000008.1:0-234125 GCF_036961565.1 Chitinimonas sp. JJ19
GCCGTAGTCGCGTACGCTGCCGGCGCGATCCAGGAGGATGAAATAGGTGATGCTGCCCTTGGGCCGTGGCTCGACAGAGGCAGGCTGGCGCTTGGTCATGTCGAGGTAGAGGCGCAATTGGCCAATGTAGTCGGCGGTGGCGGCGCCCATGGCGTCGCTAAGGGTGATGAGGCTAACTGGATCTGCGTGCTCAGTGCCAACCTCGGGAGCGCCGGGGGCCGACACGGTGGCCAGGTCGACTTCAGGGACGGCAAACTCCATCGCCGGGGTCACCTCTGGCGCGGTCTCGCGAGCGGCAGACGGCAATGCTGCGTCGCTGCCAGCTTCGGGCAGCAGGCCAAGACTCAGGGAGATGACTTGCGCTTGCGGCACGCCAGCGGGCAAGGCGGTATGCAACAGGCCGAGCAACAGCAAGGCATGCAACATGACGGCCACCCCCATGCCAAGGGCGGGCTTCAGCTGGGGAGTATTTGCGCTATCGGGGGTAGCGGGACGGCGGAGGGAATAATAGGGGATTGCGGGTAAATAATGCTGGGTACTGACCATGAAACTATCTAAGCAATACTGATAACTTTATATTTTAGCACATAAAACAGGCAGGAGCCATAAATACCCTTTCTTATCAATTAAGTAGCCGCCCGCTTCGGCCAGGCGCCTTATGCCGATCAAGGCAACATCCGCCCAGGTCACCCACCCAACCCGCCATGCGGTATTGACCAAACCAATAGCCCAGCATTAGATGACTGCCAGCCACCACACAGCCTAACAGGGCGGCCCGTAGCGCTAAATCGCATAATCCTCAGCAAACACCCTGGCCGAACGTGGCCGTATATAGACCCGCTCACCCGAGGCATAGCGCTGGCCGGCGTAGGCATCGCGGCTCAGTTCGGCCTCGACCGGGTCGCCGTTTTCCAGGCTCAGTTCCAGCCGCACGATAGAGCCGATAGCCCGGACATGATCGATCTTGGCAGCCAGTGTCTGCGGCGCCGGCTCGCGCAGCAGTTCGATATCGTGTGGCCGCACGTAGGCCACGGCGCCGTCGCCTGCCACGGGGTGCTCGCCCACCTGGGCAAAACCGCCATGTACCCGGCTGTGGAACAGGTTTACATCACCGAGGAACTGATAAACGAAGGGGGTGGCGGGCGTGTCATACACCTGTTCGGGCGTGCCTACCTGCTCTATCCGCCCCTTGTTCATCACCACCACGCGGTCGGCCACTTCCAGCGCCTCTTCCTGGTCATGGGTCACGAACACCGAGGTCACATGCACTTCCTCGTGCAGGCGCTTGAGCCAGCGGCGTAGCTCCTTGCGCACCTTGGTATCCAGCGCGCCAAACGGTTCGTCCAGCAGCAATACCTTTGGCTCTACAGCCAGGGCGCGGGCCAGGGCGATGCGCTGGCGCTGGCCGCCTGATAGCTGGGCCGGGTAGCGGTCAGCCAGCCAGTCCAGCTGCACCAGATTGAGCAGCTTATGCACCCGCCGCTTGATTTCGGTATTGTTGGGCCGTGTGTGCTTGGGCCGTACCCGCAGGCCAAAGGCCACGTTCTCGAACACCGTCATATGCCGGAACAGAGCGTAGTGCTGAAAGACAAATCCTACCTGGCGCTCACGCACATGGGTGTCGGTGGCGTCTTCGCCATGGAACAGTATCTGGCCGCTATCCGGCGTCTCCAACCCGGCGATGATGCGCAGCAGGGTGGTCTTGCCACAGCCCGATGGCCCCAGCAGCGCCAACAGCTCGCCGGTCTCAACCTTGAGATTGACCTTGTCCAGGGCAGTAAAGCTGCCGAACTGCTTGGCGATCGATTGGATTTCTATGCTCATTGCGAGTCACCTGTAAGAGCCTGCTACGGGTTTAATTCGTTGAAAACTGATGCCAGTTCGATGGCTGACGCGTGCCGGCGAGGATGGGCGCCATCCCACACCGGCCTCCCTAAGCTGCATGCCATGCCTTACCTCGTCATGTTTCGTAAACGGCTGCGCGCTCCGCCGCCATCTGCCGTTCGGTCTGCCATTCCACCCAGGTCTTGGCCACCAGGGTCACCAGCGCCAGCAGGGCCAGGATGGAGGCGCAGGCAAACGAGGCCACAAAGTTGTACTCGTTGTAGAGTATCTCCACATGCAGCGGGGTGGTGTTGGTCATGCCACGGATATGACCGCTGACCACCGATACCGCGCCGAACTCGCCCATGGCCCGAGCATTGCAGAGGATCACGCCATACAGCAGCCCCCACTTGATATTGGGCAGGGTGATCTTCCAGAAGGTCTGCCAGCCACTGGCACCCAGCACCATGGCCGCCTGCTCTTCTTCGGTGCCTTGCGCCTCCATCAGCGGGATCAGCTCACGCGCAATAAAGGGGAAGGTCACAAACATGGTGGCCAGTACGATGCCGGGCACGGCAAAGATGATCTTGATATCGTGCGCTTGCAGCCAGGGGCCCAGCCAACCTTGGGCACCAAAGATCAGCACATAGATCAGGCCCGCCACCACCGGGCTGACCGAGAACGGCAGGTCTATCAGGGTGATCAGCAGGCTCTTGCCCTTGAAATCAAACTTGGCGATAGCCCAGGCTGCCGCCACCCCGAATACCAGGTTGATCGGTACCGAGATAAGCGTCACCGTCAGCGTCAGCTGCAGAGCCGATAGTGCATCGGGCTCCTTCAGCGCCTCCCAGTAAAGCGCCCAGCCCTTGCGCAGGGCTTCGGCAAAGATGGACGCCAGCGGCAGTACCAGGAAGAAACCCAGGAACAACAGCGCGCCCGTCAGCAGCAGCCAACGCACCCATACAGCCTCCTGGGTGGCGGCCGAACGAACCGTGGTTGTGGAAGTGGCCTGCATGTCGGCTCCTTACTTGCGCATGCCGTGGCGGCGCGCATGCCACCACTGGATCAGGTTGATGGCCAGGATCAGGACAAAGGAAATCAGCAGCATCACCGTGGCGATCGCCGTTGCCCCGGCATAGTCGTATTGCTCCAGCTTGCCTATGATCAGCAGCGGTACGATTTCCGACTCCAGCGGGATATTGCCGGCGATGAAGATGACCGACCCGTACTCGCCTATGGCCCGGGCAAAGGCCAGGGTAAAGCCGGTCAGCAAGGCAGGCAGCGCTGCCGGAAAAATGATCTTGCAGAAGGTCTGCCAGCGATTGGCCCCCAGGCAGGCTGCGGCCTCTTCCAGCTCGGCCTCCAAGTCCTGCAGCACCGGCTGCACCGTGCGCACCACAAAGGGCAGGCCGATAAAGGTCAGCGCCACCACCACGCCCAGCGGCTTGAAAGCCACCTGTATGCCCAGCTTGGCCAGTTGCTCGCCTATCAGCCCATTGGGCGCATACAGGGTAGTCAGGGCAATGCCCGCCACGGCGGTAGGCAGGGCGAATGGCAGATCAACCAGCGCATCGACAATGCGCTTGCCAGGAAAGGAGTAACGCACCAGCACCCAGGCCACCAGGAGACCGGCAAACAGGTTGATGACGGCGGCGATCAGGCTGGCGCCAAACGTCAGCTGGTAGGCCGCTACCACCCGCTCGCTGCTGACCACCTGCCAGAACTCGCCCAGGCTCAGGCTGCTGGTCTTGATCACCAGGGCCGACAAGGGGATCAGCACCAGCAGGCTGAGGTACACAATGGTGTAGCCAAATGCCAGGTTGAAGCCGGGCAGGACGCTGGGTTGTTTGAATCGCATGGGGGCGTCAGATCATCGGGGAGTGGAAGGCAGGGGGCGCCACGGCGCCCCCGATGCGGCGATTACTTCTTGGTATAAACCTGGTCGAAACTGCCGCCATCGTCGAAGTGGGCCTTCTGGGCACGACGCCAGCCGCCGAACACTTCATCCACGGTAAAAAGCTTGATGGCGGGGAACTGGGCCGCATACTTCTTGGCGATGGTCGCATCCTGCGGGCGCAGGTAGTTCTGTGCCGCAATCTCCTGTGCCGCCGGAGTCCACAGGAACTTGAGATACGCTTCGGCCGCCTTGCGCGTGCCCTTCTTGTCCACCACCTTGTCCACCACGCTAACCGGGGGTTCGGCACGGATGGACAGCGAGGGGTACACCACCTCGAACTGGCCACGGCCAAATTCGCGGGCAATCATTTCCGCCTCGTTCTCGAAGGTCAGCAGCACATCGCCTATCTGGCGCTGCATAAAGGTAGTGGTTGCGGCACGGCCGCCCGAATCCAGCACCGGCACGTTCTTCAACAGACCTGCCACAAAATCACGGGCCTTCTGCTCGTTGCCGCCCGGCTGGCGCAGGGCATAGCCCCAGGCGGCCAGATAGCTGTAGCGGCCATTGCCGGTCACCTTGGGATTGGGCATCACCACCTGCACACCGGGCTTGACCAGATCAGACCAGTCCTTGATCTGCTTGGGATTGCCCTTGCGCACAATCAGCACCTGCAGGCTGGTAAACGGCAGGCTGTTGTTGGGCAGGCGGCTGGCCCAGCTTTCCGGTATCAGCTTGGCCTTGTCGTGCAGGGCATCGATATCCGGCGGCATATTCATGGTGATCACATCGGCTTCCAGGCCATCTATCACCGCCCTGGCCTGCTTGCCCGATCCGCCATGCGACTGCTGTATCACCAGATCCTCGCCGGTCTTGGCCTTGTAGGCTTTGATAAAGGCCGGGTTCAGATCCTTGTAGAAATCGCGCATCACGTCGTACGAGACATTGAGCAACTCGGGGCCTGCCAGAGAGGCCGCCGACAGCGCAGAGGCCACTGCCGCAGTAAGCAATCGGGTCAGCTTGGTCATATCAGTCACGCCAGATGAAAAAAAGGACGGACTGAGGATATCAGCCCGCCCTTATTCCCATTTAGAATGCTTAATTAAACCTTAATAACCAGATCAACCTATCTGGGCCAGCCCCTGGCGCAAGTCGTCTATCAGGTCGTCCACATGCTCCACCCCAACCGACAGGCGCAGCAAATTGGGGCCGACACCTCGACGCAAGCGGTCTTCCTCGGGAATGGACGCATGGGTCATGGCCCATGGCAGATTGACCAGGCTCTCCACCCCACCCAGGCTCTCGGCCAGGGTAAACAGCTTGAGCGCCGCCAAAAAGCGCCGCACACCAGCCTCGTCTGCCTGCAGGCGTACCGAGACTATGCCACCAAAGCCGCGTGGGAACTGCTGCCTGGCCAGCGCATGCTGGGGATGGCTGGGCAGCCCGGGGTAGATCACATCGGCCACCCCGGCCTGCTGCCCCAGCCATTCGGCTATCGCCTGGGCGTTGCTGCAATGCCGCTGCACCCGCAGCGGCAGGGTGCGCAAACCTCGCAGGGCCAGAAAGCTGGAGAACGGGTCCAATACCCCACCGACAGCATTTTGCAAATAGCCCAGGCGCTCGGCCAGTTCGGCGGTGCGGACGATGGCAGCGCCGCCGATCACATCCGAATGACCATTGAGGTACTTGGTAATCGAGTGCAGCACGATATCCGCGCCGTATTCCAGCGGGCGCAGCAGATAGGGCGTGGCGAAGGTGGCATCCACCACCACCAGGGCGCCAACAGCATGGGCGGCGTCGATGGCTGCCCGCAGGTCGATCAGCTTGAGCAGGGGGTTGGTCGGTATCTCTATCCACAAGAGCTTGGTGGTGGGCGTGATGGCGGCACGCACAGCAGCGGTATCCTCGGGCGCCACATAGCGCACCTTGAGTCCGGCACTGCGATTACGCACACGCTCGAACATGCGGTAGGCACCGCCGTAGAGGTCATCCACCGCCACCACTTCGCTGCCGGCATCCAGCAGCTCCAGCACAGTAGACATGGCCGCCAGGCCCGAGGCAAAGGCAAAACCGGCGACGCCGCCTTCCAGCTCGGCCAGTGCCTTTTCAAATGCGCACCGGGTGGGGTTGCCGCTACGGGCGTATTCATAACCACTGTGCTCGCCCGGCGCGCGCTGGGCATAGGTCGAACTGGTATAGATAGGTGGCATCACCGCGCCAGTCGCGTCCGGGGTGTAGCCCGCGTGCACACTCAAGGTATCCAGGTGTTGTGTCATCGTGTCCTGCTCCTGCTTGGGCCAGGGTCATGGCCCGGTTATCGCGTCAATTACCTGCCTGTCGGTGCCATGCGCCTAGCGCCAGCGTTGCCGCCAGTGGTTGATCAGGTCGGCCTGGGTAATCAGGCCCAGAAAGCGCCCTCGCTCCACCACAATGGCCACATGGCCCTCGTTGAAGGTGCGCAGCAGCTTTTCGGTGCTGTCGGTCGGCGACAAGGTTTCCAGCTCGGTGCTCATGGCCTTGCGCACCGGCAACCGGAAATGCTCGGGCTCATCATGCACCGCCAGCAATAAATCCCATTCGTCGATGATGCCCACCACCTCGGCATCGCCCTCCACCACCGGCAGTTGCGACACATCATGGCGGCGCATGCGGGCGTAGACATCGGCCAGGGTTTCGTCGGGCCGGCAGGTCACGGTTGCCCCCAGATCATGGCGACGGGTGATCAGGTCGGTCAGGTTGCCCTGCTGCGGCAGATGCTTGAGCCCCTGGTCTATCAGCCAGCCCTCGTTGTACTGCTTGGAAAGATACTTGTTGCCGCTATCGCAGATAAAGGTCACCACCCGCTTGGGTTCGGTCTGGGCCCGGCAGTAGCGCAAGGCAGCCGCCACCAGGGTACCGCTGGACGACCCGGCCAGCACGCCTTCTACCTCCAGCAACTGCCGTGCGGTATCGATACTCTCTTCATCGCCTATGCGATAAGCACGATGCACCGCGCTGAAATCGGCCATGGGCGGAATGAAGTCCTCGCCTATGCCCTCTACCCGCCAGCTGCCGGCCTCGCCGTAGCTGCCGGTTTCCACATAGTCGGCCAGCACCGAGCCCACCGGGTCGGCCAGCACGAATTCCACGTCCGGGTCGGCCCGCTTGAAGAAACGCGACAGCCCGGTCAGGGTGCCGGCCGAGCCCACGCCCACCACCACGGCATCCACATCATGCCCCAGTTGCTGCCACAGCTCCGGCCCCGTGCCGTGCTCATGCGCAGCGGGGTTGGCCGGGTTGTTGAACTGGTCGATGTAGTAGGCGCCGGGGGTTTCCTGGGCAATGCGGCGGGCGTAGTCCTGGTAGTACAGGGGGTGGCCCTTGTTCACATCCGAGCGGGTAATGATAACCTCGGCCCCCAGGGCCTTGAGGTGGAATATCTTCTCCAGGCTCATTTTGTCGGGCACCACCAGCTTGAGCTTGTAGCCCTTGCGGGCCGCCACCAGTGCCAGGCCCAGACCGGTATTGCCGGCCGTGGCTTCAATGATGGTGGCCCCAGGCTGCAGCTTGCCTTCGCGTTCTGCCGCCTCGATCATGGTCAGGGCTATGCGGTCCTTGATGGAGCCGCCGGGGTTATGGCTTTCCAGCTTGACGAACAGCTCGCACGGGCCGGTATCCAGGCGGGTGAGCTGTATCAGCGGGGTCTGGCCTATCAGGCCTAGCATGGGATCAAAAGACATGATGAGTCTCTATAACAGGGCTAAGGCCACTGGCCGATTGTGTCGGCACAGCGCCGGAAAAGGGCAGATCCAGCTCCTGGGCGCATGACGCACCGGGGCGGCCGGAAGCCGACATAATGCAGCAAGCAGCCTGCGGTAAGGTGGCTTGGATCAGGATAGCCGGGAAAAGTGCAGCGTAAAGCCTTCACCGAGGTAGCCATCCAGCGTGGCCTGGGGCAAATCCGGTGGCAGCTCCAACACTATGCCGGCGGGCGTCAGGTCGAAATGCGACAGCATGCGGGCAAACGTGCGGCCATGCGCCGTCTTGACGTAATCGAACAGGCGGGGGTGGATGGCAATGACCAGCGGGTCTCGCCGGCCCGCCACCTTGAAATGATTGAGCGCGTGTATCAGCCGGCACAATCGGTCCAGCTTGAGCAGGCCGTCTTCACCCGCCGCCAGGGTAAACAGCTTGCCGGCCGGAAAAGGTTCGCCATCCGGCCCACGCACCTGCAAATCGGCCCGGGCGAGGTGGGCGCCGCCCACCTCGATACGGCTGAAATGACTGCGCAACTCGCACTTGAAGAAACGCCCCACCACACCGCCTTCGTCCAGCACCAGCGGATAGCCTGCTACCCACTGGGTCGGCAGGCTGCCTATCAAGGCAGCCAGCGTCGCCTGCTGATCAGGGCTCATGATGCCTGCACCCCGGCGGTAATCCGAACGGCGTCAAAGGCGTGGCCTAAAAGCGCGTGCTGCATGATGGGCTCCCTCAGCGGTTAGGCTGCGGTGTCAGGCGCAGATAGGGTCGCAAGGCACGGTAGCCCCGTGGAAAGCGGCGCTGTATTTCCTCCGCATCGGTCAGGCTGGGCACGATCACCACATCATCGCCATCCTGCCAGTTGGCGGGGGTGGCAACCTTGTGGTTGTCGGTCAGCTGCAGCGAATCGATCACCCGCAGTATCTCGTGGAAGTTGCGCCCGGTGCTGGCAGGGTAGGTCAGCGTCAGCCGTATTTTGCGCTCCGGGTCGATCACGAATACCGTGCGCACCGTCAGGTTGGCCAGCGAGTTGGGATGGATCATGTCGTACAGCGTGGCCACCTTGCGGTCGGCATCGGCCAGAATGGGGAAGTTGAGTTTGACGTCCTGGGTCTCCTCAATATCGCCCACCCAGCGGTTGTGTGATTCCAGGCTGTCCACACTGACAGCCAGGGCCTTGACGTTGCGCTTGGCAAACTCCGCCTTGAGCTTGGCGGTAAAGCCCAGCTCGGTGGTGCATACCGGGGTGAAGTCGGCCGGGTGCGAGAACAGCAGCACCCAGCTATCGCCGGCCCAGCTATGCAGCGTGATCGGGCCGTCGGTGGATTCCTGAGTAAAGTCGGGGGCGATATCGCCAAGGCGCAGGGTCATCTTTCTCTCCTCTGATCAATACGGGGTAGGGGCTCAGTTTGCTAGGGCAACGGGGGTACTGCAGCTAGGCCGGCCCATAGGGCCGCGCCATGCCCGGCAGATCATGCGCGCCCGGCCACCGCGCACCAACTATCACTTGCTATAGATTTGGTCGAACACACCACCATCGCCAAAGTGGGTCTTCTGCACCTTGGCCCAGCCGCCAAACACCGCATCGATGGTGAACAGATTGACCTTGGCGAACTTGCTGGCGTACTTGGCCGCCACATTGGCGTCGATGGGACGGTAGTAATTCTGCGCCGCAATCTCCTGTCCAGTGGGAGAGTACAGATACTCGAGATAGGCCTGCGCCACCTTGGCCGTGCCACGCTTGGCGGCATTCTTGTCGACCACGGCAACAGTAGGCTCAGCCAGGATGGACACCGAGGGCGTGACGATGTCGAACTTGTCCGGCCCCAGCTCCTTCACCGACAGATAAGCCTCGTTCTCCCAGGCGATCAGCACATCACCAATACCCCGCTCGACAAAGGTCACGGTCGAGCCACGGGCGCCGGTATCAAGCACCTTCACATTCCGGTACAGCTTGCCCACATAGTCCTTGGCGCGGGCCTCGCTACCGCCCGGCTGCTTCAGTGCCCAGCCCCAGGCGGCCAGGTAATTCCAGCGCGCACCACCGGAGGTCTTGGGGTTGGGGGTAATCACCTCCACGCCCGGCTTTACCAGATCGCCCCAATCACGGATGTCCTTGGGGTTGCCCTTGCGCACCAGGAACACAATGGTAGAGGTATAGGGGGCGCTATTGTGCTTGAGACGCTTCTGCCAATCAGCCGGCAGCAGCTTGGCCTTGTCGGCAATCTCATCGATATCGCCGGCCAGTGCCAGGGTCACCACATCGGCCTCCAGCCCATCGATCACCGAGCGTGCCTGCTTGCCTGAACCACCGTGCGATTGCTTGATCTTGACGTCATCACCGGTCTTTTTCTTCCAATCAGCGGCAAAGGCCTTGTTGAAGTCCTGGTACAGCTCACGGGTCGGATCGTAGGAGACATTGAGCAAATCGATACTGGCAGCCTGGACAGACAAGGGCAGCAGAGCAGTGGCGACAAGGGCAGCAAGGATCTTGCGGGACATGGTGCGCTCCGGTTGTTTGTTTTGATGTCGCCACTGTACCGAAGACCATAAATTACAATAATGAATTTGAAATTAGATTTTTATTCCATTTAGAAATATCGTGGGTTTTTCCGGTCACCCGCGCCGTCGCCGTTTGCAGCTTGAATCCGGATACATGTTTATAAACATCTTCGTCATCGGCCAGCAAGGATGCCGATGCTAAACTCAACAAAGCCTGAACTGAACACACTCGCAGTCTGTTGCTAGTGCCATCACTTGGGCCGTCCCACCTTAAACTGTTCCAGAGGAATACCATGTCACGCCCCATTGTTCCCTGGCTGCTTGGCGGCAGCCTTGTTGCCGTCGTCACCTGGGCTGCCATCAAACCCGCTGGCGGCCAGGCAGACAAAGGTGGCCCCGGCGACAAGCCCACCCTGGTCAGCACGGTATTGAGCCAGGCCCAGGATGTACCCTTGCGCTTTGAAGCACAGGGCACCGTCACCGCCTTGAACATGGTGGAACTGCGGCCGCAGGTATCCAGCACCATACGCACCATCCATATCCGTGAAGGCCAGGACGTCAAGGCAGGCCAGCTGCTGTTCACCCTGGATGCCCGCGAGGACAGCAGCCGGGTCGAGCAAAGCAGTGCCGAGCTGGCCCAGGCCCGTGCACAGCTGCAGGAAGCCGAGCGCAACCTGGCCCGCTCCCGCGAGCTGTTGAAACAGCAGTTCATCTCGCAGAGCGCCGTTGACAGCGCCCAGTCCACCGCCGACAGCCTGCGCGCCAGTCTGGCAGCCAAGCAGGCCGCATTGGGCTCGGCCAAGGTGGGGCTCAGCTACCAGAGCATCAGCGCCCCGTTTGCCGGCCGGGCCGGCGCCATCGACTTCCACCCCGGCTCGCTGGTACAGCCCGGCATGGCACAAGCCTTGACCAGTGTTACCCAGCTCGACCCAATAGCCGTCAGCTTTACCCTGCCCGAGCGCGAGCTGCAGCGGCTGCTGGCCGCGCAGCAGGCCGGCCAGGCCCCGGCCTATGTCACGCTGGACAACGGCGAGCGAATCCTGGGCAAGCTCAGCTTCATCGACAACAACGTCAATGCCGATAGCGGCACCATCCGCCTCAAGGCGGAGTTCCCCAATGGCAAGCACCAGCTTTGGCCAGGCTCTTTCGCGCGGGTGGCGGTAGACCTGGGCATGGAAAAACAGGCCGTCACCCTGCCCGCCGGCGCCCTGCAAACCGGCCCGCAAGGCCAGTTTGTCTACCTGGTGGCGCCCGACAATACCGTCAAGCCCCAAGCCATCAAGCTCAGCCGGGTCATTACCCAGGACGGCAAGCAATATGGCGTGGTCAGTGGTCTGCCCGCCGGCAAGAAGGTCGTGGTGGAAGGCGGCCAGAACCTGCGCCCCGGTGCCGCTATCAGCGAAGGCAAGGCCGGTGGTGAAAAACGTCAGGGCAAACCAGGCTGACCACCCCAGCGGCACCGCCTACCACACCATGCCCCCAGGGCCTGCCCGGCAGCACCGCCCTGATAACGCAGCGTAGAGCCCATATGCATCTCTCAGAAATCTGTATCCGCCGTCCTGTCATGACCACCCTGCTGTCGGTGTCGGTCGTGCTGCTGGGCCTGTTTGCCTACCAGAAGCTGCCGATTGCAGCGCTGCCGTCCTACGACACGCCCACCATCAATGTCTCGGCCAATCTGGCTGGGGCCTCGCCCGACACCATGGCGGCCTCGGTGGCGACACCGCTGGAGAAGCAGTTCTCCACCATTGCCGGCCTCAAGCTCATCACTTCCACATCACGCCAGGGCTCCACCAATATCACGCTGGAGTTCGACGACGACCGCGATATCGACAAGGCTGCCGTCGACGTGCAGGCTGCCCTGCTGCAGGCACAGCGCAGCCTGCCCGAAGACATGGTGGACCTGCCCTCCTACCGCAAGGTCAACCCGGCCGATGCGCCCATCATCCTGATCAGCATGACCTCACCGTCCATGCCACTGTCGGAGCTGAACAACTATGCCGAGAACCTGATCTCACCCAGCTTGGCCACCATAGCCGGGGTGGCACAGGTGAATGTGTTTGGCCAGCGCAAGTACGCCGTACGGGTGAGCATGGACCCCGACAAGCTAGCCGCCCGCGACCTGACCATGGCCGAAGTCGCCGCTGCCTTGCGCGCCGCCAATGCCAATAGCCCTGTCGGTGTGCTGGATGGGCAGCGCCAGCAGCTCATCATCGAAGCCAACAAGCAGCTGAGCCGCGCCGAGGATTTCCGCAATCTCATCGTCGCCCTCAAGAACGGCACCCCGGTGCGCCTGGGCGAGCTGGCACGGGTGGAAGACAGCATCCAGTCGGTGACATCGGCTGCTTATATCAATGGCGAGCTGGGGGTGGTCATGGGCGTGCAGCGCCAGCCCAGTGCCAATACCGTGGCCGTGGTAGACCGCATACGAGAGGTCATACCCGGCTTGGTCGAGCAGATGCCGGACTCGGTCAGGCTGCAGTTCCGCAATGACCGCTCCACCTCCATACGCGAGGCCATCCACGATGTGAACTTCACCCTGGGCCTGACGGCGGCCCTGGTGGTGCTGGTGATCTTCCTGTTCCTGCGCCGCGCCACCGCCACGCTCATCCCCACCGTCACCCTGCCGATCTCACTGATCTCCACCTTCGCCCTGATGGCCTGGCTGGGGCATTCGCTCAACAATATCTCGCTGCTGGGCATTACCCTGGCGGTGGGCCTGGTGGTGGACGACGCCATCGTGGTGCTGGAAAACATCGTCCGCTATATAGAAGAAGGCATGAAGCCTTTCGACGCCGCCATCAAGGGCGCCCGCGAAGTAGGCTTCACCATCGTCTCCATCTCGCTCTCGCTGGTGGCCGTCTTCATCCCCATCTTCTATATGCCGGGGGTGATAGGCAAGCTGTTCCACGAGTTTGCCCTGGTGGTGAGCCTGGCCATCCTGGTCTCGGGCGTGGCCTCGCTGACGCTGATTCCGCTGCTCTGCGCACGCTTTCTCAAGCACGAGGACGAAAGCAAGCCGGCCAATGCCGTCAGCCGTGCCTTCGAGCGCTTCTTCGACGGCCTGCTGGGTGCCTATCGCGACACGCTGGACATCGCCCTGCGCCACCGTCCCTTTGTCCTGGGCGTGGCGATGGTGACCTTTGGCCTCACCGCCTGGTTCTTCTACACCATACCCAAGGGCTTCTTTCCCGAGGAAGACATCAACCAGATCACCGCCCGCAGCGAGGCCGCGCTGGATACCGCCTACCCAGCCATGCATGCACTGCAGAAGCAGGCCGAGACCCTGGTACGGCAGAGCCCCCATGTAGACCAGGTGGTCTCCATCGTCGGCGGCGGCTTCAACAGCAATAACGGCGGCCGCATGTTCATTACCCTCAAGCCCAAGGGACAGCGGCCCGACATGCAGACCGTCATTGCCGACCTGCGCAAGCGCACCGGCAATATCGCCGGCCTGCGCATGTTCTTCAGCGCTGACCAGAATCTGCAGATAGGTAGCGTGCAGTCCAACAGCAAGTTCCAGTACGTGCTGCAGAGTGTGCAGTCGGACGAGCTGTACGAATGGTCAGACAGACTGCAGAAAGCCCTGCGTGAGGAGCCCCTGCTCACCGACATCAGCAGCAATGCCCAGCGCAAGGGACTGCAGGCCACGCTCAAGATAGACCGCGAGCAGGCTGCACGGCTAGGCGTCAGCATGGCCACCCTGCGCGATACCCTGTACGCCGCCTTCGGCGACAGACAGGTCGCTACCATCTATACCTCGGCCGATGACTATGCCGTGATGATGCGGTTTGACGACGCCTACCGTACCGACGAAACCGCCTTCGAGAAGGTCAGGGTACGCGCCAGTACCGGCCAGTTGGTGCCGCTGAAAGCCTTTGCCCAGGTAGAGCGGACCGTAGGCCCGACCTCGGTCAATCACCGTGGCCAGCTGCAGGCCGTCACCTTGTCGTTCAACCTGGCACCCGGCGCCACCTTGGGTGAGGCGCTCAAGCGGGTCGATGCCATCAAGGCGGAACTGGGTGTACCTCAGACCGTGCTGACTACCCTGGGCGGTGATGCCGCTACCTTCCAATCCAGCCAGACCAGTCAACTGGCCTTGATATTGATCGCACTGGCGGTCATCTATGTACTGCTGGGGGTGCTGTACGAGAGCTATATCCACCCCATCACCATCCTGGCCGGCCTGCCGTCGGCGGCGGTAGGGGCACTGGTCACCCTCAGGCTGTTCAATATGGAACTGACCCTGATCGCTGTGATCGGCATCCTGCTGCTGATAGGCATCGTCAAGAAGAACGCCATCATGATGATCGACTTTGCCATCGAGGCCCGCCACCGGGGCGAGACCGACCCGGTGAAGGCCATACGTGACGCCTGCCTGCTGCGCTTCCGCCCCATCATGATGACCACCCTGGCCGCCATGATGGGTGCCCTGCCCATCGCCGCCGGCCTGGGGGCAGGGGCCGAGCTGCGGCAACCGCTGGGTCTGGCGGTCGTCGGTGGGCTGGTGTTCTCCCAGCTGATCACCCTCTATATCACGCCAGTGCTCTATCTGTTCTTTGACGGCCTGCAGGCGCGCTTCAGTGGCAAGCCCGCACCGGCACACCCTGGCTGAGGGTCTGACGCCGCGCGCACTTCCCCCATATGGATGATGGCATAGCACCCTTGCCCAGCTAAATTGCAGAGATCGTGGCGGTGGCGCCAGCAACGGGGGGAGTCATGGGCAAGGTGCACAGCGTTGGCAACAACGGGCGGCATGCGGGCAGCGTCCGCGCAAGCTGGCCAGCCCACCGGCTGGCACTGCTGACACTGGCCGTCTCAGCTATGCTGGCCCACGCAGCACCCAGCCCTATCCTGGCTGCAGGCCAACCGGTCGATTGGTGGTTCGCCTTCAAGTTCAACGCCCAGACCTTTCCCGGCTGCGGCCAGGCGGCGGCTGTCAATACCTGCGCCTTTGGCGGCACCCTGCAGGCGCCCCTGCAGGCACCGTCTTCGGGCTATAGCCAGCAATATGTCTATGCCAGCAGCGCCAACGCCGTACTGCAGCAGGGCAGCAACTGCCTGGGTACGACGCCCACCGACCCGGTAGGCGCCACCTTCGGCCAGGTCTACCAGGGCAGCAGCTATTACGTGGTATGGAACGACCAGTTCTATTCCGCCCCCGATGTCGCCCACTGCGGCAAGAGCTGCAGTGCGCCGTGGGGGCATTCGAAAGGCCTGCTCGCCTGGGATGACACGGGCAATGGCCTGGTCATGCAGGTCAGCACCCCCTCCTGGCCGGCGGCAGCCAGCCAGGCAAGCCCGCGCAGCGGTGATGGCAATACCCTGGGCTGCATAGCCTCGACCGACAACATCATGGTCAGCCAGCATTTCTTTGCCCTGCGCCTGAATCGCGCCGATGTCCGTAGCATCCTGCTGGCCATGCAGACCGCCAGCGTGGTGACCGACCCCACCAACCCGCAGATTGTGCGCAATGGCGGCCCGCAGGAGATTCAGGATCTGGTGTCGCAGCTAGGTACAAAGTCGCAGGCACGTACCGTCACCTCCGTCCCCCTCTCCACCGGTGTGCGCATCATCGCCAAGCCCGCCCGCCTGCAGGTGCCTCCCTGGCAGCTGGTATCGACCGAACTGCAGAGCGCCGCCCTCAAGGTAGCCAGTTGGTGGGAGGCCGACAAACCCAGCCAGGTTATCCCCAGTACCGACGGGTCCACGGCGCCCGCCTGCTGGGACAGCAGCCTGGCCAAGCCCGGCCCGGTGATCAATGTCTTGGCCGGCCTGTGGGGCGGCACGCCATTCAGCCTGACCGGCGGATTGGGCAAAAACCACAACCATGCCAAGCTGGGCATCAGCACCTCGGGCGACCGGCCCTACGCCATCTTCGGCGACATGAACCAGGAAGGCACACTCGCAGGCAAATGCGGTGCCTCGCAAAATGGCCGGGGAGGCATGTTCTTTGTGGTCGAGGATGCGGCACTCAACCGCAGCCTGGGCGAGTTGATCGGCGGCGCGGTATCGCCGCCCACCAATTAGCGCCGACCGAGCGCGAATGCAGAAGTGCGCCCATGCTGGGCGCACCATGAAAAGGCCGACACCATGGTGTCGGCCTGGGTATTGCATGGCAGGATAGCCGGCGCGTACCGGGAGTAAGGTTGCAGCGCTGGTCGGTCAGGAAACCGCCCAGCCCCCTGTGTGCAACCTTGACTTACGGCCAACCATCCAGCGGGGCCAGAGCTGGCCCCGCCTGCAGTACATCATGCAGCGACCGATTACCAGGTCAGCTTCAGGGTGTACTTGCCGTTGGTGCTGCCGGTGCCGCCCGAGTAGTAGTACACACGAGCGTAGTAGGTAGCCGAAGCGCTGCCGTTGTTCTTCACCGAAGCGCTATCGACCTTGCCTGCGCCCAATTCGCTGGATGCCACTTGGCTGCCTGCGGAGTTGTACAGGTAGAGGTCGTAGTCAGCGGTGGTCGAACCCGGGGTCATGACTGCAGCCAGGGTCTTGCCAGCAGGCAAGGTCACCTTGAAGTAGTCGGTGTCGCTGCTGGAACCCATATTGCCGCTAACGGTGGTGCCGCTGGTGGCCACGCTGTTGGCAGCGGTACGGGTGTTGTTCGACTCGGTCTCGTTCATGGTGGTGCCGCCGCCCGGAGGTTGGGTGGTACCGATGGCAGCCTGCACGGCAGCATAGGCGTCCAGCATGCCAGTGCCGCAACCGCTACAGGTGGCCACGAAAGGACGAGCCGACGACTTCAGCTTGGCTTCCACTTCATCCGGCGTCAGCGTGGGCTTGGCCGCAATCATCAGGGCAGCAACAGCGGCTACGTGCGGGGTAGCCATCGAGGTACCCTGGTAGTAAGCGTAGTTGTCTGCACCTGGCGTGGTGGTACCGGCGTTCAGGGTCGACAGGATGCCGTTGGCGTCACCGCTGCTTTGGTCGCCGCCAGGGGCAGCGATATCCACCAGGGTGCCGTAGTTGGAGTAGTAAGCGCGAGCACCGGTCTTGCCATAGGCAGCCACGGCCACCACGCCCGAGCAGTTGGCCGGGCTGGAGTTGCTGACGTTCTGGTTCTCGTTACCAGCGGCCACGATCACCACGGCGCCATTGGCACGTGCGGCGTTGATGGCGTTCTGGCTGGTGGTATCACAAGCACCGCCACCGCCCAGGGACAGGTTCAGCACCCGTGCCTTGTTCGGGTTGGTGGGCAGGCCGCTGACAGTACCGCCTGCTGCCCAGATCATGGCATCGGCGATGTCCGAGGTATAGCCGCCGCACTGGCCCAGAACGCGCATCGGCACGATCTTGGCATTGGGGGCAATACCGGCAACGCCAGCGCCATTATTGGTCACGGCAGCAATGGTGCCGGCAACGTGGGTGCCGTGCCAGCTGGAGCCGTAGGCGGGGTCGCCTTGCTGGCACTGGTTGGCGGCGGTGTAGTCACCGGTATCCTTGGCATCGCTGTCGCGGCCATTACCATCGTTGGAGACGGCGGTATCGTTGATCATGTCGTAGCCGCCCACCACATTGGCAGCCAGGTCGACGTGAGGACGATAGCCGGTATCGATCACAGCCACATTGACGCCGCTACCGGTGGACAGATCCCAGGCGTTCAGCACATTGATGCCGACCGAGCTGGTCTGCAGGGCCCACATATCAGCCCAACGGCTGTCGTTAGGCGCAGCAGCCATGGCCGTCATCACGCGGTCAGCTTCAGCGTATTCAATATTGGCATCAGCCTTGGCCATCTGCTCGGCCAGGGTGGCGACTTCCTTCACCTTCATGCGCTTGTCCAGCTTCCAGACCTGGGTGCCCAGACCACCGGCGCGCAGGAAAGTCACGTTGCCGCCGAAACGGGCAGCCACGGCTTGCAGACGGCTTTGACGCTCGGCCTGGATACCGGCCTGCAGCGATGCAGCGCTTGGGCCAGCCAGTTGAGCGGCGCTCAGACCGGTAGCCTTGTACTTCAGGATGATGCGATTCGTCATGTCGATGGTGTTCGACTTGGACGAACCCGAACCCGCTACCGCCGTGCCAGCCAACATGGCCAACGCGAGGGCGACACCGCCTTGCTTGAACAACGGTGCCCACTCAGTGTTTCTTCTCATTGCTTATTGCTCCGTTTGCACTGCTACTTCGCGCCGGGGCTCCGCCGACGCTGGATGTAAACCACCGACCCTCCCCCATGGATGTGGGGCGGGGACGTGGAGCCTGGGGGGTGTTCGGTCGGCCAGCGTCAGGCTGGCAAGGGCGAGTCGGCCGCAGCATGGCGGCACACGGCAATAGCGTGGTAACCCGGCGATAGCGCCAGGGCGGGGGAAAGCGCAACAGCGCTCGCAAACCAGGACATGCCTAACCCTCCGACAGCAGGAAGAAGCGAAAACACTCTCCCCACCGTGACGAAAACGGTGAGCCGGGCAACGGCCCGGCGGCTTGTGTTCAGTTACTGGAATTGCATTGGGGAAGCCTGACTGTCGCCATCGGGCTTGTGGCCCGGATCTGACTGTCTTCAACCCGCGCAGCGGCGAGAACTCACGCGGCGGGTAAAACCGGTCTATGTGCCGGTTGGTGTGGGATGCAATCTAAGCGACATCGTGCCGTACCAACAATTTTTTGTAGTTGCGCTGTTTGCAAACTGCAACACATGACAGTGAAGAACCGCACCAATCAAGGCGCTGCCGCTCACCAGTCCACTTTAAGCAAACCGGGTGGCAGCACCACATGGCAAGCCAGCCTGGGCAGCGCTGGCGTATCGGCCAAACATGTTGCAGCGCACTGTTCTGCGGTCAACAGGCCCTGGCGCGCCAGCACATTGCGCTCCTTGCCCGACATCACGACCACGGCATCCTTTTGTACCGGATAGGCCGTCAGATGAACCAGACACGCACCACAAGTGCCACGGCCACACCGCCAGTACAGTGGCAGACAGCCGTCACGGACCAGATCGCGCACCGTATCGATCAGCAGACTGCCTGTCTCGGCCTCGGTCTCCAACGGCGCGGCCATGCCGCCACCTTGCAATATCAACTTGGTCATAGGCTTCATGGAATGACAGTCGGCGCCGCTATGCAAGTTTTGCCTGATAACCCTTGCTATAGCTTGTGTTACAGTCGATTCAACCTTGCCCGAATGCCCGCCTTATGAAGCCTGCCCTGCCCGCCCTGCTGCTTAGCCTTGCCACCCTGTTCAGCCACGCCGCCCTGCCCGACGACATGAGCGCAGCGCGCGACGCAGCCCGCACCGGCCGCCTGACCCAGGTAGCCGACCTGACCGAGCGTATCGACGGCACCCCGCTGGAGATGTACCCCCGCTACTGGTTGCTCAGCGCACAGATCGACGATGTCGCCGATAACGAAGTCAACGACTACCTGGAGCGCTATCAAGGCAGCCTGCTGGCCGACAGGCTCAGGGGCGACTGGCTCAAGAGCCTGGGCAAACGCGGCAACTGGGTGGTTTTCGCACGTGAATGGCCCAGGCTGTTGCAGTGGGAACCCGCCAGCGAGCTGCATTGCTATCGCCTGCAACTGGCCATGCAGCAAGGCGACATGGCCACCGTGCTGCGCGAGGGCAAGCCACTGTGGTTCAGCGCCAAGGGCTTAGCCGACGCCTGCGCTCCGATATTCGACCAGCTGTTCAAGCTCGGCTACCTCAACAATGAATCGGCCTGGGCGCGCATACGGTTGGCCTTTGATGCCAACAACCCCGAGTTCGCCATTCAGTTGCTGCCCAGGCTGGACAACCCCGCTGGCATGGATGCGCGTACCGTGCGTGCCATTGCCGCCAAGCCGGACAAGGCTGCCACCCTGCTGGCGCTCAACAGCCGTGGCGGCCGCGAACTGGCCTTGTTCGCCGTCGACCGCTTGGCGCGCAGCGCGCCCGATGCCGGCGTATCCCTGCTGGGCAAGCTGAGCGAGCGCCTGCCGGAAGCCGACCGCCGCCATGCCTGGAGCCAGATTGCCTACCAGGCGGCCCGCAAGCTCGATGACAGGGCGCTGGACTGGTTTGCACGCGGTGCCGCCCCAGCCCAGCTCGATAACGAAGGACGCGAGTGGTATGTGCGCAGCGCGCTGCGCCAAGGCGACTGGGCCAGCGTCGCGCTGGTGATCGACGCCATGCCTGCCGAGCAGCAGCGCGACCCCGCCTGGCGCTACTGGCGCGCCCGTGCCTACCAGCAAGCCGGCAACACCGTAGAAGCCAACCGCCGCTACGCCGAATTGATGGCGGAACATCATTTCTACGCCCTGCTGGCACGTGACGAGATCGGCCCCGTGGTCGATGTCACTGCCGGCCGCTACAAGCCCAATGCCGAAGAACTGCAAGCCATACGCAAGCTGCCCGGGGTGCAGCGCGCCCTGCTGCTCAATGACATGGACTGGCGGCTGGATGCCCTGCGCGAATGGAACTGGACCATGCGCGGACTCAGCGACAGGCAGTTGCTGGCCGCCGCCGAGGTCGCCCGCCAGGCGCAGTGGTACGACCGCGCCATCTATTCAGCGGAACGCACGCGTGAAATCCACGATTTCAGCCTGCGTTTCCTGGCCCCCTACCGCGATGTCACTCAGAGCTATGCCCGGGAGCTGGAACTGGACGATGCCTGGGTCTACGGCCTGATACGGCAGGAGAGCCGGTTTGTCACCGTGGCACGCTCACATGTGGGGGCGCAGGGTCTGATGCAGCTGATGCCGGCAACCGCACGCTGGGTAGCCAAGAAGGTCGGTGTCAGCTACAGCCCAGTGGCCGTCAATGAGATAGGCACCAATGTGCAGCTGGGTACCTTCTACCTCAAGCATGTGCTGGAAAGCCTGGGCAATCAGCCCGTGCTGGCCACTGCTGCCTATAACGCCGGCCCAGGCCGCGCCCGCGTCTGGCGCGCCAACCGCGCACTGGAGGGCGCCATCTACGCCGAGAGCATCCCCTTCAGCGAAACGCGCGACTACGTCAAGAAGGTAATGAGCAACGCCATCTATTACTCCCAAGCATTTGGCCGGGGCGAGACCTCGCTGAAGAAACGGCTGGGCGTCATTCCACCCAAGGGTGGCGTGGATGTATCGCTGGGCGATACCCCCTAGCCAGCCTCTGGCCCCTCCTGGCGGATCAGCCAGGCAGGGGCGCAGCCAGCGGGTTGCCAAGTCCTCCCCTGGCTGGCCTCGCCGTGTAAAACCGGCTAGAACAATACATACCCTCTCGCTGGAGCCCACCATGCCCGTCCCTAGCAATGCCCGCCTGCTGGTCATAGGCGGCACCGGCTTTGTCGGCACCTCGCTGGCCGAGCGGCTGGCCGCCCGTGGCCACACCGTCACCCTGCCCACCCGCGACCGCGAGAAAGTCCGCCAGAACCTCATCCCACTGCCCGGTGTCGAGGTAGTGAATGCCAATGTGCACGATGCCGCCACCCTGGCGGCACTGATGCCCGGCCACACAGCCGTCATCAATCTGGTCGGCATACTGCACGGCTCGCCCGAGCGCTTTCGCCACGCCCATGTGGCACTCAGCGACAAGATCATGTCGGCCATGGCCACCGCTGGCATCAAGCGCTATCTGCATATGAGCGCGCTGGGCGCCGACCCTGCCGGGCCGTCGCACTACCAACAGAGCAAGGGCGAGGCTGAGGCCCACATACGCGCCAGCGGGCTGGATTGGACGATATTCCGCCCCTCGCTGATTTTTGGCCCGGGCACCTGCTTTGTCAGCCTGTTTGCCGACCTGCTCAAGCTGGCACCCTGCCTGCCCATGGGTGGCGCCCAGGCCCGCATGCAACCCGTCTGGGTGGAGGATGTCAGCCGCGCTTTTGTAGCGGCACTGGCGGACGATGCCCTGATAGGCCAATCGCTCAATCTGGTCGGCCCCAAGGTCTATACCATGGCCGAGCTGGTCCGCCTGATCGGCCGGGCCGCTGGCACCCCCAGGCCCGTCCTGAGTCTGCCAGATGGTCTGGCACGCCTGCAGGCCGGCCTGCTGGGCCTGCTGCCCAACCCGCCGCTGAGCACCGACAACCTTGATTCGCTCAAGGTCGATAGCGTCGATCCCGCTGGTTTCCCGGCACAACTGGGCTGGCAGGCCACAGCACTGGAGGCCATCCTGCCGCTATTGCTGACGCAGGGCCGCCCGCGTGATCGCTATCTGCAGCTGAGGCGGCAGCACCGCTAGGGCAACGCCGCCGCCGGCACTTAGCGCTATTCTCAGTCTTTTCGCTGCAGCGAAAAGCGTTTGAACCGGCCCTTACACCACCACACCCGCTGTCACCCGTCTTCCAAGGAATCATCCCATGCAACTGGTCATCGGCAACAAGGCTTACTCCTCCTGGTCCCTGCGGCCCTGGCTCTTGCTCAGGCAGGCCGGCATACCGTTCGAGGAGATCGTGATACCGCTGCAGCAAGCCGGCAGCCACGAAGCCCTAATGCGCTACGCGCCGACCGGCAAGGTGCCCTGCCTGCTGGAAGGCCCGATACAGGTGTGGGAATCACTGGCCATCTGCGAGTACCTGGCAGAGCGTTTCCCCGAGCAGCCATTCTGGCCCGCCAACCCCGCCCAAAGGGCCGAGGCCCGCTCGCTGGCAGCAGAGATGCACGCCGGCTTTGGCGCCCTGCGCCAGCATTACCCCATGAATGTGCGCCGCCAGGTACCGCCCAGCGCCCGCCCGCCCGAGGTAGAACGCGATATCACCCGCTTCGCCGCACTGGTAGAAAGCCTGCGCAGCCGCTACGCGGCCGCCGGCCCCTTTCTGATGGGCGAGTTCGGCATACTGGATGCCATGTACGCCCCGGTGGCCACCCGCTGCCACACCTACTCCGTCGCCCTGCCCGCCCGCACCCAGGCCTGGGTAGACCATATCCTGGCCCTGCCCGCCATGCGCGAATGGTATGCCGCCGCAGCGGCCGAGCCGTGGGTGATAGAGGCCAGCGAACCTAAGAGCCTGTGATCGACACAGGTCATGGACGACCGATGGCGGGCATGGCAGGCGCCAGGCCCCCCTGGCGCTGAACGTCAGCGCAGCCTGAACCCATAGGCTATTCCCCGGTTAAATCCACGCCCCCCGCACAAGCCGCCCCTTTACGCCCCCCAACTACGCATATCCTCTATGTCGGGCGCGCCACTGGCACTGGGGGCATCTTTCTCCCCGTCAGATTCAAACAGGCCTTCCAGCTCCTGGGCGGCATCGCGGGCGGTCTGCATCAGCTGGGTTTCGTCATGGTGCACCGCGTATTGCTTGTCCAGCAGGGCCTCGTCATGGGCGCGGAATGCCGCCAAGGTGCTGGCCGCACCTACCGATGAAACACCCAGCCCCTGCAGCACCCCACCGGCCATTTCCAGGCTGGCGGCAAAGGTTTCGCGGGTCGCCACCGTCACGCCCAGGTCGCGCAGGCGGTAGTAGTGGAAGCGATTGCGCGCGCGGGCGTAGATCTTGAGGTGAGGGAAGTGCTCGCGCACGGTTTCGGCCGTGCGTAATGAGGCCTCTACATCGTCTATGGCCAGCACGAACAGCTCGGCATCGGCAGCGCCCGCCGCCCGCAGCACATCCAGCCGCGAGGCATCGCCGTAGTGGATGCGGTTGCCAAAGCGGCGGACAAAGTCCACCTGTTCAAAGCTGTGTTCCAGCACCGTGGCCGGTATCTTGCGCATACGCAGCACCCGCGCCACGATCTGGCCAAACCGGCCAAAGCCGGCAATGATGACCCTATGCTGGTCCGACTGGATCTGATCGAACTCACGCACCGTCTGCTCGTCCAGCCGTGGCGCAATCCAGCGCTCATGCAGCAGCACCACAAAGGGCGTCATGGCCATGGAGAGCGTCACCACCATGGCCAGCAGGTCCGCCGTCGCCTTGTCCATCAGATGCTGGCCCACGGCCAGGGTCAGCAACACAAAGGCAAATTCACCGCCCTGCGCCAGGTAGACTGCAAACCGGCGTTGGGTACGGCCCTCCATGCCGGCCAACCGGCCTATCAGCAATAGCACGGCCGCCTTCACCAGAATCAGGCCCAATGCCAGGCCCAGCAACAGCAGCGGCTGCGCCAGCAGCAGGCCAAGATTGGCCGCCATCCCCACCGCCACAAAGAACAAGCCCAGCAGCACGCCCTTGAACGGCTCGATATTGGCCTCCAGCTCGTGCCGGTATTCGGAATCCGCCAACAGCACCCCAGCCAGAAAGGCCCCCAGCGACAGGCTGAGCCCGGCCGCCTCCATGCCCCAGGCGGTCGCCATGACGATCAGCAGGGTGGCCATCACGAACAGCTCATGGCTATTGGCCTTGGCCACCTTGCGCAACAAGGTGCGCAGCACGAAACGCCCACCCAGCACCACACCCGCCACGGCGGCCAGCGACACCCAGGCGGGCGGTCGGCTGGCTGTCGAGGCCAGCGGCGACAACAGCGGTAAAATGGCCAGCAAGGGGATGACAGCCAGATCCTGAAACAGCAGCACAGCAAAGCCGTCACGCCCATGGCGGGTGGTGAGCTGGTTCTTCTCAGCCAGCATCTGCAGCACAAAGGCGGTCGAAGACAGCGACAGCGCCAGGCCTGCCACGGTCGCCGCCAGCCAGGGCAGACCCAGCAGCCAGGCCAGCAGGGCCAGCAACAAGGAGGTCAGCAGCACCTGGGCACCGCCCAGGCCAAACACCGCCCGGCGTAGTACCCATAGCCGCGAGGGCTGTAGTTCCAGCCCGATGATGAACAGCAGCAGCACCACGCCGAACTCGGTGGTGTGCAGTATGGCGTCAGGCTGGGCAATCAGCCCCAGGCCCCAGGGGCCTATGGCCACCCCTGCCGCCAGGTAGCCCAGTACCGAGGCCAGGCCCAGGCGCTTGAGCAAGGGCACCGCCACCACGGCGGAAGCGAGCAGTACAACACCTTGCGAGAGCAGCGACATGGGCAGACAGTTCTGTTGAATGGACAGGGGTGGATAATCGCACGCCTGGCCCACACCGCAACAGACCCTAGGGATTTCCGAAAAGGGATATGCACCAGTCAAGCACGCCAGCAGCAACCGGACAGCAATCGTTCAGCGCAGTTCAGTACTGGGGCGATAGCGGTTGAACGCATCCCGGATATGCTCGCGCAGTTGCTCATCCTCCCAAGGCTTGGTCAGAAAGCGGAAAACTGCGCCGCGATTGACGGACTCGGTCACCACCTGCAGGTCAGAGTATCCCGACAGGATAATGCGCACGGTGTCGGGATACATCTCCTTCACGATGCTGAGAAATTCCGCCCCTGACATATTGGGCATGCGCTGGTCGGAAATGATCACCTGTACCCGGTTGACCGCCAGCATCTCCAGTCCCTCGGCACCGCTATTGGCCATCAGCACCCGGTAGCCTTCGTTGCGCAGCATGCGCTTGAGCGCCAGCAGGATGCTGGTCTCATCGTCCACCAGCAACACGGTACGCGACTCCCCATCGGGGCGCTGCACCGGCGCCAGTTGCCTGCGTTCGCGCAGCAGGGCGACAAAGTCATCCGCCGGCAAGGGTGGGCTGAAGTAATAGCCCTGTATCTCGTCGCAGCGTTGCTCCCGCAGGTAGTTGAGCTGCCCCTCCGTTTCCACCCCCTCTGCCACCACCTTGAGCTTGAGCTGGTGCGCCATGGCAATGACTGCCGTGGCTATGGCGGCGTCGCCCGGGTTGACCGTGATATCGGTGACAAAGGTCCGGTCTATCTTGACCAGGTCGAATGGGAAGCGCTTGAGATAGGCCAGGGACGAATAGCCGGTGCCAAAATCATCAAGCCCCAGCTTGATGCCCTTGCGGCGCAAGGCCTGCAGGGTATGCACAGTGTCATCCGGATTGCGCATGACCACCGATTCGGTCAGCTCCAGCTCCAGATACTGCGCATCCAACCCCGCATCGGCCAGGGCGGCCAGGATGGTCTCCTGCAAGGGGCTTTTATGGAACTGCACGGCGGAAAGGTTGACGGCAATAGGCACCAGCTCGCAATGCGCCAGCGCCCAGCTGGCCTGCTGGCGGCATACCTCCCGCAGCACCCAATCACCGATGGGGACGATCAAGCCACTCTCTTCGGCCAGCGGAATAAAGCTGGCCGGCGGCACCAGCCCCAGCTCTGGGTGCTGCCAGCGTATCAAGGCCTCCGCGCCCACGATATGGCCGGACTGCAGGCAGACACGCGGCTGGTAGTGCAGGACAAACTGGTGGTCATCCAGCGCCGACTTCAGCGCCGCTTCCAGCGTCAGTTTCTGGGCAATGCTGGAGCTGATTTCAGGCGAATAGTAGGAATGGGACTCCACCAGCCGCTTGGCCTGCTTCAGGGCCATCTCTGCCCTGGAGAACAGGGTTTCCGCATCACCGGCATCGTCGGGGAAAAAGGCGATGCCCGCCCGTGGCGACAGGAACACGCTGCCCGATGGCACGGTAAACGGCTGCTCCAGCGGCCCGAAGATACGCCGCCGAAGGATGGAGGTGGCATCGGCCTCGCGCGCGAGCTCGCCGACTGCCACGGCAAAGGTATCGGCCGAGACCCGCGCAATGGTGCAGGGCTCCGCCACCGACGCCATCAAGCGCTCCCCCACCGCCTGCAGCAGGCCATCACCGATATGCCGGCCCAAGGTATCGTTGAGCTGCCGGAAATGCGCCAGATCGACCATGATCACCACCACCCGCACCTCGCTGTGCCGGGCATTCTGCAGCATCTGCACCAACCGGTCGTGGAACAGGGTACGGTTGGGCAAGCCGGTCAGCGCATCGTAATAGGCCAGCTGATGCAATTTTTCGCCTTGCTCTATGTACTGCAGGGCAAAGGACACATCACCTGCCAACTCATTGAGCAGCCGCATCTGCTCGTCATCGAAGTAATCGGCATCATGGGCATACAGACTCAATATGCCCACCGGCGCCCCACCCACCCGCAGCGGCATAGCCACGGCAGAGCGAAAGGCATTGAGCAGGGAAGGATCGCTCAGGCTGCCATCAGCATAGCGCCGCAGCCAGTCATGGTAGATCGTGGTGTGGCCGGTGCGCATGGCCTCGCTAAGGGTCTGCCGTGGGCCTTCGGCATCCAGCGCCCGGTGCAATTGCTCCAGCAGCGCCGGGCTGGCCCCTTTGCTGGCGGCCGGCCGGATAGCCAGCGTGCTCTGGTCGCGCAGCCCTATCCAGGCCGCACCGAACCGCCCCACTTCCACCAGAATACGGCAAGTCTCATCAAACAAGGCTTGGCGCTGATGCACCCGCACGATGGTGGAATTGATGGCGGACAGCACCGCATACAGCCGATTTAGCCGGCTTATCCTGTCCTGCTGGGTCTTCAGCTCGGTAATGTCTTCGGCGATACCTGCCACCCGCTGCAACACGCCCTGCCCATCCACAATGGGAAAACCCCGGGCGCGTATCCAGCGCACGGTGTCATCGGGCCGGACGATGCGGTACTCCTCGTCGAATCGCCCGCTGCTGGTCATGCGCGCGATGATCACCCCTATCTTGACGTGATCATCAGGGTGTATGGCCCTACCCCAGGATTGCGGATCGGCATACAGG
Organism: Chitinimonas sp. JJ19; assembly: GCF_036961565.1. NCBI lineage: Bacteria > Pseudomonadati > Pseudomonadota > Betaproteobacteria > Neisseriales > Chitinibacteraceae > Chitinimonas > Chitinimonas sp. JJ19. Next base: position 27,429 of record NZ_JBAMDD010000008.1, read on the forward strand.
CTGTCGCAGCTTTGCTGCCACACCGCCTCATAGGCCGGGCTGATGTAATAGATCTCGGTGTTGTCGGGGTTGCTGAGAAAAAAGATTTCGTTGATGTTCTCCGCCAACTGCTTAAAGCGCTGGTCGGTCTCCTGCAAGCGGGATTCGGCAGCCTGGCGCTGGCTGATCTCCCGCTCCAGCGAACCGGCGTAGTGCTGGACACGCTCGTACAGCACCAGATTCTCATAGGCCAGCACCAACTGGGCCGCCAGCGTCACCGCAAGGTGCTCATCATCGGTATTGAAGTCGGCCTGCCCCTGCGGCTCGGCCACATACATCCAGCCGTGTATGGTGGTCAGGGAGCGCAGGGGCACGGCCAGCAATGCTTGGACAGCCGGATGCCCTGGCGGCAGGGCACCGGAGGGATGCTGCCTGCCGGTATGCCAGCATTGCACCTGCTCGGATGCCAGCACCTGGTATAGCAGGCTGCCCGCCGCCGGCACTGCCGCCAACGCGGTCAGCAGTTGCGGCTGCAGGCCACAGCCACGTACATGCCACACGCCATGCCGGTCGCTCAGGCCCACTGCCGCATAGCGCGCCCCCAGTATGGCCTGGCAGGCCGTGACAAAGACAGCCTGCATGGCATCCACATCCCGCTCGGATGTCAGACTCAAGCCCAGCTCGATCACCGCAGCGCGCTGCGCGGCAAGTCGCTCCAGCCCCACAGCCGAGAGCGATGCCGCAGCCTGCAGCGCCAGCCACGCAGGCTTGTGAAACTCGCCATCCTGGGGTTGGGCGTCAGATGCCACGCGGCCAGGAGGATTGCCATCGACGGATGCTTGCAAGGCGGCGACGACAGGCTGCGATCCAGCCGGGCGGTCAGGGCTATGCCGGCTGCGCAGTGCAGTCTGTACTACAGCCAGCAGATGCGACGATTCATAGGGTTTTTTCAGCAGCTGCAAGTGCCCATGGCGCTGGCACAACTGCAGGGCCTCCGTCGCCTTTGCCGCATCGGCGCAGACCAGAACCGGCGTTGCTGCTCCTCCCACATCGCCCAGCATCACACTAAGCAGCTCAGCGATATCGGCAGCCAGGCAGTTCATGTCCACCACCACCATATCGGCGGTCAAGGCCCTGTCTCGCACCTGAGCCATCACCTCCGCCACTGACGCCACCTGTACCCTGTAGCCGGCCCGCCTCAGCAGGGCTGCCAGCAGGTCGCGCTGGTACAAAAGGTCATTGATGACCATCAGGGTTGCCATGCTCTCCTCCTCGACGCCCCATCATGGCAGATGTGGAGCACGACAACGGCAAGGCTATCTGTACGACAGCTTGTTCGGGTAAGCGGGAAAGACCACCATCTGCGATGTCGTCTGCTGGCCCGCCCGGCGCTGGACGCATGCAATGCGGCAAGTTGCAGCGCCTTTCTTGATGGATAGCAGCCCCGACTGCCACCCCGCCTCCCCCATTTGGGTGAGCACGGCAAAAAGCACATCCCATCGGTGCCCAAAGCCTGCCCCACACCCAGGGCGCCATAGCTTTGTCCTGCTCATACCCTGAAAAACCTGCATCCCGCCCCGCCTACTGCTAGCTGTATCAGACCGAGCCTGTGTCGGATTGGACACAGCCGGCAGCTTTGCCTATACCACGGAGGCACACCATGCCAGGTGCAGCATCCGCCTGAAGGGAACTGCCAGAAAGGCCCCATGGGGAATATCACTTACCTCCTGCGCTACGACGATGGCCGGCAGCAGCAGTTTGTGGTCGACGCCACCACCCCGCCCGACGGCAGGCATGCCGGCTGGTTGGACTTGTCGTTCCACCGCTGCCGCCACTGCCCCCTGGATGAGGCAGCGGTCCCGCAATGCCCGCTGGCGGTGCGCCTGAGCCATCTGGTCAGCACCACCAGCCTGCAATGCTCGCACGAGGCGCTGCAGGCTACGGTAATCACGGAGGCACGTACCGTCAGCCTGCGCACCACGGCGCAGCGCGCCCTGAGCTCATTGATGGGTTTGCTTACCGCAACCAGCGGCTGCCCCCATACCCGTTTCCTGGCTCCCATGGCCAGCTTCCATCTACCCTTTGCCACCGAACGGGAAACCCTCTACCGGGTTGCCTCCATGTACCTGCTGGGCCAATACCTGCGGCAATCCCAAGGACAGGTAGCAGACTGGCGCCTGCAGGGCCTGCGGCAGGCCTACCAGCAGCTGCACATCATGAATCGCGACTTCGCCGAGCGCTTGCGTGCTGCCACGCAGGACGACGCGGCGGTCAACAGCCTGGTGCTGCTGGACATCATGACCCGCTATGTGCCGGATTTCATCGACGAGTCCCTGAACGAATTCGCTACCGAATTCGCCGCATATGGCGTACAGCCCGCTGACACTTAGCGCCTGCAGTCCACCGCGAAGGCAATAAGAAACCCCGCCAGGGCGGGGTTCTTACGTACGGCGGGGGAGACCCCGCCAGCACGACGATCAGCCGTTGACGGCATCCTTCAGGGCCTTCAGGGCGCTGAAAGCTGGCGACTTGCGCGCGGCGATCTGGATGGCTTCGCCCGTCTTGGGGTTACGGCCGGTCTTGGCAGCCTTGGCCTTAACCGAGAACTTGCCTACGCCCGGCAACACAGCCTCTTCGCCCTTGGCCAGGGTGTCGCGCAGGGCATCGCCCAGGGCATCGACAAAAGCTTCGGTAACGGTCTTGGGTTGTTGGGTACGCTCGGCAAGTGCGTCGATCAGCTCTTTTTTGGTCCGCATGGAATTCTCTCAGAATGGGTGTCTTGGGCAAGCCCAGCCAAGCACCCCGTCAAGGGGTCCCCAGGGGCTCGATGGCGCATCGCAACCCGCCGTACTGCCTTGCAGCAAGCGGGCCGGTTCGATGATCAGCGCGCACCCTACCTCATAGCGGCGCAGCAATTCAACCCGTATGTGGTATCGGATATCCCTGCTGCGGCCTTGCCACAGCAAGCTATTGCGGAAATTTCGCTTGCTGATTAGATGCTTAGTGAGCAATGCCCGCCCGTCGATCACTTTGCGCACTGGCGAGTCCTGATGACGATTTTGTTGCCCGATTGATGCTATCGGCATGTGCCGCCTCGCCTCCGGCAGACACATGCCACCGCGCCGGCACATGAAAACGGGCGCCCAAAGCGCCCGCTTCATTGCACCACAACAGCAGAACTGGCTACGCCAGGCGACTGCCCGCAGGCTTCAGAAGCTGCCCACCACCTTGACCGTACCATCGACCGAAGCCTTGTCGACATAACCGACAGCATTGGGATTACCCGCCACAAACTTCTTCACCTCGGCGCTGCCGCCCAGCTCCTTGGGCGGGGTGCCCTTGCCGGTAAACTGCATCTTGGCCCAGTGTGCCTTCACCCCTGCCGAGTCCTTCTTCAGCACCTTGGTGCTGAATTCAGCTCGGGTGGCGCCATCGGTCTGCTCCACCGGCGTAGCCGCCCCGCCACCGGGAAAACTATTGGCCTTACCCAGGAACAGGTTGGCCACCTGCTCGGCCGACAGGCTATCCACCGCCGCCTTGGGATTGACCACCACGGCCACATCCGCCTGCGCCACTGCGGTCAACAGGGTGACCAGCACGAAATGACTGATTTTCATGGTCGTCCCCCTTTAGAAAACAAAATCGACAGCAACGGTGTAGACATTCACCGACTTGCCGGCAAAGCCGGGTTTGGCGGCCGCAAAGAAATGATCCTTGCCCACTTCCGTCTCCACCCGGTCAAACTGGGCTTTGAGCGCCACGTTCTTCCAGGCATTCCAGCGCACGCCCACGGTCGTGGTGCTCTGATCGGCCCCAGCCTTGGTATCGATGATGGCCGCCTTCAAACCAGCCAGGCTGGGAGTAGGGGTAGGCAGGTTGTCTGCGGCATGGTTCAGGTCGGTACGGACATCGGCGTAGCTGACATAGGGCATGAAGTCACCGAACCGGTAGCCCAGGGTGGTGTACCAGCCATCGGTATCCTCTACCAGGCTATCAGTGCGGCGCTGGGTGTATTCGCCCTGGAACACCAGTTGGCCGTCGTCGTAGATGGCCCCCAGGCCAGCAAACGAGGCTTTCTTTTTCTTGATCTCCAGTTCATCGGTGGCCCTGCCCCAGGGGTCGCGCACCGATGCCGGCAATGCAGGGTTGGCCGCCACACCGCGCATGGTGGCAATCAGGGTGGTCAGCCCAGGGCTGGTGGCGGTGATATCCGTGCCCACATAGCCGGCCCGGAACAACCAGGAGCCCATTTCATAGGTGGCGTTGACCCCCAGCAATTTCTTGAAATGGAAATCAAAGCCGCTGGGCAACTCCGACTTGGACTCACCCACATAGGGCTGCACCGTCAAGGTATTGTCGCCCAGTGACATTTTCCAGATCAGGTCCAGGCCGCCGTAGGAGGCCCCGGCAACCTGGCTGTATACATCCACCGGCGGCCTTGCCCAGGTATTGGCGTAGCCCACGTTGCGGTAGTCCGAAATCAGGAAGATGGGCAGGCCCATGCGGCCGCCGCGTACGGACAGATCAGGCGTGATGTTGTACTTGAGAAAGGCCCATTCGGCATCGGGCTTGAAGTTACCGTCGCGGTTCTTTTGCGACAGCACCTGCACGGTAGCGGAGAACTGCTCGTTCACCTTGCCGACCACTTGCACCCCTAATTTGGTATCGACACCAAAGTTGACAGAGCGGTCCGCCCCGTTGGGCTGGCGAGTGCCCGAGCGGAACTGGGCATCGTTGGTATCGGTCTTGACGGCACTGACCGTGCCAAAACCGGAAACACTGAAGCTGGACTCATCCGCCCAGGCCGTGACGGCCAGTGCGGAGGTTACGGCAAGAGCTAGGGGCTTGAAGGTTCGCACGTGCAGTCTCCGGGAGTTGAAGGAAGGGCGCATGTTCTGCCTCGCCTCCCGGAGCGCCTGCCGGGCTAGCGTAATACCAGTGCCAGTATCACCAGCAGCGCCGCCAGCAAGCCGGCGATGGTGGCCAGCCATTCATTGCGCTGGCGCTGGCTCTCGAGCAAATGCTCAGTCACTTCAATCAGCTTAGCCTGCCTTGCCGGGTCGGCAAGGTTGGCAATGGCTCGCGGCAGCGCAGGCAAAGTCTCCGCCCAATAAGGCGCTTCGTTCTTGATCTGGCGCAACAGCGCACGCCAGCCCACCTGCTCGTTCATCCAGCGCTGCAGAAAGGGTTGCGCGGTGGCCCACAGGTCCAGCTGGGGGTCGAGCTGGCGGCCCAGGCCTTCGATATTGAGTAGGGTTTTTTGCAACAAAACCAGCTGTGGCTGGATTTCCACATTGAAGCGGCGGGAGGTCTCGAACAGCCTCAGCAGTATCTGGCCCAGCGATATCTCGGCCAGCGGCTTGTCGAATATGGGCTCGCAGACGGTCCGTATGGCCGCCTCCAGCTCCTCGGCGCGGGTTTCCTTAGGCACCCAGCCCGATTCGATATGGGCTGTCGCCACCCGCTTGTAGTCGCGCTGGAAAAAAGCCAGGAAATTGATGGCCAGGTAGCGCCTGTCGTTGTCGGACAAGCTGCCGACTATGCCGAAGTCCAGGGCGATATAGCGATTGTCCGGCGCCACAAAGATATTGCCGGGGTGCATGTCAGCATGGAAAAAGCCATCGCGGAACACCTGGGTAAAGAATATCTCCACCCCGAAGCGCGACAGTTTTTTCAGGTCTATGCCGGCAGCCTGCATGGCATCGATCTGCGAGATGGGCGTGCCGTCCATCCATTCCAGCACCATGACCTTGCGGCTGGTGTAATCCCAGAACACCTCGGGCACGATCAGCTTGTCGCTATTCAGAAAGTTGCGTCTGAGCTGGCTGGCATTGGCGGCTTCGCGCTGCAGATCCAGCTCGTCATGCAGATAGCGATCAAACTCGGCCACCACCTGGCGGGGCTTGAGCCGCTTGCCATCGGCAAACAGCTTCTCCACCAGCCAGGCCATGACCTTGAGCAGGGCCAGGTCCGATTCGATCACCGGCAGGATGCCGGGACGCAATACTTTTACAGCCACCCGCCGGCCATCATGCAGCTCGGCATAGTGCACCTGGGCGACAGAGGCCGACGCCACGGGGCTGGCGTCGAAACGGCGGAACACCTGCTCCAGCAGGCAGCCCAGCGCCTCGGTAATGACCTGCTCGGCCAGCCGGTTGTCGAAAGGCTTGACCTTGTCCTGCAGGCGGGCCAGCTCGTCGGCCAAGTCGGGTGGCAGCAGATCGCGCCGGGTGGACAGCACCTGGCCGAACTTGACAAAGATGGGCCCCAGCCGCTCCAGTGCGCGGCGCAAACGGACCGCGCGCGGGGCATCCAGCCGGCGCCAGAACAATACCAGCCGGACCAGCGCCTCCAGCCCACGCACGCGCTCATGGCCAAGGATGAACTCATCAAGGCCATAGGCAAAGACGATACGGATGATCTTGAAGAGGCGCAGAAGGAACATGAATGGGACGGGACAGTACCCGCCTGCTGTGTGTTAGGAGGCGAAGGCGATGATGATGCGCTTGTTCTGCTTGCCTTCGCTGCGGATCTTCTGCACTACCAGGCGGCCTACCTCGGCAGTATTGTGCACATGGGTACCGCCACAGGGCTGCAGGTCGGTGCCGGTCACCTCGATCAACCTGACCGTGCCCGTGCCACGCGGGGGCGATACCGACATGGTCTTGACCAGTTCGGGATTGGCATCCAGCTCGGCTTCGTCCACCCAGCGGGCCGTCACGGGCTGCGCCGCCGCCACCAGGGCATTGAGGCCTGCTTCGATGGCATCCTTGTCCAGCGCTTCCATCTCCACCGCAAAATCCAGCCTGGCCTTGTCCACCGCCACCTGGCCACCGGTGACCGGTGCCGCCACCACCTTGCACAGCAGGTGCAGGGCAGTGTGGTAGCGCATATGGGCGTAGCGGCGATCCCAATCCAGCACCAGGGTCACCTCCTCACCCACCTGCGGCAAGCTGCTGCCCTCGGCGGGTAGGTGCACCACGGCATCCGCCGTCGCCCCCTTCACCGTATTGCTGATGACGACACTGCTGCCATCCTGGCGCAGCAACTGGCCGCTATCGCCAGGCTGGCCGCCGCCGTTGGGGTAGAACACGGTGCGGTCAAACTGCAGCCCCTGCTCGTCCACGGCTGTGACGGTGGCAGTACATTGGCGCAGATAGGCGTCGGTACGGAACAATAGCTCGCTCATGGCATCTCGGGTGGCGTGGTGGGTCGTTCCAGCCGCTGCAGCCGTTTCTCCAGCCTGGCCACGTCGTCACGCAGGGTATCCACCTGCGCCACGAAATGCGCCGTGGCCGGCCGGGTAGCCAGCAGCCGCGCTTCTTCCTGCAGGTATTCCTGGGTGGCTTCGGCCAGGTTGCGGGCAATACGGCGGGGGTCGCCCACCAATTCGCGTGCCCAACTGGCCAGCCGGTGCGCCGGTATGTCGCCGACCACCCGTGCCAGATCCGCCTCCGCATCCCAATCCAACGCCTGCAGTACCCGGCCTACCGTGGCCGCCAACTGGCTGTCGCCGGTCAGTTGCAACTCACGCTCGGCGGCAGGGTCGCGCAAGGCCAGGCGGGGCAGCAGCCAGGGGGCAATCGCGATACTGGCGTGAGGGGGGGCCTCGCTGGCCAGCAGATGGCCGTCCTCACCAATGGCAAACACCAGGCGTAAAGGCGGCACGCTGATGGCAGCCACCTGTCCGGCATGGTGGCGCAACTCGCCCCGCAGGTCTGCCCGCTGGTTCAGCAGGTGATTGAGCAAGGCCAGCCGCAGCATGGATCAGACCGGCTGTTCGTCGTTGTAGCGCTCGTTGGGCTCGCGCCAACGGTCAACAAAACGCAGACGGCTCTTCACCGGATCGGTATCCACCTCGATGATGCGGCGTGCATAGGGCCGCAGTACATCAGCGATGCTGTTGAGCGAACCGATCAGGTAGAGATCGACGTTCTCGTACTCCACCAGGTTCTGCACCGGCTCATGGAAATCGCCATCGCCGGCAAACAAGGCCAGCTTGGTCCATTTGCGCTTATGGAAGGAACGGGTCATGTGATAGACCAGGCCCACGTCAACCGCCTTTTGGGTGGTGATCTCGTAGGTCACATGTGTCTGCTCGGGGTGCACCACTGGGCCGCCGCCAAGGTGGTTGGGCCAGTACAGCTGTTTTTTCTGCAGCCAGTAGTTCTTCACCCGCAGGCCAGGGCCCTTGGGATAGGGAAACGACAAGGCATTGTGCAGCTTGGAGGACATGGACTGGTTGTCGTCGGCATTGAAGAAATAGCCTTCATCCACCTGGTCACCCAGTTCCTCTTCTATCAGCTTGCGCAATTCCAGGTAGTTGATCTTTTCCCGGCCGAATGCCTTATAGGCATAGGCGCCGTCGATAAACAAACCAATGCTCATTTTTAACGTTCCCAGCAAGTCAATAAATCAAATTATCGAGTGTCGGCCAAGTTTCCACCTCCGGCCGTTTTGCTGCATGGCGTCCACCATGCCGCTTTTAGTCCAGTAACGCCAGCACCACGGCAAGCCCGGTACCTACCAGATCGATCGCATCAATCAGGTTGCCGCTGCCGTTGCTGGCCTGCGCCGGCACTGGCGCCGGCCTCGCGGCCGGTGCAGCAGCCGCTTGCGGTATGGGCACGGCACGATAGCCTTCCAGCGCCTTGGCCACCGCCTCCTTGTCCAGCACCGCTACCGGCGCACGGCAGTAGCCGCAGGCCTCGTCCTTGCGGATATCGACCGGCGCACCACAGCCCGTGCATTTGACCTGGGCCACGGTCACCGCCAATGCCTGCCGCTCCGGTGCGCTCAGGTCGCGGACAAACTGCTTCTCGCGCAGAAAATGCCAGAACCCGATCAGTCGGCCATGCCCTGCGCTGCAGCGATGGTAGACAAAGCGGTTATTGCGCACTGCATCGTGAGTCAGCTGCATAGCAACGCCACAGCGTACGCAGTTAAACTTGTCAGGCAGGCCGTAACGGCCTTCTTCCTTATGGACATGCAACAATTCGAACAGTTGCACCACCGCCTGGGGCGCCAACTGGGCGCTCTCGTGCTGGTCCAGCCAGATCAACTGGCAGCTGAAGCAGAAGTCCAGTTCCACCGTGCCGCCCTGGCGGCGGGCATAGTGGGCCGCTGTCATCGGTGCGCGGCAACCGGGGCAAGGCACCGCCATCAGAGTTTGAAGCCTTTATGCAGTGCCACCACGCCAGCGGTCAGGTTGAAGTAGTCCACCTTGGCAAAGCCCACGTCGCGCATCATCTGGGCCAGTTCTTCCTGGCCTGGGTGCATGCGTATGGACTCCGCCAGATACTGGTAGCTGGCCGCATCATTGGCCACCAGCTCGCCCATCTTGGGCAGCAGCTTGAAGGAATACAGGTCGTACAGCGGCGCCAGCGGCTTGGCCACCTTGGAGAACTCCAGCACCAGCAGGCGACCGCCGGGCTTCAGCACGCGCAGCATCTCGGCCAGCGCGGCATCCTTGTGGGTCATGTTGCGCAGGCCGAAAGCCACGGTAACGCAATCAAAATAATTCGCCGGGAAGGGCAGCTTCTCCGCATCGCACTGGGCCACCGGGTTCAAGTAACCCTTGTCCAGCAGGCGGTCACGCCCCACGGTCAGCATGGAGCTGTTGATGTCGGTCAGCCAGACCTGGCCGCTCTTGCCCACCCGCTTGAGAAAAGCCAGCGACAGATCACCCGTGCCGCCAGCGATATCCAGCACCCTGCCGCCCTCGCGCACACCACTCTGGGCAATGGTGAAGGCCTTCCATACCCGGTGCAGACCACCGGACATCAGGTCGTTCATCACATCGTATTTCTTGGCCACAGAATGGAAGACCTCGGCCACTTTCTGGGCCTTCTGCGATTCGGCAACGGTCTTGTAGCCAAAATGGGTGGTTTGGTCTTCGCTCATACGGGGTCTCGAGAGAGGCCGGCAAGCGCCAGCCTTTGCAGGTAGTCGTTCCAGTTGGCCGCCTGATCGCGGCCCAGCTCGTACAGCGTATCCCAGCCATACAGGCCACTGTCGTGGCCATCGTCAAACACCAGCTTCACGGCATAGTGGCCTACCGGTTCAATGCCGCGTATCCCTACCAGGCGCTTGCCCGGCACGGTCTGCATAGGCCCGCCATGGCCACGCACCTCGGCTGACGGGCTATACACCCGCAGGTATTCGCAAGGCAGGTGATAGCGCGCACCATCGTCGAACGCCACCTCCAGCACACGGCTGGCCGCATGCAGGGTAAGTTCGGTAGGAATGGGGCTATCGGAGCGCAGGCCAGCCATGGGGAAGCGATATCATGTACACGTCAACTCACTATGATACCGCGTTGGGCCGCCTGCCGGGTATGGGTATATCCCAGGCATGGGGCAAGGCAGCGCATTATAATCTGATGACTTGTAATATTTCCGTCACGCTGGTTACTTAAGCTCGCAACAACTCCTCAATCCAGAGCACAACAGAGCCTACCCAAGATGCCAGCCAATATTCTGCTCGTCGAAGATGAACCCGCCATCCAGGAACTGATCGCCTTCAATCTGCAACAGGCCGGACACCACGTCCTGCGCGCCGATTCTGCCGAGGCCGGCATGAGCGTGGTGAGGAACGCCCTGCCCGACCTGATCCTGCTGGACTGGATGCTGCCCGGCATGTCCGGCATCGAGTTCGCCAAGAAGATACGCAGCGACGAGCGCACCCGGCAGGTGCCGGTCATCATGCTGACCGCCCGCTCGGAAGAGACCGACAAGATCAACGGCCTGGAGACCGGGGCCGACGACTACATCACCAAGCCCTTCAGCCCCCGCGAGCTGCAAGCCCGCATCAAGGCGGTGCTGCGCCGCCGCGCGCCACAGATGACCGACGACCTGGTCGAGGTCAAGGGCCTGTCGCTGGACCCCGCCACCCACCGCGTCAACGGCAACGGCCAGCCCATAGACCTGGGCCCCACCGAGTTCCGCCTGCTGCACTTTTTCATGACCCACCCTGAGCGCGTGCACTCCCGTGCCCAATTGCTGGATCATGTATGGGGCGACCATGTATTCGTGGAGGAACGCACGGTGGACGTGCATATCCGCCGCCTGCGCTCGGCGCTGGAGGCCACCCGGCACGATGCACTGATCCAGACCGTACGTGGCACCGGCTACCGGCTCTCCGCCCTGTAAACTCGGCACAAGCCGATAGTGGTCGCGGCACGGCGGGGCTATCAGGCCGCCGTGCCTACTGCGTTTTTCTGAACGGACTGACTTCATGTTCTGGTGGCGTACTGCCGCGCTGCTGTTAGGCGCAATCTTCCTGGCCCTGCTGCTGCAGCCCATCGTCGGCTGGCGGATATCGCTGGCCGTGCTGTCGGGCAGCCTGCTGGCCCTGCTGGGCTATCACCTCTACAACCTGGATCGCCTGGGCCGCTGGCTCAACGACCCCACCCCCGATACTGTGCCGGAAAGCTACGGCGCCTGGGAAGGCGTCTACAGCCGGCTGTACCGCATGGTGCGGGCGCAGGGCAAGAGCCAGCGCAAGCTCTCGGCCGCCCTGGACCGCTTTGTGGCCGCCGGCGAAGCCATGCCCGAGGGCGTGGTGGTGCTGGACAGCAATGACCGCATCGAATGGTGCAACCCGCGCTCCATGCAACACCTGGGGCTGGATCGCAAGAAAGACCTGGGCCAGCATGTGGCCTATCTGGTACGCCTGCCCGCCTTCCAGCACTACCTGACCACCCAGGACTACAGCCAGCCCGTCATCCTCCGCAACGTGGCCGGCAGCGACACCATACTCAGCGTGCAACTGGTGCCCTTCGACAGCACCCGCAAGCTGCTGCTGACCCGCGACATCACCCAGCTGGAGCGGGTGCAGACCGTACACCGCGACTTTGTCGCCAATGTCTCGCACGAGCTGCGCACGCCGCTGACCGTGGTAGGCGGCTTTCTGGAAACCCTGATCGACATGCCCGATATGGATGTCGCCACCCGCCAGTCGCAGCTGAAAATGATGTTTGACCAGACTGGCCGCATGCAGCGGCTGGTGGAAGACCTGCTGACGCTGTCGCGACTGGAAAGCGGTGCCGAAGGCCGCGAGGACAGGGTCGATGCCGTGCAACTGGCGCAGATCCTGGCTGCCGAAGCCGAGGGCCTGTCCAAGGGCCGCCACCAGGTGTGCGTGGAGGTACTCAGCGAGGCCGGCCTGCGCGGTAACTATGACGAGCTGCACAGCGCCTTTGGCAACCTGGTCAGCAATGCCGTGCGCTACACCCCCGAAGGCGGCCAGATCAGGCTGAAGTGGCGGCTGGAAGACGGCTGCGGGGTGTTCGCCGTGGAAGATACCGGCCTGGGCGTCGAAGCCCAGCACATCCCCCGCCTGACCGAGCGCTTCTACCGGGTTGATCGCGGCCGCTCCCGCTCCACCGGCGGCACCGGTCTGGGCTTGGCCATCGTCAAGCATATCGCCCAGCGCCATCAAGCCAAGCTCGAAGTGAGCAGCGAGCTGGGCAAGGGTAGCTGCTTCCGTATCCGCTTTCCCGCCAACCGGGTGCTGGAACCGCAGGAGTTGCTGCTGAGCAGCAAGTAGGTCGCCCCAAGAGGCCTCAATGTCTCGACAGGCAATGCCGCATTGCGACCAAAGTGCGTTTTCTGGAAGCGCCCCGGAGCAGCGCAAAGGCAGTTCATAGCTTGTCTAGACTGCCATTGGTGCCTGTTGCCCTGGGCTCACGGTCTACCCTAAGATGGGCCTCTTTGTTCCACCTGCAAAGCGTTGCCATGAACCCCCTGCTTGTCGCCAAATCCCTGGGCCAGCGCATCTGGCTGGACAACCTCTCCCGCGAACTGCTGGCCGGTCCGCTACAGAAACTGATCACCGAAGACGGCCTGGCCGGCGTGACCTCCAATCCGGCCATCTTCCAGAAATCCATTTCCTCCGGTGCCGGCTACGGCGACGACCTGGCCCGCCTGAAAGCCCAGCCGCTGAGCGCCGAGCAACGCTTCGAGGCCCTGGCTGTGCCTGACGTGCAGGGGGCTTGCGACCAGTTTGCCGCCAGCTATCACGCATCCGCCGGCCTGGATGGCTATGTCAGCCTGGAGGTCTCGCCCTATCTGGCCCGCGATGGCGCCGGCACCCTGGCCGCTGCCCAGCGCCTGTGGGCGGCGATAGACCGACCCAATGCCATGATCAAGATACCGGCGACGGCCGAGAGCCTGCCGGCCTTTACCGCCGCCATTGCCGCCGGCATCAATGTCAACGTCACCCTGATGTTTGGCCAGCAGCACTGCGACGCCGTGTTCGACGCCTACGTCGCCGGCCTGCGCCAGCGTATCGCCAGTGGCGGCAGCGTGGCCCAGTTGCGCTCGGTGGCCAGCCTGTTCCTGTCCCGCGTTGACACCCTGGTAGATACTAGGCTCGATGGCCTGGGCCAGGCCGGCCAGGCGCTCAAGGGCAAGGTCGCCGTGTCGGTCGCGCGGCAGGCCTATGCGCGCTGGCAAGCCCGCTGGCACGGTGCCGAGTGCGCCGATCTGCGTGCCGCTGGTGCCCATATGCAACGCCTGCTGTGGGCCAGCACCGGCACCAAGAACCCAGCCTATCCCGACACCCTCTATGTGGATGAGCTGATCGGCCCCGACACCGTCAACACCCTGCCCGACGCCACCCTGGCCGCCTTCCGCGACCACGGCAAGGCCCAGCCACGGCTGCTGGACGACCGCGAGCAGGCAGCCGCCGTACTGGCGCAGTTGGCGGAACTGGGCGTGGACATGGATGCCGTCTCGGCGCAATTACAGGCTGATGGCCTCAAACTGTTCGACGAAGCCTTCGACAAGCTGCTGTCCCTGCTGGCCTGAACGATAGCCCCAGAAACGCAAAAGCCGGATCACTGATCCGGCTTTTGCGTTTCTGGCGGTAGCTACATCTCGACCTGCGTACCCATCTCCACCACCCGGTTGGCCGGAATCTTGTAGAAATCGGTGGGACGGGAGGCATTGCGCTGCATCCAGGTAAATACCTTGAGCTGGGGCCAGGACATATCGTAGCGCTTGGCCGGATGGCGATCGCAGATGATGGTCTCGCGCGAAAGGAAATAAGAGGTGGTCATCTCGTCGCAAACCAGGCCATGGTCACGCTCTGCCAGCACCAGTATCTCGGGCACCGACGGGTCTTCGGTAAAGCCGTAGGTCGCCACGATCTGCCAGAACGATGCCGACAATCGCGTCACCTTGAGCTTATCCTTGTCCGCCACCTTGGGCACATCGGTAGAGCCTATGGTGAGGAAGATTACCTGCTCGTGCAGCACCTTGTTGTGCTTGAGGTTATGCAGCAAAGCATGTGGCGTGGTATCGGCGCTGCCGGTCATGAAGATGGCCGTCCCCTCCACCCGGTGCGGCGGGCTGGCCTCTATGCTCTGTACGAACATCTCCAGCGGCAGTTCGCCATCGTGTATGCGGTGGAACAACTGTCGCCTGCCTCGCTTCCAGGTAAACATCATCACCAGCATGACCAGGCCTACCGCCAGGGGGAACCAGCCCCCGGTAGGTATCTTGGGTACATTGGCCGCCAGCAGTGCGATGTCGATGGTGGCAAATGCCACCAGCAGCACCCGTATGGCTCGGGTGCGGCCAGGGTTGTTCACCTGCTTGAGCGCCACAAACGCCGTAGCGGTAGTCATGATCATGATGCCGCAGATGGCAAAACCATAGGCCGGCAGAATGTTGGCCGAGGTCTTGAAGCTGAACACCAGCAGCAGCACGGCCACACACAGCGCCCAGTTAACACCGGGGATATAGATCTGGCCGATCTCGCTATCGGAGGTATGCTCGATATTCATGCGCGGCATATAGCCCAGCTGTATGGCCTGGCGGGTGATGGAGAACACCCCAGAAATCAGCGCCTGTGAGGCGATCACGGTGGCGCCAGTGGCCAGTATCACCAACGGCAAGATCATGCTCTTGGGCGCCAGCAGGAAGAAAGCCTGGCCGACGGTGCTGGGGTCGTGCAGCGCCAAGGCGCCCTGGCCATAGTAGTTGAGCAGCAGGGCCGGCAGCACCACGCCAAACCAGCCATACTGTATGGGCTTGCGGCCAAAATGGCCCATGTCGGCATAGATGGCCTCGCCGCCCGTCACCACCAGCACCACCGCGCCCAGCGACAGGAACGCCAGTAATGGCTGTGCCGCAAAGAACTGGATGGCGTAATGCGGCGACAACGCCTTCAACACGCTGGGGTCGCGCAGGATGCCGCCTATGCCCAGCACGGCCAGCGACAAAAACCAGAGCACCACCACCGGGCCGAAGAACTTGCCTACTCCGGCCGTGCCGTGCCGCTGCACGGCAAACAGCACGATGATGATGACCACGGTCAGCGGCAGCACCAGGCGCTCAAATGCCGGGTCGATGACCTTGAGCCCCTCCACCGCAGACAGCACCGATACCGCTGGCGTCAGCACCCCGTCGCCGTAGAACAGCGCCGCACCGGCGATGCCCAGCAGGATAAAGATGGAGAACTGGCCACGCTGGCGCTGGGTATTGCGCAGCGCCAGGGCCATCAGCGCCAGAATGCCGCCTTCGCCGTTGTTGTCGGCGCGCAGCATAAACAGCACGTACTTGAACGAGATCACCAGCAGCAGCGCCCAGGTGATCAGCGACAGGATGCCCAGCACATTCGCCGGATTGGGCACCAGCCCATGATGCGGGCTGAAGCACTCGGCAAAAGCGTAGAGCGGGCTGGTGCCGATATCGCCGTACACCACCCCCAGGGCGGTCAGCGTCAGGGCGGCAAGCTTCTTGGGGTCTTGTGGGTCTTGCGTGGCGCTCATGTCAGCTTTCTATGCAGCAAACAAGGTAAGGGGCGAGCCCGACTGCCCTGCAGGCGTCGGGATGCGCCCTGATGGCGGCGGATTATAGACCTGCCGCGCCAGCATGGTGCGATGCAATAAGGATAATGCCGCCGAATGGTGCAGCCTTTGCCACACCAGCTTGCTGGTTTGCCACCTAGCCCGATACATCTCGCCCCGCCTGGAAGGTGGCCGGGTAGCGCTCCCAGTTAAAATAAGGGCCAGGATCGGTCTTGCGCTCGGGGGCAATATGGCAATGCCCCAACAGGTGCCGTATCGGGTAAGCCTCGGCCAGGGCGGCCAGCAGGCCATCCAGCGCGTGGTACTGGGCTGCCTCATAAGGCCAGGCGTCGCCCCCCTCCAGCTCTATGCCTATGGAGAAATCATTGCAGCGCTCGCGCCCCTGCCAGCGCGACACACCGGCATGCCAGGCACGCGCCAGGCAGGGCACAAACTGGATGATCTCGCCATCGCGGCGGACAAAGAAATGCGCGGAGACCCGTACATGCTGCAGCTCCTCGAAACAGGCATGCACGGCCGGATCGCAGGTATTGGTAAACAACCGTATCGGGCCGTCCCCGCCAAACTCGCCAGGCGGCAGACTGATCGAGTGGATCACCACCATATCGATGGCCATGCCCTCAACCCGTGCGTCCTGGTTAGGCGAAACTATGCGCCGCACGCCGTCCAGCCAGCCTTCAGCGTCTATCTTCATGGTGCCAGGCCTCCATCAGTTCGCCAAAGCCGTCGGGGTTGCCGGGGTAGCACAGGCCCTGCAATGCGGGCCGCACCCAGGGCTGGGCGCTGTCGGTCCAGATATGGCCAGCCGGCTGCAGGCCAGTGCTATCGTCCAGGCTGCCGGGCTTGATGCTCAATATCTCGTTGCCGACCACCTGGTGGAACAAGCGGCTGCCGCAAACCGGACAGAAGCGGCATGCCATCTGCCTACCCGAGGGCAGATCACGCGTCCAACTGGCCAGGCTGCCGCGCAACAGGGTCAGCTCCGCCCCCCGCAGCCACAGGGCCATGCCGAATGCACTGGCAGATTGCCGCTGGCAATCGGTGCAGTGGCAGGCAAACAAGGTCAGTGCTTCGCCGCTGACGCGGTAGGCCACCGCCCCGCATTGGCATGCCCCGCTATAGGACGTCACTCGCTCTTGCCCTTGTAATCGCACAGGTCACGCACGATGCACACCGGGCAATCCGGCTTGCGCGCCTTGCAGACATAGCGGCCGTGCAGTATCAGCCAATGGTGTGCATCCAGCATGAACTCGCGGGGTATCACCTTCACCAGCTTGTCCTCCACCGCCCGTACATCCTTGCCCGGCGCCAGCCCGGTACGGTTGGACACCCGGAATATATGGGTATCGACCGCCATGGCAGGCTGGCCAAAGGCCGTGTTCAGCACCACATTGGCCGTCTTGCGACCCACCCCCGGCAAAGCCTCCAGCGCCTCGCGGGTCTGCGGCACCTCGCCATCATGCAGCTCCATCAGCATGCGGCATAGTTCTATCACATGCTTGGCCTTGCTGCGGTACAAACCTATGGTCTGGATATAACGCTCCAGCCCATCCTGGCCCAAGGCATAGATGGCAGCCGGGGTATTGGCCACCGGATACAGCTTGCGGGTGGCCTTGTTGACGCCCACGTCGGTCGCCTGGGCAGACAGCACCACGGCCACCAGCAGCTCAAACGGGCTGCTGTATTCCAGTTCGGTACGGGGCTCGGGGTTCTGCGCGCGCAGGCGCTCAAAAAAGGCGCGGCGACTATCTTTGTTCAAGGTGTGATTTCCGGCGGCGTGGCTACGCGGTCTGCTCAACGTGGCGGATAAAGGATTCGATCAGGGTAGCCGTCGCGCGCGGATCAGACACAAAATCGACGAACGCCAGACCCACGTGATAGCGGTTGCCCTCTATCGGCCGGCAACTGGCGATGCGGCAATGCGCCTGCACGATATGCTCGCGGCCATCCAGCGGCAGCATGAAATAGACATGGCAGTCACCGCCGGTGGCTATCATGCGGTCATGCTCGATACCCAGGCCGGCACTGGAGATATCCTCGATATTCCCCAGCAGGCCAGGGCCTTGTCTGGGGACAACCTTGACCCAGGTCTTGAAGCGGATACGGTTATGCAGTCGGGTATTGAGCTTCATGATCCATGTATAGGTCGTCCGCCAACCCGTGCAGGGCTATTGCGGCTTTTTGTCTTTTTTCTCCGGCAGCACCATCACGGTCTGCCAGACCTCCGCCTCGCGCATTTGCGCCAGCTCGCGCTTGTGCCGCATATGCCTGACACCAACCACAACCAGCAGCAGTGGCAGCAGCAGCAAGAGCAGCAAAGCCAGCGAGTTATAGCCGTAAAACAACAGGACGAGAAACAGGACGGTAAAGCCTGCCGCCCCCCAGATACCCATATTCATTGCGATTCATCTCCGTTTTTGCCGGGCGGCGCCAACCTGGCGGCGGCCTTGGCCATGATGGCCTCAAGTTTGGCACGACGCGCCGCCGCCGGGTCTAGCGCTGGGGCGGCCAGATCGGCCGCCTGTCGGCTCGCCGCCTTATCCAGGGCCGCCGCAATCTTCGCCTGCTTGGCCGCATCGGCAAAATGCGGGTCATCCCGCTTGGCCAGCGCCTTGGCAGCCAGCCTGTCCGCCCGCTCACGCTTGTCGCGCGCCACCCGCGCCAGATGGAAACGATGGCGCGCACGCCACTGCACCGCCTGGGCCTCCCGCGCCACTGCAGCCGTGGGCCGCATAGCCGGTACCATGCTGATGCAATCCACCGGGCACGGTGCAATGCACAGCTCGCAGCCCGTACACTCATCCACCAGCACTGTATGCATCAGCTTGGCCGCGCCCAGTATGGCATCCACCGGGCAAGCCTGGATACACAGGGTGCAGCCTATGCAATGGGTTTCGTCTATCAGCGCCAGGGCAAACGGCTTGGTCTCCCCATGTACGGGATTCAGCGGCACCAAGGGCCGCCCGGTCAAGCCGGCCAGCAGCGCCACCCCCTCTTCACCGCCGGGTGGGCACTGGTCTATACCAGCCTCCCCCGCCGCAATGGCCTCGGCATAACGATGGCAGTCGGGGTAGCCACATTGCGTGCACTGGGTCTGCGGCAGTACCGCATCAATGCGCTCGACCAGGGTCAGGTTCACTGCAGGTCCTCGGCGATCAGCGAGTACCAGGCACTATCACCGGCTGAGCCATCAGGCCGCTTGCAGTAGCGGCGCAACACGCCCTCAAACTGGAAGCCCGCCTTCTCGGCCACCCGCCGGCTGGCGATATTATCGGCCAGGGCATAGATATGCACCCGTGGCAGGCCCAATTCGCGCAGGCCGAATTCGGCCAGCATGCGCGCGGCTCGAGTCATGACGCCACGCCCGTGGCAGTCGCTGCGCAGCCAATAACCGAGGTTGGCATGGTGGGTCAGCGGGCTGTTCTCTATCATCAGCCCTATGCCCCCCAGCAGGCTGCCATCGCGGACATCCTCGATCACGCAGGCGTACTTCTGGCCAGATGGCCAATCCTGTATGCAGCGTGCCACCCACTGCTCCGCCGCCCCCAGGTCGTAATCCGCATTGCACCAGGCCAGCCAGCGCCCCACCACCTGGCGCGACACATCCACCATGGCATAAAACGGCGCCACATCGTCGAAGCGGAAAGGCCGCAGCCGTATGGTGCCGTCCTGCAACTGCCAGTCTCGCGGCAAGGTCTGCGCAGCCATGCCTCAGCCCTTGCGCGCGCGGATGGCGCGTATGCTCTCAGCCACCAGGGCCGGGCCACGGTAGATCAGGCCGCTATAAATCTGCACCAGCGAAGCACCGGCCTCCATCTTCTCGGCAGCATGGCTGCCTTCCAGTATGCCGCCCACACCAATGATGGGTACGCGGCCATTCAAGGCGGTGGCCAGCGCCCGTATCACAGCGGTGGATTTGGCCCGTACCGGTGTACCGGACAAGCCACCGGTCTCCTTGCCATGGGCCAGATGCTCAACCCCCACCCGCGACAGCGTGGTGTTGGTGGCAATCACCCCATCAAAGCGATATTCCACCAGCAAACGGGCGATTTCCTGTATCTGCTCGCCTTCCAGATCCGGCGCAATCTTCAGCGCCAGCGGCACATAGCGGCCATGGCGCACCGTCAGCCGCGCCTGCTCGTCCTTCAGCGCCGACAGCAATTTCTCCAGCTCATCCGCCCCCTGCAACTGCCGCAGGTTCTTGGTATTGGGCGAAGAGATATTCACCGTCACATAGCTGGCATAGGGATAGACCCGCGTCAGGCAGGTCAGGTAGTCATTGGCGGCCTGCTCTATCGGGGTATCGAAGTTCTTGCCGATATTGATGCCCAATATGCCCCGGTACTGCGCGGCTTCCACATTCTTGACCAGGGTATCCAGGCCGCCATTGTTGAAACCCATGCGGTTGATGATGCCCTCGGCCGCCGGCAGCCGGAACAGACGCGGCTGCGGATTACCGGGCTGCGGCCTGGGCGTCACCGTCCCGATCTCGATAAAGCCAAAGCCCAGGTCGGCCAGTGCATCGATATGCTCGCCGTTCTTGTCCAGGCCAGCACCCAAGCCCACCGGATTGGGAAAGGTCAGGCCCATCACCTCCAGCGGCCTGTCCTCCTCGCGGCTCCCCAGCACCGTGGCAAAACCCAGCGCATGCAAGGCCTCCAGGCCGGTAAAGGTAAGCTTGTGGGCGGTTTCCGGCTCAAACGCAAACAAAAGCGGGCGCAACAGGGGGTAAAGCATGGGCAGGCTCGATTCAGGGGTTCAGGTTGATGCTGGCGTCCAGCGTATTGCGCATCAGCATGGCGATAGTCATGGGGCCGACACCGCCGGGCACAGGGGTAATCCAGCTGGCTCGCTCACGCGCCGGCTCGAACTCCACATCCCCGCACAGCTTGCCATTGTCCAGCCGGTTGATGCCCACATCAATCACGATGGCACCTGGCTTGATCCAGTCGCCCTTCACGAAATTGGGTATGCCCACCCCCGCCACCACCACATCCGCCGCCCTGACCTTGTCGGCCAGGTCGCGGGTCTTGCTGTGGCAGATCGTCACCGTGGCACGCGCCAGCAGCAGTTCCAGCGCCGCCGGGCGGCCAACGATATTAGATGCGCCGACGACCACGGCATCCTTGCCTACCAGGTCCACGCCCGTCTTTTCCAGCATCACCATCACGCCATGCGGGGTACAGGGGCGCAGCAACGGCATCTTCAGGGCCAGGCGGCCAAAGTTATAGGGATGAAAACCATCCACATCCTTCAAGGGATTGATGGCCTCGATCACCTTTTCGGCATCAATATGCTTGGGCAGGGGCAACTGCACCAGGATGCCGTCCACACTCGGGTCGGCATTGAGCTTTTCCACCAGCGCCAGCAGATCCGCCTCGCTCAGGCTGGCCGGGAACTCATAGGACAGCGAGCGAAAACCGGCCCGCTCGCAGGCTTTTTTCTTGTTGCTGACATAAACAGCCGAGGCAGGATCATCGCCCACCAGCACCACAGCCAGTGCCGGCGCCCGCCGCCCCAACGCCAACCGGGCGTCAACCTGGCTGCGAACCTCATCGATGATTTCAGCAGAAATCAGCTTGCCATCAAGTAGTTGTGCGCTCATTGCGTGCTCCGATCGGCGGTGGCCAGTTGATGCAAAGGGCTGAATTCTCGCATTTTTTGCGTTTTGCCCCAAGTAGTAGCTTGACAAGGGTGCCGCCCCACCTTAGTATTCTGCCCTCTTCGGGGCGTAGCGCAGCCTGGTAGCGCACCTGGTTTGGGACCA
Organism: Chitinimonas sp. JJ19; assembly: GCF_036961565.1. Lineage (NCBI taxonomy): Bacteria > Pseudomonadati > Pseudomonadota > Betaproteobacteria > Neisseriales > Chitinibacteraceae > Chitinimonas > Chitinimonas sp. JJ19. The sequence continues at coordinate 48,992 of NZ_JBAMDD010000008.1, forward strand.
GGTGGTCGTGAGTTCGAATCCCACCGCCCCGACCAAGATTTACAGTAGTACCAGGCAGTAGAATCAACCAGGCCCGGCGCCCGTAGCTCAACCGGATAGAGCAACGGCCTTCTAAGCCGTAGGTTACAGGTTCGATTCCTGTCGGGCGCGCCAACCAGTATGATCGGTTGGATGTCGCCAAGGTAGTGCCGCAGTGTTAACAGTGGTGGATGTAGCTCAGTTGGTAGAGTCCAGGATTGTGATTCCTGTCGTCGTGGGTTCGAGTCCCATCATCCACCCCAAGCATCAAAGCAATGGCCCAGTCGCGAGACTGGGCCATTTGTTTTTCCAATTGCCCCCATCCCGCGGGGTCCGTGCGCAAGGACTCCGCCACCTCCCCCACAAGAGCATTTAAGTGCTGTAGCGCTTTAGACTAACGTGCTGTTTATGATTAGCACTTCCCCTTAACTTAACGCATTTCGATTACGGCGGAGTCGATGTGGGCGGTGGCCCTTCCGGAACCGACATTCATGCGCATCATAATCCGTGGTCGTCGGTGGACGTTGGGTGGATAGGCGACTGCTCTTGACAGTCTCACTACAAAGCGGCCTGTGCCTAAATTGGGGGGGGGCAACTGCTCCACCCCTATGCCGACCGCAGTGGATACACAATTGTGTATCCACTGCGGTATGATGCGCATATGGCTACCAAACAAGTTGGCATCCGCATTCGCGTTGAGAGGTTGCTCCGAGACGAGTTCCAATCCGCCTGTTTGGCAGAGAATCGGTGCGCCTCGGAAGTGCTTCGAGAGTTCATGCGTACCTATGCCCAACATCACATGGGTGGTTTACAGGCAAGTCTCTTTTCGTCCGACGACCTCTATACACGTAAAGAATCAAATGACTAAGCGCACGGGGGCAGCCCCTCCCAAGAAGTACAACGTAATCTCTCTGTTTTCAGGAGCTATGGGGCTTGATCTCGGGCTCGATAGCACTGGCCGTTTTGAGCTGTTGGCCTGCGTAGAGAAAGTACCGGCATTTTGCGAAACGATTCGAACGAATCGGGCACAAGGGCGGCTACGTGCCGACCTAAAGGTTTTTGAGGGGGATATCTCCGAGCTTGACCCGGCAGAAGTCCTCGCAGCTTGCGGACTTAAGCCCGGGGAGCTTGACGTTCTAGTTGGAGGGCCTCCATGCCAAGCCTTTAGTACGGCCGGTCGCCGTATGGCCACGCAAGACCCTCGCGGGACTCTGCTATGGCAGTACCTCCGTTTCGTGGAATATATGCAGCCAAAGTTCTTTCTCATGGAAAACGTGAGAGGTTTGCTATCCGCTGCCTTGAGACATCGTCCGCTTGCGGAACGGCCCGAGCGTGGCGGACCACCACTTGAGCCCGACGAGCGTCCGGGCTCTGTAGTTCGACTATTTGCTGAGGATATGCAGAACATAGTTAGCCTGGACGGGAACGGCTACCACATGGATTGTTTCGAGGTAAATGCCGTAAACTACGGCGCACCTCAACTGCGTGAACGCGCACTATTCATTGGGAATCGTTATAACGTTGTAGTCGATTTTCCGAATCCAACACATGGCCCAGCGCACTCAATTTCTGAGCAAGTCTCTCTCATCGAACCTGACGTTGCAAAAAAGCCTTGGAGCACGCTCCGCGATGCCATTGGTAGCATAGACGATCCAGGCGAGGTAATTCTCGATTTCAGCCCACGTAAGAAGACCTATCTTAGTTTGATTCCCCAGGGCTCAAATTGGCGCAGTCTACCCTTGGAACTCCAGCAGGAATCGATGGGCTCAGCGTGGCATGCAAAAGGGGGGCGGTCTGGGTGGTGGCGTCGCTTGAGCTATGACCTTCCATGTCCAACGCTTGTCACCATGCCGAATCATGCAAGCACATCGCTTTGCCACCCTACAGCCGTGCGCGCGCTCTCGCTCAAGGAATATGCGCTGATTCAAGAGTTCCCAAAAGATTGGGTGCTCAAAGGTACCCCGAGCCAGCAGTATGCGCAGGTCGGAAATGCTGTCCCTGTACGACTCGGAACGGTAGCAGGAAACGTCATAGCGAAAGAATTGGACGCCCTAGAACAACGCAATTGGCTTGCAGTCGCTGCTAAGCCAGAGGGTTATAGGGTTGTATATGTACAATCGCACGTTCGAACCCGTCAATGGTTCAAGGACGGTAAGACATACGTGTGGGAAGATGGGGAAACCAACGACTCTGCAACTTATGAAGCGCCGCAGACCTTACGTAAAATTAGCTCAATGGCCTAAAAATGGTAACACAAAGAAGAACAGCTGCTCAAATACCGTTGTCCAAAATACTCAAAGCACGGGCTCACCGTTTCAACCCTGAAGACGTGGTCAGACTGTTCAGTTTAGTAACTGAGGAGCGGGTGGATTCATTGGCTGATGCGCTTGCGGCATACATCAGCACAAATTTGCCGGCGGCGTTTGAGCGCAGGGAAGGCATTGCGGATTACCGTACAAATCCATATGTTCTCATGACGTCTGCAAGCGTCATGAGGCTCGACGCACCAGAAGCCTTTGGTACATTTCTGTTTAATAGCAAGCTGTATATGGCGCTAGAGACTTCTTTTGGAAAGCAAATTGAGGCCGCGTTTGTTAGCCAATACCCAATTGGGTCAGAGAATAAATGGATTGAAGCCCCAGAAAAGCGGGAAGAATTTGATGCTCTTGAGGGACTCGGCCGGGACGAAAGAGCGCAACAAAGGCTAAATTCTGTTTGGCGCGAGATTGACAAATCTGTAGTCATTGGCGACCGACGCTATCTTACATCCATAAAAAGTGGGCCAAATACAATCAATGATACGCAAGTTCAAGGCATGACTCGCGCGATTATTGATAATTATCGCGCCTGGGTCGCGCAAACAAGAGAAACATATCCAAACGTAACGGGTATTGATGTGGTTCTCGGTTTGACATATGGAACAGACAAAACGACAAATAACAAAGAGAATCAAATTCTGGTAAAACTTTTGCAGAACGGATTTGAGGAAGAAGACCGCGATAATATGCCGGGTGTGGTTATCGACTCCGCAACTCGGTCCGTCCGTGTATATAGATGTATCGGCATGGATTTTTGGTCGTTCATTGGTCGCCCGGACAACCGCGCAGAAGCGAAATTTGTCTTTCTGGAGGTCTTGCTTGCTCTTGCTAAAGCACTGGGGCGTGGCATTGAGAACGCAGGCATTGAGACTCGGATTAACGCCAAGCTACAGCAGCTAGCACTATCACTCTCTCGACTAATGTTTCCACGCCAGAGCCTACCAAATTGGGTTCGAGATGATTTTTCTGAAAGTCAACTCTTTTGGTTCGCTACCGCAATAAGTGCCTTCTACGACGAGGGTATCTAGTCCACATCCTTGTGGCATTTGAGGCTGAAATGGCCTGGGTTTGGCCATTTCAGCAGCTTTTGCAGCATTGCCACCACCTTTCGGCGTACTGCAGGCGTAATTCGCCTACGTGTGCGTCACCATGCCACCAGCCCGACAAGCTGCCAATCCGGATCATATTGAAGACCGAGAAACTTAGATGACAACGAAGACACTGGATGATGCAGCCGCCCCATTGTCCTAATCGGCATTCACAGCAGCCCCCTCCTCTCCACCGACATCCCACTCATGATGGCTGCGCATCCACGCCAGCATAATAGTCAAGCGGCCAGCCTCAAACTCACGACCACCTGCAATACCCACACCCCGGCAGCCAACCACCCCACCAGCACCCGCCTTGGTGACCAAACCTATGCACCCAACCCCGCCAAAGCCATGATAAAGTTACGCTTGGCCTTATAGCTTGCCCGTATGGACGCCAAGTCCTCATCAAACTTGGCAGACTCGCCCTGCTGCGCGTGCAGCTTCTTCATAACGGGCATTGATGGCGCCCTCGTTGACCCTGTTCGGCAACCGCTTGAAGTACAGGGCCAGCGCCTCTTCCGGGTGGCTGGTACTGCGCATGGCAGCCGCCCGGGACCATAGCGCGATAGACGTCGGACCACCCTGTAGCATGCGCCAGGCTTCTTCGCCCTCCTGTTCTTGCGAGTAAATTCCCAGCAGCAGGCTGCGGATTCTACGCCAACACTGGCCCTATCACCGCTGGCCGCCCTCGCCACGATGGCACTTTGTCTTTTTCCCCGCTCCCACCATAATCGCTGCCATCTCAGCCTGCAGGATGCCCATGAAATACGCGCTCAATGTGCTCGGCCTACCGCTGGAGCCGTGCAGCCTCAAGCCGCTGACCGGTTTTTTCCGTGATGGCTGCTGCAATACCAGCCCCGAGGACGTCGGCCGCCATACGGTCTGCGTGCAGCTGACCCGCGAGTTCCTGGCTTTTTCCATGGCCCGTGGCAACGACCTCAGCACACCCCGGCCCGAGTTCGAGTTTCCCGGCCTCAAGCCTGGCGATCGCTGGTGCGTCTGCGCCGCCCGCTGGGTGGAGGCCCTGGTGGAAGGCGCAGCCGCGCCCATCGTGCTGGCCGCCACCCACGAGGACGTACTGGAGCTGGTGTCGCTGGAAACCCTGGTGGACTACGCACTGGAGCTACCGCCCATCTAAGAGTCCTGCCATATGAACACACCCTATTCACCGCAAACCGAGGAGTTTTCAACGCATGAGCAATGATCTCGACAACCTGTTTGCCAACAATCGCCGCTGGGCGGACAAGGTCAAGGCCGAGGTACCCGATTTCTTCGAGCAATTGGCCAAGCAGCAGACGCCGGAATATATGTGGATAGGCTGCGCCGACAGCCGCGTGCCGGCCAACGAGCTGATAGGTCTGCTGCCGGGTGAGGTGTTCGTCCACCGCAATGTGGCCAACCTGATCGTCCACTCCGACCTCAACTGCCTGTCGGCGGTGCAGTTCGCCGTCGACATGCTGCAGGTCAAGCACCTGATCGTATGTGGCCACTATGGCTGCGGCGGGGTGCGTGCGGCACTGGAAGACCGTCGCGTGGGCCTGGCCGACAACTGGCTGCGGCATATCCATGACCTGCGCCGGGTACATGGCCGCTGGCTGGAGAAGTTCCCGCCCGAGATGCACCTGGACAAGCTGTGCGAACTCAATGTGATCGAGCAGGTGGTAAACGCCTCGCAGACCACGGTGGTGCAGGATGCCTGGGCGCGCGGCCAGCAGGTCGCCGTGCATGGCTGGGTGTATAGGCTGTCTGACGGGCTGCTGCATGATATGCAGATTACCGTAGGCCACCCCGAGGAACTGATGGACCGCTACCGCGATTTCTTCAAGCGCGATCTGCCCTGATCGCCCGGCAACCCGCCCAGGCACACGCCCGGGCGGGCTTAAGCCGCTGATACAGAAAAGAAAACTGGACACATCCCGGCGATTTGCGTAGCATCCGCGCCCCTCTTGAAAAGGTGCGTTCCGATGTATTCCTCCCCTGCCCGTGCCTGCGGCATCGACTTCGGCACCTCCAATTCCACCGCAGGCTGGCTGCGGCCGGGCCAATCGGCGCTGCTGGCGCTGGAAGACGGCAAGCTGACCCTGCCCTCGGTGGTGTTCTTCAATGCCGAGGAAGAATCCGTGGCCTTTGGCCGCCAAGGCCTGGCCGAATACCTGGACGGCTACGAAGGCCGCCTGATGCGCTCGCTCAAGAGCCTGCTGGGTTCCAGCCTGATCGACGGCCAGACCGAAGTGCTGGGCCGCGCCCTGCCTTTCCGCGAGCTGCTGTCGCGCTTTATAGGCGAACTCAAGCTGCGGGCCGAGCAGTCGGCCGACCGCGAATTCGATACGGCCGTGTTCGGCCGGCCGGTGCATTTCGTGGACGACAACCCCGCCGCCGACCAGCAAGCCCAGCGCACCCTGGAGGAAACCGCGCGCGCCGTGGGCTTCAAGGAAGTCAGCTTCCAGTTCGAGCCCATTGCTGCTGCCTTCCACTATGAACAAACCATTACCCGCGAGGAGCTGGTGCTGATTGCCGATATCGGCGGCGGCACCTCGGACTTCTCGCTGGTTCGCCTATCACCCCAGCGTACCCGGCAGCTGGACAGGCGCGACGATCTGCTGGCCAACGGCGGCGTGCACATAGGCGGCACCGACTTCGACAAATACCTCAGCCTGGCCGGCCTGATGCCGCTGCTGGGCTACCGCACGCGCCTGCGCAACAACGCCGAGGTGCCATCCAGCTATTACTTCAACCTGGCCACCTGGCATACCATCAACTTCACCTATACCCGCAAGATCTGGATGGAGCTGCAAGAGGTCTACCGCGACGCCATGGAGAAGGACAAGCTGGACCGCCTGCTGAGCCTGATCGAACAGCGGGCCGGCCACTGGCTGGCCCTGCGGGTGGAGGAAGCCAAGATCGCCCTGTCCGACCAGCCCAGCACCACCCTGCTGCTGGACAGGCTGCAAACCGGCCTGACCCACGATATAGACCGCCCCACCTTCGAGCAGGCCACCGGCAGCCTGGTGGATGATGTGGAACGGACCGTAGCCCAACTGCTGCGCGATGCCGGGGTGCAGGCCGAGGGCATAGACACGGTGTTCTTCACCGGTGGCTCCAGCGGCATACCGCTGCTGCGCCGCCGCATCGCCGCCCTGCTGCCCGCTGCCCGCGCGGTCGAAGGTGACCTGTTCGGCAGCATAGGCGCCGGCCTGGCCGTGGAAGCCATGCGGCGCTACGGCCCTGCCGACTGAAGTACCGCGCATCTGGCTGGCCACCCAAGCAAAAGCCCGCGGCAGAGAGCGGGCTTTTGCTTGGGTGGCATCGGCTGCACCGGCCAATATGGCAGACTGGTCTACACCTAGTTGATGCCCAGACGCTCCATCCGATAGCGCAGCGATCTAAAGGTCACACCCAGTATCTTGGCTGCCTGGGTCCGGTTGAATCGGGTCTTGTCCAGCGCTTCCAGTATGGCTTCGCGCTCGGTCCGGTCCAGGTAGTCCTGCAGCGGATACTTGTCGCCTATGGCGGCAGCCGGCAGGGCCTCGTCACCGTCGCGCAGGCTCAGCTGCAGGTCTGCCACCCGTATCTGGCGGCCATCGCACAGCGCCAGCGCACGCTCCAGCACATTTTCCAACTCGCGCACATTGCCAGGGAAGTCATAGGCACTGAGCGCCTGCAGCGCATCAGGCGCCAGCTTGGGCTCATCCATGCCGTTGCGTACCGCCAGCCTCGCCAGCACCCCCTTGGCGATCACCGGTATGTCCTCGCGCATCTCGCGCAGCGCCGGCATCTTCAGCTCGATCACATTCAGGCGGTAATACAAGTCCTGCCGGAAACGCCCCTCCTCCACACACTTGGCCAGGTTCTGGTGGGTGGCGCAGATGATGCGCACATCGGTGGGGATTTCCTTGGTATCGCCCAGCTTGCGCACGCTTTTTTCCTGTATGGCCCGCAGCAGCTTGACCTGCATGGCCAGCGGCAGATCCGCCACTTCATCAAGAAACAGGGTGCCGCCGTTGGCCGCCTGAAAAAAACCATCGCGCTCAGCGTCAGCACCAGTGAATGCCCCCTTGCGGGTACCGAAGAACTCGCTCTCCATCAGGTTCTCGGGGATGGCGCCGCAGTTCACCGCCACAAAGGGCTGGGCCGCCCGGCTGGATTGGGCATGGATCAGCCGTGCCGCCCGCTCCTTGCCGCTGCCCGATTCGCCGGTCAGGTAAACCGGCGCCTGGTTGCGCGCCAGCCTGTCTATCAGCTGCAGCGCCTGCTGCAGCGCTGGCGATTCGCCTATGAAGGTTCGCTCGCCCTGCTCCACCACCTTGGCGGCCGGGGTATCCAGCACCAGTGCCGATCGCACCAGGGTGCGCAGCTGGTCCAGCGATACCGGCTTGGCCAGGTAGTCAAAGGCGCCAGCCTTGAGCGCCTCCACCGCATTGTCCAGGCTGCCATAGGCGGTAATTACCGCAATCGGCACATCGAATCCCTGCGTCTGGATATGCCTGACGACATCCAGGCCTGAACCATCGCCCATACGCATATCGGTCAGGCACAGGTCTACGCCGCCGGCGTCCAGCACCACCTTGGCCTCTTCCACGCCGCTGGCCATCTTCACATCCAGACCCATCTTCAGCAGGGTCAGCTCGACCAACTCGCGCAGATCCGGTTCGTCATCAACTACCAGGATGCAGGGGACTTTGCTTGTACGTTTGCTCATGCAGGGCGGGCCGGAAAAGTGATACGGAAACAGGCACCACCATGCTTGTCGCCCGGTGGTGAAGACACATATTCGAGCACGCTGGCATTGCCAGCGCAAATCTCGCGGGCAATATACAGGCCCAAGCCCGTCCCTTTGGCATCGGTGGTAAAGAAAGGCTCGAACAGCTTGCTCACATCGGCTGCCGGTACACCCGGGCCGTCGTCATGCACATCCAGCACCCAGGCATCGGCCAGCCGCGCCACCCGCAAGCCCAGGGCGCCATCCTGCCGGGTGCTGTAGCGCCAGCCATTGCGGCACAGATTCCACAGCACCTGGTGCAACTGCCCCTCATCAAAGCGGGCCACGGCCCCCTTGGGGCAGTGCAGGGTCAGCTCGGCAGCAATGCCCTCCACCTCGCGGAACTCCTCCACAAAGGCGGTCAGCCATTCATGCAGGCGTATATCCACCGGCTCAGCCCGGTCGCGCCGGTTCAGGTCCAGCACGGCGCGCACGATACCATCCAGCCGCCGGCTGTTTTCCACCATGATACGCGTCAGCCGCAAGCTGGCCGGGTCTTGCGCCTCCTCCGCCATCAATTGGGCAGCATGGCCTATGGCCGACAAGGGATTGCGTATCTCATGGGCAATATTCGCCGTCAGGCGGCCCAGCGCGGCCAGCTTCATCTGCTGCGCCTCGCGCCGCAGCCGCTCTATGTCTTCCAGAAACACCACCGTGCCGCCTTCGGCATTGCCCACCTTGATGGGCATGAAGCGGGGGCGTACCACCTGGCGGGTAATCTCCAGGTCTACCGGCAGCAAGCTGTGGCCGGCCTGCCAACTGGCCAGCGCGCCAGTCAGCAAGGGATTGAATTCGCTCAGCCGGGTCTTGCCGGCTGCCATGCCCGGCCCCAGCAGGCGCTCGGCCTGCTGGTTGAACTGCCGTATCACACCGGCCTCGTCCAGCACCAGCACCCCATCCGATACATCCTGCAAGATCAGGCGGTTGATCTGCGCCATATTGGCCAGTTCACTGCCGCGCCGTGCCGCCAGGCGCTCCGACTCGGTGGCATAGCTGGCCAGCCGGTGCGCCAGCCAGGCCGTGGCAAAGCAGGCAATGCTGAGCATGGCCGCCTGGAAGAAATCCGCGGTGCCCCCCTCGGTGGCGACATACTGCAAGGCCTGCTGCAGCAGCAGGGCGATACTGGCAAGCGCCGCATGGAACAAGGTGGTGCGGCCGCGGCTGATCAGCCCAGCACCGGCCAGATAGGGCAGCAGCATCAGTCCCATACCGGTCCGCAAGCCGCCGACGATATCCATGACCGCCACGATAAAGCCGATGTCACAGGCCACCTGCAGCGTCAGCAGCAGGCGGAAATTGGGCCAGCGCCGTTGCAGGCAGATGCCGAATACCACGGCCAGCAGCAGATAGACCAGCGACAGCCAGACCAGCGACACCCTGTCGCCCAGAGTCGGGAAGAAGGCATCGCTCAGGCGCCAGCTGACAAAAGCCAGGGCAATGGCAATCAGGGCGCGAAACCAGTTGAATATCCTGGCGGAACGCCAGAGGTCGCTCGAAATCAGGGTGCGTGTCTGTAGCATGGCGGAAGTTTATAAAGGTCTGGCGCCAAAAGCACCAGTGCGGCTGATGATAAGCTATGCCGCCGTGCCAACCGCAGCCTAGCCACCTGCCCTTCCCATGCTATCCACCTCCCGCCTGCTCCTGCCGTTCTGCCTTGCCGCCACCTGGGTTGTGTGGGGTTCCACCTACCTGGCCATCAAGTACGCGCTGCTGAGTTTTCCACCCTATGTCCTGTCTGGCACCCGCTATCTGTTTGCCGGCGGCCTGCTGCTGGCCTGGCTGAAATGGCGCGGCACGCCCTGGCCCACGCTACGCCAGCTAGGCAATACCAGCCTGATTGGCCTGCTGATGCTGACCCTGGGCAACGGCCTCACCTGCGTGGCCGAGCTGACCCTGCCCTCGGGCGCCACCGCCCTGATCGTGGCCGGCACCCCCTTGCTGACAGTCGGGCTGAGCCAGTTACTGGGTAGTCGCATACGTGGCCTGGAGTGGTGCGGTATCGGGCTAGGCCTGGCCGGCATGGTGGTCATGCACAATGATGCCAGCCTGGCTGGCGACCCCAGGGGCGTCGCCCTGATGGGCGCCGCGTGCCTGGCCTGGGCAGTAGCCTCGGTACTGATGCCCAGGCTGGATCTGCCGGCAGGGCCGATGTCGGCCGCCATGCAGATGCTGGCAGGCGGGCTGATCTCGCTGCCGGTGGCCCTGATCGCTGGCGAGCGCTTTCCCGTTGCCCCCAAGCTGGAGGCTATCGCCGCCCTGGCCTATCTGGTGGTGTTCGGCTCCATCATTGCCTACTCAGCCTTTGTCTGGCTGTTACGGCACGCCAGGCCAGCGTTGGCCACCAGTTCCAGCTACGTCAACCCCCTGGTGGCCTTGTCGCTGGGCTGGCTGTTTGCCGATGAGCAGGTCAGCCTCTCGCTGCTGCTGGGCATGGTCATCATCCTGGCCGGGGTGGGCCTGATAGGCTGGGCCACAGCCCGCAAGTAGCCTGCGGCAAGCGTGCATTGACGTCTGCGGCAACTCGCCCGGCAGGCCGAATCCTGTTAGCTTTCCAGGTTCCCTGCACCCGACACCCGCGCCGCCATGCCCGCTCAGGACTACCTAGAACGCATCCTCACCGCCCGCGTCTACGACGTGGCCATAGAAACCCCGCTGGATCCCATGCCCAACCTGGCAGAACGCCTGGGCAACCGGGTACTGATCAAGCGCGAGGACATGCAGCCTGTCTTTACCTACAAGCTGCGCGGTGCCTACAACAAGATGTCCAGGCTGAGCCCGGCAGCCCTGGCCTGCGGCGTGATCACCGCCTCGGCCGGCAACCATGCCCAAGGCGTCGCCATGTCGGCCCAGAAGCTCGGTTGCAAGGTCACCATCGTGATGCCGGCAACCACCCCCTCGATCAAGATCAACGGCGTCACCCGGCGCGGTGCCAAGGTGGTGCTGCATGGCGATTCCTACAGCGACGCCTACGCCCACGCCATGGAACTGGTCGCACAGACTGGCGCCACCTATGTCTCGCCCTTTGACGATCCAGATGTGATTGCCGGCCAGGGTACGGTGGGCATGGAAATCCTGCGCCAGCATCCCGATCCCATCCGCGCCATCTTCGTACCCATAGGCGGCGGCGGCCTGGCTGCCGGCCTGGGTGCCTATGTCAAACGCCTGCGGCCGGAGATACGCCTCATCGGTGTCGAACCAATAGACAGCGATGCCATGCGCCGCTCGATTGCAGCAGGCGAGCGCATTACCCTGGAACATGTGGGGCTGTTTGCCGATGGAGTGGCCGTCAAGCAAGTGGGCGAGGAAACCTTCCGCCTCTGCCGCGAGGTGCTCGACGAAATCATCCTGGTGGATACCGATGCCATGTGCGCGGCCATCAAGGATGTCTTCGAAGATACCCGTTCCATTCTGGAGCCCTCAGGCGCGCTGGCGCTGGCGGGGCTCAAGGCCTGGGCAGAGCGCGAAGGCGTGCAGGGCGAAACCCTGGTCGCTGTCGCCAGCGGCGCCAACATGAACTTCGACCGTCTGCGCCATGTCAGCGAGCGGGCCGAAATCGGCGAGGCGCGCGAAGCCATCCTGGCCGTCACCATACCCGAGCAACCAGGCAGCTTCCGGCATTTTTGCGAACTGCTGGGCAACCGCGCCATCACCGAATTCAACTACCGCGCGGCCGACCCTGCCGAGGCCCATATCTTTGTTGGCGTCAAGATCAATGCCCGCCAGGAAGCCGCCGAACTGGTCGCCAAGCTCAATGCCGCCGGGCTCAAGGCGCTGGATCTCACTGACAACGAAATGGCCAAGCTGCATATCCGCCACCTGGTTGGCGGTCGCGCGCCACAGGTCAGCCATGAGCTGGTCTATCGCTTCGAGTTCCCCGAGCGACCCGGCGCCCTGCTCAACTTCCTTACCCATATGGGCCGTGGCTGGAACATCAGCCTGTTCCACTATCGCAATCATGGTGCCGACTACGGCCGGGTGCTGGTAGGCATGCAGGTGCCGCCCGAGGATGAAGCCGCCCTGCAGTCCTTCCTGGCCGAGCTGGGCTACGACTACAGCGACGAGCGCAACAACCCGGCCTATCGCCTGTTCCTGGCCTGAACCTTAGAGCCTGTTCAAATTCTTTTCGCCGCGTCGTTCGCAACCTTGCCGGATGAAGGGCAAGGCGCAAGCCGCGCAGCGGTACCGGTACCGTCAGCGGCTTGCAACGCCGCCATTCGCCGGCAAGGCTGCGAACCCGGAGGGCTGAGCTGGAAAACGGCCATTCACTGCGTTGTGGCGCTTGGCAATAACTGGTTATTGCCTGCGCACCACGCCTTGTGCCTGGCCATTTTCCAGATCAGCGACGCGGCGAAAAGACTTTGAACAGGCTCTTAGCGACAAACGCGCGTCCAAACCGGACGAGGGGAGCCTTGCTTGCTTGGCAAGCAAGTACCCGCGTCCTATAGTGCCGCAACCACAGTTACCGATTGCTGCCATGACGTACCTGCGCCTACCGTGCTGCTGCCTGTTGGCCCTGCTGGGTTATGGCACAGCACATTCCGGCCCCGTCGATAGCCTGCGCGCCGGCAGCATTGCCGTGCTCCCGCTGAACCTGGAGCCACCCGCCGCGCATGAGCGCACACCGGCCTATGTGGTGTCGCCCATCTTCCGCACCTATGTCGAGCCCATGGCGCAAGGCCGGCCACTGCAGGACATCAACAGCAACGACCCCAACCTGGCCAATGAGCAACTGGTACGGTCGCTGGAGATACGGGCACTGGCCGCTGCCAGCAATAGCGAAGTCTGTCTCAACCGGCAAGGCGGCGATGCCACCGGTGGGGGCATACGCTGGTCACTCAACGACGGCTTCGGCTTCTACCTGCAGGGCAAGGGCTTCAAGCAACTGCAGCGCCTGCTCAAGCACAACAAGATCACCGGCATCTGCCCTCCGGGCGATCCCAGCCCGATGTGTAAGACTTTGCCCAAACAGGTGTGCGACTGACGTTGACGTAAACGTCACTGTTGCAAAACCCTGTTTTTACTGCGGTTTTCCTGTCTCAGCCAGGCAATACCGGGTCGCTTAAGCGTTCGATGCAATGCAACATTTCAGCTAGAATCGATCCTCCCGATCCCCGCCGAAATGGTTAGCCTCCCGATGGTCGCCGACGCCCCCCGCTTGCGCGAAATACCTTACAACTACACCTCATTCTCGGATCGCGAAATCGTGATCCGGCTACTGGGTGAAGATGCCTGGTCCGTGCTCGACATCCTGCGCAGCGAGCGCCGCACAGGCCGCTCCGCCCGCATGCTGTTCGAGGTACTGGGCGATATCTGGGTGGTGCAGCGCAACCCCTACCTGCAGGACGACCTGCTCGACAATCCCAAGCGCCTGACCGCCCTGACCGATGCCATGCGCCACCGCCTGCGCGAGATCGAAGCACGGCGCGGCGACAACCCCGGCGTGGGCGACCTACTGACCCGCGCCCAGGCCGCCGTACAGGCTTTCGAGGCCTCCTTCCCCGCCACGGCCGAACTGCGCCGCAAGGTGATGAAGCGCATGGCCGGGCTGACCCGCAAGGACAATATCTGCTTTGATGGCCTGGCCCGCGTCAGCCATGTGACCGACGCCACCGACTGGCGGGTGGAATACCCCTTCGTGGTGCTCAATCCCGACCACGAGGATGAAATGGCCGGCCTGGTCAAGGCCTGCATAGAGCTGGGCCTCACCATCATCCCGCGCGGGGGTGGCACCGGCTACACCGGCGGTGCCGTACCGCTGACGCCCATGTCGGCCGTGATCAACACCGAGAAGCTCGATCGCCACAATGGCGTGGAGTACCTGGACCTACCCGGCGTGGAAGGCAAGGTCGCCACCATCAACTGCGGCGCCGGCGTCGTCACCAAGCGGGTGATGGAAGCCGCCGAAGCCGAAGGCCTGGTGTTCGCCGTCGACCCCACCTCGGCCGAGGCCAGTTGCATAGGTGGCAACGTGGCCATGAATGCCGGCGGCAAGAAGGCCGTGCTCTGGGGTACGGCACTCGATAACCTGGCCTCCTGGAAGATGGTGGACCCCGACGGCAACTGGCTGTTAGTGGAGCGCATCAACCACAACCGGGGCAAGATCCATGACGCCGAGATGGTGCGTTTCAAGGTGCGCCGGCTGCAACCCGATGGCAAGACCCTGATCAGCGAAACCCTGCTCGATGTGCCCGGCCCGCAGTTCCGCAAGGTTGGCCTGGGCAAGGACGTCACCGACAAGTTCCTGGCCGGCCTGCCCGGCGTGCAGAAGGAAGGCACCGACGGCATCATCACCTCGGCCCGCTTCATCCTGCACAAGATGCCCGCGCACAGCCGCACCGTCTGCCTGGAGTTCTTCGGCACCGTAGCGCAGGCCACGCCGGCCATCGTCGAGATCAAGGATTACCTGGACGCCCATCCCAAGGCCATCCTGGCCGGCCTCGAGCATCTGGACTGGCGCTATGTGCGCGCCGTGGGCTACGCCACCAAGGCCAAGAGCCGAGGCCGGCCCAAGATGGTGCTGCTGGCCGATATCGTCTCGGACGACGAAAACGCCGTGGGCGAAGCCTCCAGCCATGTCGTACGACTGGCCAATGCCCGCCATGGCGAAGGGTTTGTGGCAGTCACCGCCGAGGCGCGCAAGAAGTTCTGGCTGGATCGCAGCCGCACCGCCGCCATCGCCCGCCATACCAATGCCTTCAAGATCAACGAGGATGTGGTCATCCCCCTGCCACGCCTGGGCGACTACTCTGACGGCATTGAGCGCATCAATATCGAGCTCAGCACCCAGAACAAGCTGCAGCTGTTATCGCGGCTCGATGATTTCTTCAGCCATGGCAAGCTTATCGTGGATGCCGGCGACACCGCCGTCAGCCATGAGGAATTGATAGCCGACCGGCGCGAAGCAGCGCTGAGCCTGATACGGGCCGTCCATGGCCGCTGGAACTGGCTGCTGCAACACCTGGACGACGCCTACGAGCAGTACACCAGCAACTATCCCGACGCACCGCTGGAGCCGGCCAGCGATATCGAGCCGCCGCAGTCGGTGTTCCACGCCCTGCGCGACTTTGCCTTGCGCATCTCCTGGAAGCGCGAACTGCTGGCCGACCTGGATGCCCTGTTCTCGGGTGCGGCCGACGCGCCCATCCGCGAAGCCATCCGCGCCATCCACAAGAAGACCCTGCACGGCCGCGTCTTCGTGGCCCTGCACATGCACGCCGGTGACGGCAATGTGCACACCAACCTGCCGGTGAACTCCGACGACTACGACATGCTGCAGACCGCCCACAAGGCCGTGGCCCGCATCATGGTGCTGGCCCGTCAGCTCAACGGCGTGATCTCAGGCGAACACGGCATAGGCATCACCAAGCTGGAATTCCTGACCGAAGAAGAAATCGGCCCCTTCCGCGCCTACAAGCAGCGGATAGATCCGCACGGCCGTTTCAACAAGGGCAAGCTGCTGGCTGGCGCCGACCTGCGCAACGCCTATACGCCCTCGTTCGGCCTGCTGGGCGCGGAGTCGCTGATACTGGAGCAATCCGACCTGGGCCATATCTCCGACATGGTCAAGGACTGCCTGCGCTGCGGCAAATGCAAGCCGGTCTGCGCCACCCATGTGCCGCGCGCCAACCTGCTGTATTCGCCCCGTAACAAGATACTGGGCGTAGGCCTGCTGACCGAAGCCTTCCTGTACGAAGAGCAGACCCGCCGTGGCGTCAGCTTCAAGCACTTCGAGGAATTGGGCGACGTGGCCGACCATTGCACGGTCTGCCACAAATGCGTCAACCCCTGCCCGGTCAAGATCGACTTCGGCGATGTCACCATCGCCATGCGCAACTTCCTGCGCAAGACCGGCAACCGCAAGTTCAACCCCGGCACGGCAGCGGCCATGGCCTTCCTCACGGCCAAGGACCCCACCACCATCAAGACCCTGCGCACCGGCATGATGGGCATGGGCTTCAAGCTGCAGCGCCTGGGCCATGATGTGCTCAAGGTGGCCGCCAAGGCACAGACGGCGGCACCGCCCGCCAGCGTAGGCAAGCCTTCGGTCAAGACCCAGATCATCCACTTCATCAACAAGAAGATGCCGGGCAACCTGCCCAAGAAAACCGCCCGCGCCCTGCTGGATGTGGAAGACAGCGATATCGTGCCGGTGATACGCAACCCCAAGCTAGCCGCCGAGGACAGCGAAGCGGTGTTCTACTTCCCTGGCTGCGGCTCGGAGCGGCTGTTCTCCCAGGTCGGCCTCGCCACCCAGGCCATGCTCTGGCACGTGGGCACCACCACGGTGCTGCCACCCGGCTACCTGTGCTGCGGCTATCCGCAGACCTCCTCCGGCTTTGCCGACAAGGGCGAGCAGATCACCACCGAGAACCGGGTGCTGTTCCACCGCCTGGCCAATACCCTCAACTATCTCGACATCAAGACCGTGATCGTCAGCTGCGGCACCTGCATGGACCAGCTGCAGAAGTACCAGTTCGAGCAGATATTCCCCGGCTGCCGCCTGCTGGATATCCACGAGTACCTGCTGGAGAAAGGCATCAAGCTGAGCGGCCTGACCGGTACCCGCTACATGTACCACGACCCCTGCCACACCCCCATCAAGACCATGAGCCCAATCAAACTGGCCAACGAACTGATGGGCACCGAAGTGGCATTGAACGAGCGCTGCTGCGGCGAGTCGGGCACCTTCGGCGCCTCCACCCCGCATATCGCCACCCAGGTGCGCTTCCGCAAGGAAGAAGAAATGCGCAAGGGCGCCGACAAGGCGCGGGCCGGTAGCGACGACAAGGTCAAGATACTGACCTCCTGCCCCAGCTGCCTGCAAGGCCTGTCCCGCTACAACGACGACGCCGGCACCGAGGCGGACTACATTGTGGTGGAGATGGCCAAGCATGTGCTGGGCGAGAACTGGATGCCAACCTATGTGGAAACCGCCCGCAACGGCGGTATCGAGCGGGTATTGCTCTAAACAACTGGATAATGAGGCGCATGGGAGCCACATGAGGGCCACCCATGCGGCCCTCATCGCATTGCATTCAGCCTAACGCCGGCTATGCTGATGACTGCTGAACTGGGCCCGACCGCACGCCGCCCGGAACCTGCCGCCGCAGCCACCGTGCTAGCCCCGGCACCATCAGGGCCCGCGTACCAGCCACCGACCTACGTCATATCCGTCAGCAGCACAAGCCGCTGGCCGTATTACCAGAACAGCCAAACGGTAGCCACCACACTTGAGTTCGTTGGCTTACGGCCGCACAATGCCAACGTAATAGAATTGGCATTTTTTGATATTAGGCAGCCATCATGACCGCATCCCCCTGCCCGCTGTGCGCCACCCCCGGCGGCGAATTGCTCTGGCAATCAGCCCTGTATCGCGTGGTACTGGTGGATGAACCCGGCTACCCTGGTTTTTGCCGTGTCATACTCAACCAGCACCTGGCCGAGATGACCGAACTTGCCAGCGAAGACCGGGTCGCAATCATGAATGCCGTCTGGGCCGTTGAAGAAGTCCTGCGTAGCGAACTGTCACCGGACAAGATCAACCTGGCCAGCCTGGGCAATGTCGTGCCCCATGTGCATTGGCATGTCATCCCGCGCTGGTTGGATGACAGACACTTCCCGGCCCCCATCTGGGCCCAGCCCATGCGCGAGGGCCATGACAAGGTTATCGACACCACCCGCCTCAAGGCCGCGCTGGCGTCCAGGCTGCTGATGCTAGAGTCGTTCAAGGAATAAACATGCACGCACTCGATCTACCGCCCTTCGATGCCTCCCTGCCCATGGAGTTTGCTGACGCGCGCGGCTTCCGGGACTGGTTAAAGCTGGTGCCCATGATCAATGTGCGGCAGGCCCACGGCGAGGTGTTGGACACGCTGGCCCGCCTCAACGTCAGCCCGGTGCTGCCGATAGAGCGGCTGAAGATGCTGGAGATGCTGCGAGAGCCGGTCGCCATGCTGCAGGAGGAAAACGCCAAGCGCTACTTCGGCAAGCCCTTCCCCCTGGCCCTCACCGAAGACAGTATCTGGCTGGCCAACAACCAACTCTGGCTGGCCATGAGTGCCGGCTACCGGCATTGCTGGCAAGCGGCCATCAAGGGCGATGTGATGGTGGCCGATCACAAGGCCCTGGCCGGCCAGCGCGCTCTGCGCTATGCCGCCCTGGCCATACGCGAGCACCACCTGGCCTACCGGGTCGTGCCGCAGGCCCGCTGGGATGATCTGTACGCGCTGTACCAGATCGCAACCGATGCCGATGTCGCCACCAAGATCGTCAAGGACAGCCTCAACAAGCAGACCGAGCTCTCGTCCTGCCATGCGGCCTTCCTGCAGGCCCTGCTGCTGGCAGCTGCCAACCCCAGCTCCATGCCGGTACGGCAGATCATCTGGACAGATCGCTTGCTGGATCGCTGGTCCAATCAGGCCGCCATGGCGAGCGTCTCCCCCGCAGACCAGGATAAAGGGGTACTGGCCTTCAATCTGGCAGCACCGGGGGAGCTCAAGCGGCACGACCCGCCGCCCAGCGGCGAAGGCTGGCGCTTCCTCGATATCGACCCCATAGGCAAGAGCATCAAGAAGCGCATCAAGTACCTGCGTGCCGGCGAATCGCCCGCCCAACTGGGCTTGGGCGAAGAATACGCCGCCACCACGGTAGAGAACCACCTGATCGGCCTCTACCAGGAATGGTGCGACCTGCCGATAGAGCGCGGCATGCCCCGCCGCCCTGCCAGGGATGACGCCCCCGAGGCCCAGGTAGGCCTGGGGCTGGTGGCTACCCACTTTGCCGTCGGCGGCGAGCGCTTTGGCCAGCCGGCCGAGCCCATGGAAGTCCGTGGCCGCGCCATCGCCGACTTCCAGCTGTTCGGTGGCCAGGCCCATCACCTGAGCGCCGCCAAGGTCAATCGCGATGCCGAGCCGGAACCCGAGATGGAGGCCTGGCGGGTACACAATGAGAGCGCGCTGGGCTTCAAGCTGGAGCGCAATGAGCCCGGCGGCCGATTGATGCATGGCCAATTGGTTGCCGTACGCCCCCGCCCAGGACAGGGATTCATGGTCGGCACCGTGCGCTGGCTGCTGGAAGGCAGCAACGGCGAGATCGCCATGGGCGTGCGCGCCCTGCCCGGCATGCCGCAAGCCGTGGCGGTGCGTGCCACCGGCCTCAACACCTTCTCCAATCGCTTCACCCAGGCCCTGCTACTACCAGGCATGCCCACCCTGCAGGCACTGCCCAGCCTGCTGCTGCCACCCACCTGGTTCAAGGCCGGCCGCATCATCGAAGTACATATCGAAGGTCAGATCAAGAAGGTCAGGCTGGATCAGTTGATAGAGCGTGGCCAAGATTTCGAGCGGGTCGCCTTCCAGGGCGAGATAGGCTAGCCCACATCCGCCACCAGGTCGGCGCCGCTACCAGGACAGGGTGCCGTTCCAAGACCTCTCGGCCTGCGGCGCCTCGTCGGCATCGCGCAGCACCTCACGCACCAGGGGCAAGGTCAAAGGGCGGCCACGGGCCAAGGCCGCCCGGTCCAGGCTATCGAGCAAGCGGGTCAGCTCGCCCAGGTCGCGGCTGCGATGCAGCACCAACCAGCGGCAAACCGCCTCATCCACCTCGCACCCCCGGGCACGGGCCCGATGGCGCAGCAGTGCGGCCTTGTCCTCATCGTCGGGCTCGCCTATCTCGAACACCAAGCCCCAGCCCAGGCGGGTCGTCAGGTCCTCGCGCAGCAACTGGCGGGCCGGCGGCTGCAGGCCGGCTGTCAAAATCACCCGTCCCGCTTCGCGCTGGGCGTTGATCAGACCAAACAGCACGATCTGCTCCTCCTCGCCCAAACCATCCACATGGTCCACCGCCAACAATTCGTAGCCATGTGCCGCCTCGGCCAGAGGCTGCCGGGCTGCATCCCAGTAATAGGCAAACAGGCCCTGGGCCATGGCCCGCTGGACGGTAGCGCGCAGTAGATGGCTCTTGCCGGTGCCGTGGGCACCCCACAGGTACACGCACCCCTCGCCCCCCTGGCCATCAGCCAGGTTCTGCAAGGCCATGAAGGCCTCCATATTGGGGCCGATGAGGAAGTCATCGAAACCAAAGGGCTCAGGTAGCTGTAGATCCAGCGGCAGCTGCTTCATCGCAGGTACAGGGGGCTATCCAGATATTGCTGCCTGACATGGCGCAGGCCCACCAGCAGGGCCGCCGCCAGCGGCAGCGCCAGCAACACGCCGACAAAGCCGAACAACTGACCAAATGCCATCAGGGCAAAGATCACGGCCACAGGATGCAGGCCGATGCGCTCGCCCACCAGCTTGGGGGTAATCACAAAGCCTTCCAGCAGTTGTCCCATCAGGAACACCCCCCACACCGGCAGCAAGCCGCCCAGCGACTGGAACTGCAGGCCAGCGGCCAAGGTTGCCAGCAGCACGCCGACTATCACCCCCAGGTAGGGGATGAACACCAGGATGCCGGCGATAATGCCGATGGGCAGGGCCGACTTCACGCCGCAGAGCCACAGGCCCAGGCTGTAGAACACCGCCATCAGCAGCATGACCGAGATCTGGCCACGCAGGAATTCCCCCAGCACATCGTCCACCTCGGCTACCAGGCCGGTGACGGTCGCCTGCAGGCGCACCGGTATCAAGGCCCTGACATGGCCTATCAGCACATGCCAGTCGCGCATGAAATAGAACAGCACCACCGGCAGCAGCACCAGATTGGCCAGCAGCCCCACGACCGCCAAACCGCCCGACGTCAGCGACGGCAGCACAGCCTTGAACGCCTGCCCGGCCTCGGCCCCATGGGCAGTCAGCCAGGTCTTGATGGATTCGGTATCCAGCGACAGCTCCAGGCCCAGCCGCTGCGACAGCAAGGGCGCCACCCGGTCACGCAGCCAGGCCAGCAGCTCCGGCACATAGCCATATAGCGCGCTCAGTTGCTGCACAAACAGCGGCACCACAATCAACACCAGCGCCACCAACGCCAGCAGGAGGCCCGCCAGCACCACACCCACCGCCATGCTGCGGTCCCAGCCCCGTGCAGCCAGCCTGCCCACCAGGGGTTCCAGGATGTAGGCCAGCACGGCAGCCGTGACAAAGGGCGCCAATACCGGTGCCAGCAGGTAGAGGACGACCAGTATGGCCAGCCCCAGGCCAAGCGGCCAGTAGCGGGTCCAGGTAGGTTTGAGCGGGCGGCGACGTTTCATTTCGGGTAAAATGCGCGCGAATTCCGGTGCTTACAGTGATAAGGCCTATAAATCTGGCATGGCTTGTTGCCGCCAGTGCTGCATTGTAACCGCACCACCGTCGCCAACGCGCCGGTTTTCGCGGCCTGATGGCCGCAACACAGACCCGCAACCCCGCCAGCGTGCGCAGCCCGCCTCCAGCTTGATGGAGGGCCAGGGCGCGAATGGCAGGGGCGGCCCAGATTCCAACGTTCACCGAGCCTACCATGAGCCAAGCCCCACAAAGCCTTTCCTATCGCGATGCCGGCGTCGATATCGATGCGGGTGACCAGCTGGTCGAGAACATCAAGCCCTTCGCCAAGCGCACCATGCGGCCGGAAGTCCTGTCCGGCATCGGTGGCTTCGGCGGCCTGGTCGAGATCAGCAAGAAGTTCAAGGAACCGGTGCTGGTATCGGGCACCGATGGCGTGGGCACCAAGCTCAAGCTGGCATTCGAGCTGAACCGCCACGACACCGTAGGCATAGACCTGGTGGCCATGAGCGTCAACGACATCCTGGTGCAAGGCGCCGAACCCCTGTTCTTCCTCGATTACTTCGCCTGCGGCAAGCTGGATGTCACCAGCGCCACCGAAGTCATCAAGGGCATAGCCAGCGGCTGCGAACAATCGGGCTGCGCCCTGATCGGTGGCGAAACCGCCGAGATGCCAGGCATGTACCCCCTGGGCGAGTACGACCTGGCCGGCTTCGCCGTCGGCGTGGTGGAAAAGAGCAAGATCATCACCGGCGAGCACATCGCCCCCGGTGATGTGGTGCTGGGCCTGGCCTCCAATGGCGCCCACTCCAATGGCTATTCGCTGATCCGCAAGATCCTGCATCTGACCGAAGCCGACTACAACGCCTCTTTCGACGGCGGGCGCTCGCTGGCCGATGTGGTGATGGCCCCTACCCGTCTCTACGTGAAGCCCATCCTCAAGCTGATGGAAAGCCTCACCGTGAAGGGCATGGCCCATATCACCGGCGGTGGCATCACCGAAAACGTGCCGCGCGTGCTGCCCGACAATACCGTGGCCCAGATCGACGCCAAGTCCTGGCAGTTGCCCAAGTTGTTCCAATGGCTGCAAGCCCAGGGCAATGTCGAAACGCAGGAAATGTACCGTACCTTCAACTGCGGCATCGGCATGGTGGTGATCGTCTCGGCGGCAGACGCCGAAGCCGCCAGCAAGCTGCTGGCCGCCGAAGGCGAGACCGTCTACCGCCTGGGCGCCATCCGTGCCCGCAACGGTGACGAGCACCAGACCCAGGTCGCCTGAGTCCCATCGGTCTATCCGGGCCTGGCCGGCACTGCCGGCACCGGCCCGGGGCTGACCCGCCCGTCCGATACGCCATCGCGGTGCCTGGCCAAGCAGCCAGGCCCGCAGGATTGCCGCTGCACCTATGAAAAACATCGTCATCCTGATCTCCGGCCGTGGCTCCAATATGCAGGCCATCGTCGAAGCCGCCATCCCCGGCGCGCACATTGCCGCCGTTATTGCCAACCGGCCCGATGCAGCCGGCCTGGCCTGGGCTGCTGAACGCGGCATTGCCACCGTCGCGCTCGATCACAAGCCATACGCCAGCCGCGAAGCCTTCGATACCGAACTGGCCACCCGCATAGACAGCTTCCAGCCCGATCTGGTGGTGCTGGCCGGCTTTATGCGCATACTGACGCCCGCCTTCACCCAGCATTACGCAGGCCGGATGTTCAATATCCACCCCTCCCTGCTACCGGCCTTCCCCGGCCTGCATACCCACCAGCGCGCCATCGATGCCGGCTGCAAACTGGCGGGCTGTACCGTCCACTTCGTCACGGCCGAGCTTGATCATGGCCCCATCGTGTTCCAGGCGGCTGTGCCGGTACTGGACGACGATACCGAGACCAGCCTGGCACAGCGGGTGCTGGCAGAGGAACACCGGCTCTACCCCGCCGCCGTGCAGGCGTTTGTCGAAGGCCGGCTGGCAGTGGACGGGCTGCGTGTCCGTCACCTCGGATAGGTCTATGCGAGCCAGGCTGTCGCCGCTCTTCCTCATCGCCCTGCTCGCCTCCCTGCTGCTGCACCTCACTGCCAGCCTGGGCGATACCCTGTGGCTGTGGTGGCAGCACGACTCACTGACCGATACCCCGCTGATCCAGCCCTCGCAGCGCACGCTGCAGGGCAGGCAGTTGGCAGACCAGGCCAGCCGCCGATTGCTGGCAGGCATCAAGCCGCTCGATGCCCTGCAGGTACAGCTAGGCCTGCCGGCCGAGACTAGCAGCCCGGCTCCGGTCCAGGCAGAGGCCGCAGCACCGGCTGCGCCCGCGGCACCGGAACCACCCGTGTCACCGCCGCAACCCACCGCGCCGCCCCCCAAGCCGGCAGCCCGCCCACCCAAACCCAGCACACCCGCGCCCCAAGCCCCGGTGTCGCCACTCCAGGTGGCCGCCACAGCCGAACCAACCCCAGCCGCCGCCACCGCTGCGCCAGTGACGCCCGCCGAGCCCACCGCCGTCATCGAGTCTGCTGCCGCCACCGCCAGCGCACGCCCGGTGCTGGATGGACCCTTTCCCCGCCAGATCGACGTCAGCTACCTGATCAAAGGCGTGGCACTGGCCAAGCTCAAATGGCGCCAGGATGGCGACGAGTACGAGATAGACCTGCTGGGTAGCTTCCTGGGCCAGACCTACGAATGGAAAAGCGAGGGCGAGGTCGGCCCCCATGGCCTACGGCCCAAACGCTTTACCGAGTGGCGCAACCGCAAGCCCGCCCCCCGCTATCTGGTGGAGTTCGACTGGCCAGCGCAGCAGGTCAGCTTTGGCGAGCCCGCCAAGCGCCAGACTGCGCCACTGCAGGAAGGCGCCCAGGACATGTTCTCCGCCCCCTACCAGTTCGCCTTGCAGGGCAGCAGGCTGCCCGACTTCACCATGCAGGTGGTCAGCGGCCGCAAGACCTATACTGTGCCATTCAAGCTGATAGGCGAAACGACGCTGACCCTGTCCGGCATCAAGGTGCCCACCCTGGTCCTGTCCGGCAGCCATGAGAAGCGCAGATTCGAGTTTTACCTGGCGCCCGACTGGCACAATCTGCCCGTGCGCATACGCAGCGATGATGGCGAAACCGTGCAGGACATGATCGCCGTCGAGGCCGCTTTTGACGGCAATACCGTGCTGGCACGCGCCGCACCCCGCGAGAGAGACCGTTGATTCAGCAGGAGGTCAGCCGCCAGCCACTACGCTGGTCGCCATCCCCAACGCTCAAGGCACGCATCATGATTGCACGTACCCTGCTTTTGACCTTCAGCCTCCTGGCCGCCACCGCGCCCCAGGCCGCCGACCTGCCACGCCAGGCCCGCATCACCTACGAAGCAAGGCTGAGCGGCCTGCCGGTGGGCGAGGCCGTACAACGCTGGCAGCGGGAAGGCGACAAGTACACGCTGGATACCGAGATCACCCCCATACTGGGTTCCCGCATCCGCTATCACAGCGAAGGCGAGCTGACGTCCGCCGGATTGCGCCCCAGCAGCTACGGCGAGTTCCGAGGCAGCAGCAGCACCCCGCGCCAGCAGGCACAGTTTGACTGGCGCACCCGGCAAGTCAGCTATGGCCCGGCAGACGCCTTGCAAAGCGCCCCACTGGACAGCGGTGCACAGGACCTCAACACCCTGCCCTTCCAGCTCGCCTGGCTGGGCAGCAAGGCCACCATCAATCTGCAGATCATCACCGGCCGCAAGCTGCGTGATGACGCCTTTACCGCCAGCACCGGCAGCCCGTTCGCCCTCATGGGCAAGCACACGGCCACCCGTGTCTGGCGCGCCCCGGACGGTGACAAGCGCACCGAGTTCTGGCTAGCCACCGATTACGCCAACCTGCCCGTCAAGATCGTCCGCCACGACGACAAGGGCGAGCTGCAGCTGATCGCCAAACACATCGAATACCAACTGGAATAACCATGCCCCCACTGAATCAAGAACAATTCCACGCCGCCCTGGATGCCTTGCGCAATGCCCTGTCCTTCGCCGCACCGGCCGATGCCGTACTGTCGCGCTACTTCCGCGAGAACCCCAAGCTGGGTAGCCAGAACCGGCACTTCATCGCCGAAGCGGTATTTGGCGTCATGCGGCAGAAGTTCGCACTGGACCGTATCTGCGGCGAAGACAACAGCCCCCGCCGGCTGCTGCTGGCCTGGCTGATACGCGGTGGCCGCAACCTGCGCGAATTCGAGCCCATCGTCTCCCGCGAGGACGAGCGCGCCTTCCTGGCCGGCGTCAAAGCCTTCAAGCTGGAAACCCTGACCCTGGCCGAGCGGGCCGAATTACCCGAGTGGGTAGGCAGCGAGCTGCAGGCCAGCGGCATGAGCGACGACGACATCCTCAGCCTAGGCCGCGCCCTGTCCCAGCCCGCCCCGCTGGATCTGCGCGTCAACACCCTCAAGATGAAGCGCGAGGCTGTCCAGGCCGAGCTGGAAGCCCTGGGCTACGAGCACAGCCCCACGCCCTACTCGCCTTTCGGCCTGCGGCTGGCAGGCAAGCCCGCCATCAACCGCCACACCCTGTTCACCGAAGGCGCCATCGAAGTGCAGGACGAAGGCAGCCAGTTGCTGGGCCTGTTAGTCGGCCCCAAGCGCGGTGAGATGGTGGCCGACTTCTGTGCCGGCGCCGGCGGCAAGACGCTGCTGCTGGGCATGCTGATGGCCTCCAGCGGCCGCCTGTATGCGTTTGATGTCTCCGAAAAGCGGCTGGCCAACCTCAAGCCGCGCTTGGCTCGGTCCGGCCTGTCCAATGTCCAGCCACAACGCATAGAGAGCGAGAACGACAGCCGCATCAAGCGCCTAGCCGGCAAGCTGGACCGCGTGCTGGTCGACGCCCCCTGCTCAGGCATGGGCACCCTGCGCCGCAACCCCGATCTCAAGTTCCGCCAGAGCGCCACCAGCGTGGACGAACTGAACCAGAAGCAGACCGCCATCCTGGCCTCCGCCGCCCGCCTGGTAAAAGTCGGTGGCCGCTTGGTCTACGCCACCTGCAGCATACTGCCGCGCGAGAACCAGGGCATAGTCGAAGCCTTCCTGGCCGCCCACCCCGGTTTCGAGCTGATTCCCGCCAACCAGGTATTGAAGGAACAACGGGTAGACCTCGACACCGGCAACTACCTGCAGCTGCACCCGCAGATACACGGCTGCGACGGCTTCTTCGCCGCCGTGATGACGCGCAAGGCCTGATATTGCGATCATGGGCAGCACGCACGGCAGGCGCGGGCCGTCCTGGTCACCCAGCGCCCGCCGCGCGCCCATCACAGGCTTGCAAGGGGTAAAGCACAGATATCTGCGGCGCCGGGCGGCCTCGCGGCCCTGGGTAGTGGTTTGAGTCGGCTTCGACTTTTCGTGGCTGAAGTTCATAAATCACGCCGAACCGCCAGGAAATGTTGGCTATGCTGCTCATGTAGCCAATATATTCTTGTGTGCCCGGAAGCCCATGCGCCTACTGTCCAGAAGCAGTCTGACCCAGCGCCTGCTGCTGCCCATATTGCTGGTGGGCGCCGCCGTAGCGCTGGCCTGCATCGCCCTCACCATGCAATTGCGCGAACAGATGGTGCGCACCGCCGGCATCAAGGCCGCCCAGACCTTGGCCCAGCAGACCACCGTACTGCGCGCCTTCTATACCAGCGAGATCTCCACCCGGGCGGGTGCCGCAGGCATGCATTTTGGCGCCAACTTCCGCGAGCAGCCCAATACCCTGCCCCTGCCCGCCACCCTGGTCAAAGCCCTGGGCACTGCCCTCAGCAAGGACTACCCCGGCACCGCCATCCGCCTCTACAGCCGCCACCCCTTCCCCAACCGGGTGGCCACTGAAAGCTATGATGCCTTCGAGCTGGCCAGCATCGCCGCGCTGGAACGCAATCCCGACATCCCCCAGCAAACCCTGCAGCGGGTGGGCGACCGCCTGTACGCCCGCTATGCCGTTGCAGACCGCATGCAGCAGGCCTGCGTCAGCTGCCATAACAGCCACCCCGACTCCCCCAAGCGCGACTGGAAGGTGGGCGATGTACGCGGCGTGGTGGCAGTGACGGTGCCGGTAGAGGATGTTGCCGCCCAGGTCAGCCACGGCATGGCCAGCCTGGGCCTGCTGGTGCTGGCCGGCTTCTGCCTGATCACCGGCGTAGCACTGTGGCTGACTCGCCAGGTGCTCAGGCAGGTAGGTGGCGAGCCCGAATACGCGGCCGATATCGCCAGGCGGGTGGCAGAGGGCGATCTGTCGGTTGCCGTGCAAACACACCGCGACGACAGCAACAGCCAGTTGCATGCCATGCAGCATATGGTAGCCAGCCTGCGCCAGGTCGTGACCGAGCTGCATGCCGCCACCGCCGTGACCGTCTCGGCCTCCGGCCACGTGGCCGCAGCGTCGCAGGCGCTCAGCGCCACTACCTCGGAACAAGCCGCCAATGTGGAAGAAGCCAGCGCCGCCCTGACCCAGATGAGCGCCAGTGTCAGCCTCAACGCCAACCATGCCCAGGCCACCGATGCCATTGCCTGGCAGGCGGCAGACGCGGCCAGCCAGGCCAGGGTATCGGCGCAGCAGACCGTACAGGCCATGCGCGAAATCGCCCGCAAGGTGGCCTTGATAGACGATATCGCCTTCCAGACCAATATGCTGGCCCTGAATGCCGCCATAGAGGCCGCCCGCGCCGGGCAAAGCGGCAAGGGCTTTGGCGTGGTCGCCAGCGAGGTACGCAAGCTGGCCGAACGCAGCCGCACCGCCGCCGAGGAGATAGGCCAGCTGTCCCTGAACAGCGTGGACCAGGCCGAACAGGCCGGCCACCTGCTGGACCAGGTCGAACCGTCCATACGCCGAACCGCCGAACTGGTACAACAGATCGCCGCCGCCAGCCGCGAGCAACGCAATGGACTGGAACAGATAGCCCTGTCCGCCAGCCGCCTGTCCGCCACCACTCAGACCAATGCCGCAGCCTCCGAAGAGCTGTCCGCTACGTCCGAGCGCTTGAATGAACAGTCCCAGCAATTGCAGGACATTGCCCATCGCTTCCGGCTACCACCCGACGGGCTGGCATAGCAAGAACGGCCCTACCGTGCTGCTCTCAGCACAATCTGCCTGGCTGAAAAACAAAAAACACGCCATCGGCGTGTTTTTTGCGCAGCAGTACCGGCCTACTTCACCACGCGTAGATGACCACGCCCTGCGGGCGGTGCGGCGGGTGGTGGTTCCTCATCGTCCGCTGGCGGGGCCTCCTTGGCCTCCTCCTTCAGCACCACGGCTTCCGGCACGCTGGGCGACACCGGTCGCAATGCGCTAACGCGCTCCTCGCCTTGCTCCTCCTCGCCCGCTTCGGCGAACTCCGGCTCCCAGGCCATGCCCTCGCCCGTCTCGCGGGCAAACAGGGATACCACGGCGCCTATGGGCACAGCGATATCGCGGGACACGCCATTGAAGCGCGCCGAGAAGTGCACATAGTCGTCACCCAGCTGCATATTGCGGGTGGCGTTATAGCTCACATTGAGGGTGATCTCGCCATTCTTCACGAACTCCATGGGCACCTGCATCTTGCCGCGCACGGCGACCACCAGATAAGGCGTGTAGCCGTGGTCGGAGCACCATTCGTGGATGGCGCGCATCAGGTAAGGCTTGATCGGGACTGGTTTCATGCGCTTCGCGTAGGGGGGAGGAAGGAGTCGGTACAAGGCAACAGGCCCGACACAGCATTGCCGGCCGGGCCCATCACGCCTTACATCATTTGCGCATGGCTTTTTCGTTAGGCGTCATCGAGTCGATAAACGCCTGACGGCCGAACAGGCGCTCGGCGTACTTGAGGATAGGTGCCATCGGCTTGGACACTTCCACGCCGTAGTGCTCAAGGCGCCACAGCAGGGGTGCAATGGCCACGTCCAGCATGGAGAACTCTTCGCCCAGCATGAACTTCTGCTTGGCAAACAGGGGGGCGATCTGGCCCAGGTTGTCACGTATGGTGGTACGGGCCTTTTCCAGGTCCTTCTTGCTGGACGCGCTGTTCTCCAGGGTGCGCACATGGACAAACAGTTCGCGCTCGAAGTTGAACAGCATCAGGCGGGCACGGCCACGCATGATGGGATCGGCCGGCATCAGCTGCGGATGCGGGAAGCGCTCATCAATGTATTCGTTGATGATGTTGGATTCATACAGGCACAGGTCGCGCTCGACCAGCACAGGCACTTCGTTGTACGGGTTCATCACAGCCAGGTCTTCCGGCTTGTTGTGTATGTCCACGTCAACGATCTGGAAGTCCATGCCCTTTTCGAACAGGACAATACGGCAGCGGTGGCTGAAAGGGCAGGAAGTGCCGGAGTACAGGGTCATCATAAGCGGGGGATCTCCATCAACGGCAATAGTCGTAAACGATCGAGTTTAGCATTTTGCCTGGGCAAATAGCCAGAAAAGCAACATAAGCAACTGATTCAAAAAAGAAAACGGGAGGAATCACCTCCCGTTTCCGACTGCAGGACCACACAGCTGCGGAGCAGGCTTAGTGCAGGTCGCTCCAGTACTCGCGCTTCAGGATATAGGTCATGGGCACCAGCAGGAAGATCAGGAACAACAACACGCCGTAGCCTATGCTCTCGCGCTTCACCTGGGCCGGTTCGCTCATCCACACCATGTAGTTGGTCAGGTCGGTCATACGCTCGTCAAAATCGAGCATATTGGCCTTGCCGTCTTCCAGGCGGGTCAGTTCACCCGCCTTGGTCAGCACCAGTTGATGGGTGGTGATCTTGTCCTTGCCGTTCACATGCTCCACCGTCTCCCAGGAGCGCGCCACCGGGCCCTTGGCCTCAGCCTTGCCCTCTACGGTGCGCAGTTCCAGGTCACCCTGCAGCTGCCACAGCACGTGCGGCATGCCGACCTTGTCGAACACCGCGTTGTTCCAGCCGGTGGGACGGCTGCTGTCGCGGTAGAAGCTGCGCAGATAGGTGTAGAGCCAATCGGCACCGCGCGAGCGGGCAATCAGGGTCAGATCGGGCGGGGTGGCGCCAAACCAGGCCTTGCCGTCCTTGGCCTGCATGGCCACGCGCATCGGGTCACCCACCTTGTCGGTGGCGAACATCAGGTTGTCCTTGATCTGCTGCTCGCTCAGCCCCAGGTCGGTCAGGCGGTTATAGCGCATGGAGCTGGCGCCATGGCACGACAGACAGTAGTTCACGAACACCTTGGCACCGCGCTGCACCGACTCGGCATTGGCAACACGCAGCTCAACCTTGTCCAGCGCGACGCCGCCAGAGGCCGCCAGAGCGGTCAGCGGGGCCAGCAAGGCACAGGCGGCGATAATCCGGGCAATCTTGTTTTTCATCTTATTCGTCTCCCTCGATCAAACCAGCTTGGCGAACACAAACGAACCAAGGATGGCGATACCCACATACATCAGGAATGCCAGCTGGCGCGAGGTATTGGTTTCGGTAACGCGTGCCGGCACCGGCTCGGTACCTGGGTCGTTCTTGGTATAGAACGGCATGGCCAGGAAGAAGCCGAAGTAGATGACACTGAAGATCTGCGACAGGATGGTGCGCAGCTCAGTCGGTGCCTTGGCACCCAGGATACCCAGGCCGATAAAGGAGATCAGGAACAGCACCAGGGCCGTCTTGAACTTCTTGCCACGATAGCGGATGGACTTGACCGGGCTGCGATCCAGCCAAGGCAGGAAGGCAATGATCACCACGGCAGCACCCATGCCTATCACACCCCACACCTGGGTACCCAGGAAGGACGGAATGGCGCGCAGGATGGCGTAGTAAGGCGTGAAGTACCAGACCGGCGCAATATGCGGCGGGGTCTTCAAGGGGTCAGCCGGGTCGAAGTTGGGGTGCTCCAGGAAGAAGCCACCCATCTCCGGCGCGAAGAACACCACATAGCTGAAGATCACCAGGAACACCGCCACACCAAAGATATCCTTGATGGTGTAGTAGGGGTGCATGGGGATGCCATCCAGCGGAATGCCAGTCTTGGGATCCTTGTTCTTCTTGATCTCGACGCCATCGGGGTTGTTCGAACCCACTTCGTGCAGCGCCACCAGGTGAGCCACCACCAGGCCCAGCAGGACCAGCGGCACGGCAATCACGTGCAGGGCAAAGAAGCGGTTCAGGGTCGCATCGGACACCACGAAGTCACCGCGTATCCACACCGACAGGTCAGGCCCGATCACCGGGATGGAAGCAAACAGGTTGACGATCACCTGCGCACCCCAGAACGACATCTGGCCCCATGGCAGCAGATAGCCCAGGAAGGCTTCGGCCATCAGGCACAGGAAGATCAGCATGCCGAAGATCCAGATCAGTTCGCGTGGCTGCTTGTAGGAGCCATAGACCAGACCACGGAACATATGCAGATACACCACCACGAAGAACATGGAGGCGCCGGTGGAGTGCATGTAGCGGATGATCCAGCCCCCCGCCACGTCACGCATGATGTATTCGACCGAATTGAAGGCGACCGACACATTGGTGCCGGGGATCAGCGACCCATCCGGCTTGTAGTTCATCGTCAGGAAGATACCGGTGACGATCTGTATCACCAGCACCAACAGGGCCAGCGAACCGAAGTAGTACCAGAAGTTGAAGTTCTTGGGCGCATAGTACTCGGACATATGCGCTTTCCATGATGCCGTCACCGGGAACCGGTCATCTACCCAGTTCACCACGGTATTCGTCAGGGCTTGCAGCTTGCTCATTTCAGGCCTTCCCTCTTATTTGTCTTCGCCGACCAGCAACACCGCATCATTCAGGTACTTGTAGGGCGGTATGTCGAGGTTCTTGGGAGCGGGCACGCCGGAATAGACGCGGCCTGCCAGGTCGAACTTGGAGCCGTGGCAAGGGCAGTAGAAACCACCCATCCAGTCCGCACCGAGATCAGCCGGGGCCAGATCGGGACGGAAAGTCGGCGAGCAGCCCAGGTGGGTACATACCCCCAGGGCCACCAGGATATTGGCCTTGTCGGCACGGGCACGCGTCTTGTTCTTGGCGTACTCCGGCTGATCGCTGCCGTTCGAGTCGGGGTCGGTCAGCTTGCTTTCGATCTTGGCAAGGCTATCCACCATTTCCTTGGTGCGATTCACCACCCACACCGGCTTGCCGCGCCACTCGACGTCTATCTTCTGGCCTGGCTCGAGCTTGCTGATGTCCACCTCTACCGGCGCACCGGCAGCCTTGGCACGCTCAGACGGGAAGAAGCTGGCAATGAAGGGCGTGGCGACCCCGACCACGGCGACGCCACCCACGGCGCCGGTCGCGAGCGTCAGGAAGCGCCGCTTGCTGTTGTCCACTTGATTCGTCATACCCAGTCCCTGACTTTCTGACTTTTTTGAAATGTGTAAACCCAGGATGCCGGCAGCAGGTCTGCTTACCGAGACCGACGGCACTGAGAGCTGCCGACAAGACCCAGCACTGCAACACCGGCCATGCGCGCAAGAGCAGGCTGTACCTGGGGTACGGCAAGCTTGCGCCACAACACCGGAGGGGTTTTGTCAGCGGCTCTTAGGCTCTGTTGTCATCTGCCTCAGGCAGAAGCACATCACAACAGAACCTAAACTAGGTGATTTTAACCGATTCCCCCAGCTTGGATAAGCCTTTGCCGCAAAGGGGTTATTGAAAGCCCCCCTGGCACTGTACTTTCGGCGCCACAGCAACACCCAAACAAGCCCCCACGGCAACCCGCCGTGGCTAGGCCGTA
The DNA here is from genome assembly GCF_036961565.1 of Chitinimonas sp. JJ19. Lineage (NCBI taxonomy): Bacteria > Pseudomonadati > Pseudomonadota > Betaproteobacteria > Neisseriales > Chitinibacteraceae > Chitinimonas > Chitinimonas sp. JJ19. The sequence continues at coordinate 82,055 of NZ_JBAMDD010000008.1, forward strand.
TCAGATCGGGTTGGCCAATTCCACATAGTGGGTATCCAGCCCAAACTGGCCGGCCAGATGGGCCGCCAGCGCCTGCACGCCATAGCGCTCTGTGGCATGGTGGCCCGCCGCGACAAAGGCCACACCATGCTCCAGCGCGGCATGGTAGTTATGCTCGGACGCCTCGCCGGTCAGAAAAACATCGCAGCCTGCCGCAATGGCCCCGGCAAAGTAGCCCTGCGCCCCACCGGTACACCAACCCACCCGCCGTACCGGCCGGTCGCCCTCACCTATCACCAGGGGCCGTCGCCCCAGGCTGGCCTCAACCCGCTGGGCAAATCCCGCCAGGTTGCACGCCTGCTGCGGCACGCCCAGCCAGCCCAGCTCCTGCTCGCCAAAGCGGCCATCCGCCACCAGGCCCAACAACACCCCCAGGCTGGCGTTATTACCCAGCTCCGGATGGGCATCCAGCGGCAGATGGTAGGCCAGCAGGCTGATATTATGCTGCAGCAGCTTGCCCAGGCGGCGGCGCTTGCTGCCCACCACCCGGGCATCCTCGCCTTTCCAGAAATAGCCGTGATGCACCAGGATGGCATCCGCTTCCCAGGCGATGGCAGCATCGATCAAGGCTTCGCTGGCCGTCACGCCACACAGCAGACGCTGCACCTGGGCACGCCCCTCGACTTGCACACCATTGGGGGCATAGTCTTTGTAACGGTCTTGCTGGAGCAGTTGTCCGGTATAATTTTCCAACTCACGCAATAACATAGCGGCCGCCGTTCGCAAATCACATGAAAAAACTCTGGCTGATTTTCGCACAAACCACCACCGTGGGTCTGGCGGTCTGGTTTTTGCTCACCCTGCTCAAGCCGGGCTGGATACCCAAGCAGATGGCTGACGTGGTCACACTGCGCGAAGCCCCCGCAGTGGAAGCCCCCGTGCACCTGCCGGGCAATATCAGCTACCGCGAAGCGGTACGCCATGCCATGCCCAGCGTGGTAAACATCTATACCAGCAAGGAAATCAAGAAGCGGCGCCACCCGCTGCTGGACGACCCGCTGTTCCGCCGCTTCTTCGGCGACCGCTTCGAGAACAGCGAAAGCCAGCGCACCTCCAGCCTGGGCTCCGGCGTTATCGTGTCGGAGCAGGGCTATATCGTTACCAACAACCATGTGGTGGCCTCGGCCGACGAAATCCAGGTGGCGCTGTCTGACGGCCGCACCACCACCGCCATCGTGGTGGGCGCTGATCCCGAGACCGACCTGGCTGTCATCAAGATCGACCTGCCCAACCTGCCCGCCATTACCTTCGGCCAGGTCGAAAAGCTCAATGTCGGCGATGTGGTACTGGCCATAGGCAACCCCTTTGGCGTGGGCCAGACCGTCACCATGGGCATCGTCTCGGCCTTGGGCCGCACCAATCTGGGCATCAATCCCTTTGAGAACTTCATCCAGACCGATGCCGCCATCAACCCCGGCAACTCCGGCGGCGCACTGGTCGATAACGCTGGCAACCTAGTGGGCATCAACAGCGCCATTTACTCGCAAACCGGCAGCGCCGTGGGCATAGGCTTCGCCATTCCCGCCAGCACGGTAAAGAGCGTGATGGAACAGATCATCAAGGACGGTGCCGTCACCCGTGGCTGGATAGGGGTGGATACCCAGGACCTGACGCCCGAGCTGGCGGCCAGCTTCAACCTGGCCGAGGGCACCGAAGGCGTACTGATCAATGGCGTGGTCAGAGGCGGCCCGGCCGACCGTGGCGGCGTCAAGCCTGGCGATGTGCTGGTTGCCGTCAACGGCGAAGCCATCCATGACTTCAACGGCATGCTGAACCTGGTGGCCAACCAGAAGCCCGGCCAGGAAGCCAGCATCAAGGTACTGCGCGGCGGCAAGCCACAGGAGTACAAGGTCAAGATAGGCAAGCGCCCACCGCTGGCCAGCGACCCGGGCGAGGAGTAAGAGCCTGTTCAAAGTCTTTTCGCCGCGTCGTTCGCAACCTTGCCGGATGAAGGGCAAGGCGCAAGCCGCGCAGCGGTACCGGTTCCGGTACCGGTACCGTCAGCGGCTTGCAACGCCGCCCTTCGCCGGCAAGGCTGCGAACCCGAAGGGCTGAGCTGGAAAACGGCCATTCACTGCGTTGTGGCGCTTGGCAATAACTGGTTATTGCCTGCGCACCACGCCTTGTGCCTGGCCATTTTCCAGATCAGCGACGCGGCGAAAAGACGTTGAACAGGCTCTAAGCGCCGCCAGCCGGCTTCGCTGTGCGCCAGCGCTCACACGCCCGGCAAGAATCGCAACCCAGGGTTTTGTTGGCGACTCCCACCCCCGCCTGATGAAAAACACCCCAAGGCCTGGACACAGATCCAGGCTGTTGGGGTGTTTTTCATGGTGAACCCAGCGCGGCATATCGACCAGCGCCGCGCCCTGCAAGCCCGCCTAGCCCGAAGCCTCGGTATTCTCCGCCTGCTTGGGTACCATCAGCCAGGCCGCCAGCACCACGCCCAGCTCGAACAGCAACCACAGCGGCACTGCCAGCATGACCTGGGACAACACATCAGGCGGTGTCACCACAGCCGCAATCACAAAGGCGCCCACAATCACATAGGGCCGGGCCTCGCGCAGCTTGGCTACGGTCACGATGCCCATGCGTACCAGCACCATCACGATCACCGGCGTCTCAAATGTGGCGCCGAAAGCCAGGAACATACCCAGCACAAAGCTCAGGTATTTATCGATGTCCGTCATCATGGCCACCCCCTCTGGCGTGACGCCGGTCATAAAACCAAACACCACGGGGAACACCAGGAAATAGGCGAAGGCCATGCCGACCAGGAACAGCACCAGGCTGGAGATGATCAAAGGCAGTATCAGGCGCTTCTCATGCTGGTACAGCCCAGGCGCCACAAAGGCCCAGGCCTGGTACAGGGTATGCGGCAAGGTCAGCAGAAAAGCCACCATGCCCGCCACCTTCATGGGCACGAAGAAACTGGAGGTCACATCGGTGGCTATCATCTGGCTGCCCACCTTCATGGCCTTGAGCATGGGCATGGCCAGCAGGTGATAGAGATCGCCGGCCCAATTGAACAGCAGGCAAAATGCCACCACCATCAGCAGCACGGCGCGCACCAACCGGCTGCGTAGCTCGATCAGGTGCTCGATCAGGGGTTGGAGGTCTTGTTGCATGACTATCCTGTCGCTCAGCGACGGTCACGCACAGCACTGGACTGTGCGGCAGGCTCGGGCAGGGGGCTGATAGGCGCTATCTCAAGCGGCGGCGTGGTAGTAGTCGGTGGGGCAAACAGGTCGAACTGCGGCGCATCGGGTGCACCGGCCGCCAACGCAGCCTGGTCTGCCGCAGAATGCGCTAGTGGATCCGCCGTAGCATCACGCGCCTCGCCCAGCACCCCCTGCAGATCCTGGTTTACCTCTTTCAGCTCGCCATTCAGCTGCTGGTGCATCTTGCGCCCAGCCTCATTCATCTCGGCTTCCATCTGGCGCAGGCTATCGAGGTCTATCTCACGCTGGATATCGGCCTTCACGCCGGCCACATAGCGTTGCAGACGCCCCACCATGCTGCCCAGCGTGCGGGCGACCTTGGGCAAGCGCTCCGGGCCAATGACCACCAGGGCCACTACCCCCACCACCAAGAGCTCGCCAAAACTGATATCAAACACGGCTTAGCGCTTGTCCTTGCTGGCTTCGTTCTCGAACACCCGGGCGCCTTCCACCGGTTTCTCGGCGATCTTGGGCTTGTCATCATCCGACTTCATGCCTTCCTTGAAGCCCTTGATGGCCGAACCCAGATCCTTGCCCACGCCGCCCAGCTTCTTGGTGCCAAATACCAGCACCACGATAACCAGCACGAGCAGCCAATGCCAAATACTGAAGGAACCCATTTTACTACCTCTCCCAACGTTGCCGCCGTGCGCCAGCACGGCGTTGTTTACTGTACCAGTTGCGCCATCATGGTCTCGGCCTTGCCACCACCGCCGAACACATGCAGATGCAGGTGGAAAACCGATTGGCCGCCCTTGGCACCCGTATTGATCATGGTGCGGAAGCCCTCACCCAGACCCTGCTCGCGCGCCAGTTGCGGCGCCAGTGCCAGCACCTTGCCCAGCAAGGCCTGGTCATCCGGCACAAGCGTCAACAGCGATTCGATATGGCGCTTAGGCACGATCAGGAAGTGAACGTTCGCAATCGGGTGTATATCGTGGAAGGCGATCACATCGTCGTCCTCGTACACCTTGTTCGACGGTATCTGCCCCTGCGCTATCTTGCAGAAAATGCAGTTATCACTCATTGCCTACTCCTTGCCCGCCGTGCGCGCATTTTTTTCATCTATGCCCGAAATCCCCTCGCGCCGGGCCAGTTCGGCCAGCACATCATTCGGGCCCAGGCCCTGGTGCGACAACAGCACCAGGGTGTGAAACCACAGGTCGGCCACCTCACACACCAGGTGCAGGCGATCGCCATCCTTGGCCGCCATCACGGTCTCCACCGCCTCCTCGCCCACCTTCTTCAGGATGGCATCCAGGCCCTTGTCCATCAGCTTGGCGGTATAGGAAGACGCCGGATCAGCGCCCTTGCGGTCTTCCAGGGTCTGGGCGATGCGATAGAGTATGTCGGGGTTGATCATATGGGCGGCTCAACAAGACGGGCGATTATAGGCGGGGAAAAAGACAGTTGGGTGACAAGTCTGCGCGTATGCGCATGGCGCGCAACACTGGCGCGGTAAAAAAAGCCGCGGCCGCCAGCAGACCGTTGCAAATGCGCCTATCAGGCGCAAGCCCGGCCCCTTCTGTGGAGCAGCTTTTGGGGAGCGGGGTACGTCAGCTGCTAGTGGCTAGCGTGGCCACCATAGATGGCACCAGGGTCTTTCAGTACCGCATCCGTCACAACCCACTGCTCATCCACCAATTTGCGGTACAGGCAACTCTCGCGGCCAGTATGGCAGGCAATGCCGCCTGCCTGGACAATCTGCATCACGATCACATCGCCATCACAGTCCAGCCGCAACTCACTGACGGTTTGCAGGTGCCCGGATTCCTCGCCTTTTTTCCACAGCCGCTGGCGCGAGCGGGAAAAATAATGGGCGATACCAGTCTGCGCCGTCAGTTGCAGTGACTCCCGGTTCATATAGGCCACCATCAGTATCCGCTGGCTGTGCGCATCCTGCGCAATGGCCGTCACCAGGCCCTGGGCATCCCAGCGCACCTCATCCAGCCAACTGCTCATAGCCTTACCTCTATACCCTGCTGGCGCATCAGCTGCTTGGCCTCGCCCACGGTATGATCACCAAAATGGAAGATGCTGGCAGCCAGCACCGCATCGGCACGCCCCAGCTTGATGCCATCGGCCAGGTCCTGCAGCTTGCCCACACCACCCGAGGCAATCACCGGTATGGTCAGCGCATCGCTGACTGCACGGGTCAGTGCCAGATCAAAACCCGAGCGCGTGCCATCGCGATCCATGCTGGTCAGCAGTATCTCGCCAGCGCCACGGCGCTGCATCTCCAGCGCCCACGCCACCGCATCCAGCCCGGTGGCATTGCGCCCGCCGTGGGTATAGACCTCCCAGCGCGGCGCCGCATCGGGCGCGCTGACCCGCTTGGCGTCGATGGCCACCACAATGGCTTGCGAGCCAAAATAGCCGGCCGCCTCCTCCACCACCTCCGGCCGGGTCACCGCCGTGGTGTTGATACCCACCTTGTCGGCACCGGCATTGAGCAGGCGCCGCACGTCCTCGACCTTGCGCACACCACCACCCACCGTCAGCGGGATAAACACCTGCTCGGCCACAGCCTCGATGATATGCAGTATCAGGTCGCGGTTATCGGAGCTGGCCGTGATATCCAGAAAGGTCAGCTCATCGGCGCCCTGCTGGTCGTAACGGCGGGCAATCTCCACCGGGTCGCCGGCATCGCGCAGGCCCACAAAATTCACGCCCTTGACCACGCGGCCATCGGTAACGTCCAGACAGGGAATGATGCGTTTGGCGAGCATGGCGGGCCTGTGCAGCGAGATCGACAATAAGAAAGAAACAGGGCAGCCGGCTCAGGTCAGGCCACGCCGCCCCGGCAAGCGATTCAGCCACCCAGCTCGTCAGCCAGTTGCTGGGCAGCGGCAAAGTCCAGCGTTCCCTGGTAGATGGAGCGGCCGGCAATCACCCCGCTGACGCCCTCGCCTTCAACCGCGCAGAGCTTTTGCACATCATCCAGATTGGTCAGCCCACCTGAGGCAATGACCGGTATGGTCAGGCTCTGGGCCAGCTTGACCGTCGCCTCGATATTCACGCCACTGAGCATGCCATCGCGGCCTATGTCGGTGTAGATCACCGATTCCACGCCGTAATCCTCGAAACGCTTGGCCAGATCGACCACATCATGGCCGGTGATCTTGCTCCAGCCATCAATGGCCACCTTGCCGTCCTTGGCATCCAGGCCCACGATTACCGAACCGGGAAACGCATCGCAAGCCTCATGCAGAAAGCCCGGCGTTTTGACTGCCGCCGTGCCGATGATGACGTAGCGCAGGCCGGCCTCCAGGTATTTCTCTATGGTCTCCAGGTCGCGTATGCCCCCGCCCAGCTGTACCGGTATCTCGCTACCCACTACTTCCAGGATGGCGCGCACGGCCTCCAGGTTCTTGGGCTTGCCGGCAAAGGCGCCGTTGAGATCCACCAGATGCAGGCGGCGGGCACCCGCATCCAGCCAGCGCTGCGCCATCTCGGCCGGGTCTCCAAAGACGTCGGCGGAGTCCATTTCGCCTTGTTTCAGGCGCACGCACTGACCGTCTTTCAGGTCGATTGCGGGAATAATGAGCATGATGTTCTTTGGCTTATTGAGCAGGTTGAACCGTGCCGTCCCAGGCTACGAAGTTTTTCAGCAATTGCAGGCCGGCAGCATGGCTTTTCTCGGGGTGGAACTGGGTGGCAAAGATATTAGCGCGGGCCACGGCAACGGTGAAGGAAAACGGATAGTCGCTACGCCCCACTGGCAGTGCCGCATCGGGCGTATCCATATAGTAGCTGTGGACAAAATAGAAGCGTGAGCCGTCTGCAATACCCTGCCACAAGGGATGCGGCCGGGTTTGCCATACCTCGTTCCAGCCCATGTGCGGCACCTTCAGCCTGCTGCCATCGGCCGCCACCATGCGCTCGGCCTCAAAGCGCCTGACCTGCCCCGGGAACAAGCCCAGCGCTGGCGTGTTACCGCCTTCCTCGCTCAGCTCGAACAACAGCTGCGCCCCTACGCATATCCCCAGAAAAGGCTTGCTGGCAGCCGCCGCCAGCACGGCCGGGCGCAGATCGCGGGCCAGCAGCTCACGCATGCAGTCGCGCATGGCCCCCTGGCCGGGGAACACGACCTTGTCGGCCGCGGCAATCACCGCCGGATCACTGCTCAGCTGTATTTCCGCCTCTGGCGCCACATGCTCCAGCGCATGGGTCACCGAGCGCAGATTACCCATACCGTAATCAATCACGGCTATCTTCATGGACATGCTCTCACGCAATGCCAACCGCCTCAGGCGGTCAGCGTTCCCTTGGTCGAGGGCATGCTGCCCGCCGCCCGCTCATCCACCTCTACCGCCATGCGCAACGCACGGCCAAAGGCCTTGAAGATGGTCTCGGCCTGGTGATGGGCGTTCTTGCCCTTCAGGTTGTCGATATGCAGGGTCACCATGCCGTGATTGACGAAGCCATGGAAGAACTCGCTGAACAGGTCCACATCGAACTGGCCTATGCTGGCGCGCGTGTACTCCACGCCATAGTCCAGCCCCGGCCTGCCCGACAGGTCTATCACCACCCGGCTCAAGGCCTCGTCCAGCGGCACATAGGCATGGCCGTAGCGGCGTATGCCCTTCTTGTCACCCAAGGCCTTGGCCAAGGCCTGGCCCACGGTGATGCCGATATCCTCGACCGTATGGTGGGCGTCGATATGCAGGTCACCCTGCGCCACAATATCGAGATCCACCAGGCCATGCCGTGCCACCTGGTCCAGCATGTGCTCAAGAAACGGCACGCCGGTATCGAAGCGGCTCTGGCCCGTGCCATCCAGGTTCAGGGTCACGGTAATCTGGGTTTCCAGGGTGTTGCGGCTGACGGTAGCAGTTCTCATGGCTAAGGCTCTGAAGGGTTTCCTGGCAGAAGGGAATGCTGCAGGCTTGCCTGCGCAGATATCGGGCACTCGCTACAGGCACGCCGGCAGGCTGGACAATACCCGGCTGTTCTCGTCCGGGGTACCCACGGTAAAACGCAGGCAGTGTTGCAGCAATGGATGGGCGCCATGCAGGTTCTTGATCAGTATGCCGGCCGCCTTGAGTGCCGCAAAGCAACGCGGCGCATCGGGCACCCGCGCCAACACGAAGTTGGCTTCGGAGGGAAACACCGTCACCCCGGCCATGGCAGCCAGCCCCTCGGCCAGCCTGGCCCGCTCCTGCCGCAGCAACAGCGCCTGCTGGTCGAACACCGCCTTGTGCTTCAGGGCAAATACAGCCGCCACCTGGGTCAGCACATTCACGTTATACGGCGGCCTCACCTTGTCGAGCTGGTCTATCCACTGTGGCTGGGCCGCCGCATAGCCCAACCGTATGCCCGCCAGGCCCAGCTTGGAGAGCGTACGCATCACCAGCAGGCGCGGATGCTCGCCTGCCAGGGCCATCAGGCTGTCATCGGCAAAGGCAGTATAGGCTTCATCGACTACCACCAGCCCTGGCGCCTGCGCCAGGATCGCCTCCACCTCGGCGCGGGCATAGCGCGGCCCGGTCGGGTTGTTGGGGTAGGCCAGGAACACCACGGCAGGCTGGTGCAGGGCGATGGCAGCCAGCATGGCGGGCAGGTCCAGCGCAAAATCCGGCCGCAGGGGTACGCCCACGTAATCCAGCCGGCTGAATACCGCGTTCATGCGATACATCACAAAAGACGGCTCGGCCGCCAACAGCTTGGCGCCCGGCCGAGCCAGCGCCTGGCAGATCAAGGTAATGATTTCGTCCGAACCATTGCCCAGCAGCACACCAGCCGTTGCCGGAATGGCAAACGCCTCGCGCAAGCGTTCTTTCAGCCCACCGCCATGCGGGTCTGGATAACGATTGAGCGCCGCCACGGCCAGGCGCCGGCCCAGCTCGGCCTGCAGATCAGGCGGCAGGCCAAAGGGGTTCTCCATGGCGTCGAGCTTGATCAAGCCGGTAGCATCGGCCACATGGTAGGCCGACAGCGCCGCAATCTCGGGGCGCACATAATCCAGTGCCGATGTCATCAGCAGCCCTCCTGCAGGCGATACTCCGCCGACAGGGCGTGCGCCTGCAGCCCCTCGCCATGGGCCAGGGTGCTGGCAATCCGCCCCAGCGTCTGGGCGCCGGCTTCCGACACATAGATCAGACTGCTGCGCTTCTGGAAGTCGTACACCCCCAGGGGGCTGGCAAACCGCGCCGTGCGCGAGGTCGGCAGTACATGGTTGGGGCCGGCACAATAGTCGCCCAGCGCCTCCGATGCATAGCGTCCCAGAAAGATGGCTCCGGCATGGCGTATCTGCGCCTGCAAAGCCCAGGGGTCGGCTACCGACAGTTCCAGGTGCTCAGGCGCAATCTGGTTGGCGATTTCGGCCGCCTCGGCCAGGTCGCGTACCTGTATCAAGGCGCCCCGGTTGGCCAGGCTGGCGCGGATAATGTCCTGCCTCGGCATGCCAGGCAGCAGGCGCGCCATGCTCTCGGCCACCTGCGTCAGGTAGGTCGCGTCAGGGCACAGCAGTATGCTCTGGGCTATCTCGTCATGCTCGGCCTGGCTGAACAGATCCATGGCCACCCAGTCAGGGTCGGTCTGGCCGTCGCAGATCACCAGTATCTCGGACGGCCCGGCCACCATATCGATGCCCACCACGCCGAACACCGCCCGCTTGGCAGCAGCCACATACTGGTTGCCCGGCCCGGTGATCTTGTCGACCTGCGGTATGGTGGCCGTACCGTAGGCCAATGCCGCCACGGCCTGGGCGCCGCCCAGGGTGTATACCCGGTCCACCCCGGCTATATGCGCGGCAGCCAGCACCAAGTCGTTACGCTCACCCCTGGGGGTGGGTACCACCATGATGATCTCGGCCACCCCGGCCACCTTGGCGGGAATGGCATTCATCAGTACCGACGAGGGATAGCTGGCCTTGCCGCCGGGCACATAGAGCCCGACCCGGTCCAGCGGCGTCACCGCCTGGCCCAGCACCGTACCGTCCTCCTCGGTGTACTGCCAACTGGCCTGCAACTGCCGCTGGTGATAGCGCCGCACCCTGTCGGCAGCCGCCTCCAGCGCCTCGCGCTGGGCGGGTGTCAGGCGCTGGTAGGCGGCCAGCAACTCGGCCGGCTGCAGCGTCAGCGCGGCCATGTCAGCGGCCTCCAGGCCATCAAAGCGACGGGTGTATTCCACCACCGCGTCATCGCCACGCTGGCGGACCGCCTGCAGTATGGCCGCGACATCGGCGTCCACCTGCGGATTTTGGGCCGTCTCAAAGGCCAGCAGGGCAGCAAGCTGGGGCTGGAAATCGATCTGGGTGGTGCTGAGGCGTTTCATCATGGAGAGGCTCTGCTTCACTGTTCGGGCCGCGCCCGACGTTGTTATAGACGTAGCGGGCGGATGCGACAGCGATCCGCTTCAGGCGTGATGATGCGCATTCGCCTGGGCGAATGCGTCGATGATGGGCTGTACACCCATGCGCTTGAGCTTGAGCGAAGCCTGGTTCACCACCAGGCGGGAACTGACATCCTGCACATGCTCCACCGCCACCAACTGGTTGGCGCGCAAGGTGCCACCAGTGCTGACCAGGTCGACGATGGCATCTGCCAGCCCCACCAGGGGCGCCAGCTCCATCGAGCCATACAGCTTGATCAGGTCGACGTGCACGCCCTTGCGGGCAAAGTGCTCGCGGGCCGACTCGACATACTTGGTCGCCACCCGCAGGCGGGCACCCTGCTTGACCGCCCCGAAGTAATCAAAGCCCTCGCGCACGGCCACCATCAGCTTGCACTGGGCTATCTCCAGGTCCAGCGGCTGATACAGCCCCGCACCACCATGCTCCAGCAGCACGTCATAACCGGCTATGCCCAGGTCGGCCGCGCCATATTGCACATAGGTGGGTACATCGGTAGCCCGTACGATCACCAGCCGCACATCCGCGCGGTTGGTACCCAGTATCAGCTTGCGCGACGACTCCGGGTCCTCGCTCGGCACGATGCCCGCGGCGGCAAGCAGCGGTACGGTTTCTTCGAAGATGCGTCCTTTGGACAGGGCGATGGTGATCATGGCAAGGCAAAAAACGGCAGAAGGCGGATTATGCCGGTGCGCGGCAAGACTGGCGAGCAATAGTTGTCTACCATCATCATAATGAAATGTTATTTACACCTCAGTCGCTTAGACAAGCAACAAAACAACTTGTCTAGATGAATTCGCCCGATATCTGCCTCCCGCACCGCCCACCTGCACCCATAAAAAACCCCGCTCACAGCGGGGTTCTCTCAGGCAGCCAGGCCAGCCTCAATGGGCCGCCGTACCGACCCGCTTGATATCGGCACCCACACCACCGAGCTTGGCCTCGATGTGCTCGTAGCCACGGTCCAGATGGTAGATGCGATCCACAATGGTCTCACCCTCGGCCGCCAGTCCCGCAATCACCAGCGAGGCAGACGCACGCAGATCGGTCGCCATCACGGTAGCGCCCGACAGCTTGTCCACGCCCTTCACCACGGCGGTATGGCCATCGATATGGATATCCGCCCCCATCCGCGCCAGCTCGGAGACATGCATGAAGCGGTTCTCGAAGATGGTTTCGGTAATGACGCTGGTACCGGTAGCCAGGGTATTCATGGCCATGAACTGGGCCTGCATATCGGTGGGGAAGGCAGGATACGGCAGGGTGCGGATGCTGACGGCCTTGGCCCGCTCCCGCATTTCGATGGCAATCCAGCCGTCGCCAGCCTCGATATAAGCACCGGCTTCGCGCAGCTTGTCCAACACCGAATCCAGAATATCGGCACGGGTATTGCGCAGCACCACCCGGCCACGGGCCATCATCACGGCGCAGAGGAAAGTACCAGTCTCGATCCGGTCCGGCATCACGGCATGCTCGGCGCCATGCAGCCGCTCCACCCCTTCGATGCGTATGGTATCGGTGCCGTGGCCGGTAATCCTGGCGCCCATCTTGATCAGGCACTCAGCCAGGTCCACCACCTCGGGCTCCCGTGCGGCATTCTCTATGGTGCTCACACCATCGGCCAGCACAGCCGCCATCAGCAGGTTCTCGGTACCGGTCACCGTCACCATGTCGGTGATGATGCGGGCACCCTTGAGCCGCTTGGCGCGGGCATGGATATAGCCATGCTCGATATTGATCTCGGCCCCCATGGCCTGCAGACCCTTGATGTGCTCACCCACTGGCCGGCTACCTATGGCGCAACCACCGGGCAGCGATACACGGGCCTCGCCGAAGCGCGCCAGCGTGGGGCCCAGCACCAGGATGGAAGCCCGCATGGTCTTCACCAGCTCATACGGCGCTTCCAGCTTGTCCACGCTGGCACCGGTCAGCTCGAACTCGTGCACATTGTCGGTCATCACCCGCATGCCCATGCCCTGCAGCAGCTTCTGGGTGGTCATCACATCACGCAGTTGCGGCACATTGGTCAGCCGCAGGGTGTCGGCCGTCAGCAGCGAGGCGCACAGTATGGGCAAGGCCGCGTTCTTGGCGCCCGAGATGGTGATCTCGCCGCTGAGGGGGTTGCCGCCGGTAATACTCAGTTTGTCCATGTCTTGCTCTCAAGGCGGCAACAGGCCGCCAGCTAAGGTTCGCAACCGGGTCAGACTGCCAGCCACCAGATCAGCAGCAACAGCAACCACGGCAGATTGATCAACACCAGTCCCAGCCGGTCGCTTAAGGGCCGACGCTTGGGCTCGGGCTGTTTCAGGGCTGGTTTTTCCATTCGTGCGGACTATAGGTCTTCATCGACAGCGCGTGTATCTCTTCACGCATGCGCTCGCCCAGCGCCTGATAGACCAGCTGATGCTGGCGCACCCGCGGCAGGCCATCGAAGGCGCGTGCCACGATGACGGCCTCGAAGTGATGGCCGTCACCGCTGACCTCTAGCACTTCGCAGGCCAGGCCGGCGGCGATGTATTGTTTGACTTGTTCAGGAGTAACCATGACGTTTCTGTTTTCTGGAATCCCGGCGGACGGTAGCCGCCAGCTTGTCAGTGTTTGAGCTTGTAGCCCGTACGCAGGAGTTGCAAGGTAAATGCAGCCAGCACTACCACCGTGCCCGAGACCACGGCCAGGCTCAACCAGGGCGATACATCAGATGCCCCAAAGAAACCATAGCGGAAGCCATCGATCATGTAGAACACCGGATTGAGGTGCGATACGCCCAGCCAGAAGGCCGGCAGCGAGTGAATGGAATAGAACACACCGCTGAGAAAGGTCAGCGGCACAATGATGAAATTCTGGAAAGCGGCCAGCTGGTCGAACTTCTCCGCCCAGATACCGGCAATCAGGCCCAGGATGGCCATCACCGACGAACCTAGCAAGGCAAAGGCCAGTATCCACAGGGGATACTTGAACTCCGGCCAAGCCAACCACATGGTCACCGCCAGCACCCCCGAGCCCACCACCAGGCCACGGACCACCGCAGCCAGCACATAGGCCAGGAAGAACTCCAGGTGCGACAGCGGCGGCAGCAGGATATAGACGATATTGCCGGTGATCTTGGACTGGATCAGGCTGCTTGAGGTATTGGCGAAGGCATTCTGCAGCATGGACATCATGGCCAGGCCCGGTATCAGGAAGGCGGTATAGCGCACCCCCGGATAGGCCTCCACATGCGACTCCAGCACATGCGAGAAGATCAGCAGATACAGCACCGCCGTCAGGACGGGCGCAGCCACGGTCTGGAAGCTGACCTTCCAGAAGCGCAGGATTTCCTTGTAGAACAGGGTACTGAAGCCTTGCATGCCGTATGGAGCAGAACCAGGGCGCTATGCGCGCACCGGCCTACCCGCGTTTCCTTCCCATCACGTCGAGGAATACCGATTCCAGATCGGGCTTGAGTATTTCCATGTCCTGCACAGCCACCCCCGCTTCACGCAGGGTGGCCAGCATGCCCTCCAGCGTACCGCAGTCATCTAGCTTGAGCTGATAGGCCCCGCCCTCCTGGCTGACCAGCAAAGGCTGCAGGGCTGCCGGCAGCACATCGGGGAACAGGCGCAGCGACAGTACCCGCGCCGAATGGGAGGCCATCAAGGCCGCCTTGTCGTCCAGCGCCACCAACTCGCCCTGCTTGAGCATGGCAATCCGGTTGCACAGCGTCTCGGCCTCCTCCAGATAATGGGTGGTCAGCACGATGGTGTGGCCTTCGCCATTGAGCCGCTGGATAAACGCCCACAGGGTCTGGCGCAAGGCGACATCCACGCCGGCCGTAGGCTCGTCCAGCACAATGACCGGCGGCTTGTGCACCAGCGCCTGGGCCACCATCACCCGCCGCTTCATGCCACCAGAGAGCGCCCGCATATTGGCGTCCGCCTTGCTGGCCAGGCCAAGCTGCTCCAGCAGCTCATCTATCCAGGCCTGGTTGCGGCGCAGGCCAAAATAGCCGGACTGGAACTGCAAGGTCTCGCGCACGGTAAAGAAAGGGTCGAAGGTCAGCTCCTGCGGCACGATGCCGACCTTGCGGCGCGCCGCCCTGTAGTCGCGCTGCACATCGCTGCCCAGCACCTCGGCCGTGCCGCTGTCGGCCTGGGTCAGGCCGCCCAACACCGAAATTAGGGTGGTCTTGCCGGCACCATTGGGGCCCAGCAGGGCAAAGAACTCGCCCTCGCGCACCTCAAGGTCTATCCCCTTGAGGGCTTCAAGCTCCCCAAAGCGCTTCTTGACGGCGGAAAAGCGGATAGCTACGGACATGGCGATAAAAGGCGGAAAACGTGAATTCTACCCGAGCCGGGCGAGGAGCAAACCAAGATTACGCAGGACGGCCCCAGGCCGCCTGCGACAGGCGCACTCAGGGGGTGGGCAGCAAGGGGGCAGCCTCAGGTTCGGTAGCGGCTGGCTCGGTGGCCTGTGGTTCTGCCATGGCCGCAGGCGTCGGCGCAGGCGCCGGCACGGTCTCAGCCGGCTGTTGCTGTGGCGCTGCAGGTGCAGCGGGAGTGGCAGGTGCCGGCTCAGCCGGTTCAGTCTCTTCCGCCTCAACCTCACCCAGGGGCAAGGGCTGGGCCGGTGCACCATCCCAGACCAGGTTGTAGCGGCGCTGCAGATAGCTGTCGCGCACAAAACCGTACTCGTCACCAAACGAGGCCGATTCAATCAGCGCATCAGCCGGCAGCAGGGTGGCGCGGGTATCCACCAGCTTGAGCAGGTTCAGCCCCAGGCTGGTGTCGTCATCATGCAGGGCGCGCATGGGGTTGAGGGCATAGCTGCCCACCCAGTCACTGCTGTCGCGCAAGGTCTTGGGCCCCAGGAACGGCATCACGATATAGGGGCCGGACGGCACGCCCCAGGCACCCAGCACCTGGCCAAAGTCTTCATCATGCTTGGGCAGGCCAGCTGGCGTGGCGATATCAATCAGGCCAAACAGGCCCAGGGTGGAGTTGAACACCACCCGGCCACCGTCACTGACCGCCTCGCGCCATTTGCCCTGCAGCAGGTTGGACGCGCCGATATAGATGTCTTCCAGATTACCGAAGAAATTACTCACCCCCGCCCGCACCGGCTTGGGCGTGATCGCCACATAGCCCTGCGCCACCGGCTTGAGCACCGCCTTGTCTACGGCACTATTGAAGGCATAAACCTTACGGTTCACCGGCTCCAGCGGGTCGTAATGATTGGCGGGCGTAGCACAGGCCACCAGCAGCAGCGGGCTGAGCAGCAAGGTGTAGGGGTGGCGCATAAAAACTCCGTAGCCGTTTAGACTGAAGCATAGAGCCTGTCCCGAACAATTTCGCGGGCGAAACGGTTCACGGACAGGCTCCAGGCAATCAGCAACGGCGCCCGCAGGCGCCGATGCTGTTGGGGTGACACTAGGACATCATCCCTGCACGCTGGGCAGGAACGCCTCAACACCATACAAGGCGGCAAGGCTGGTAAGGTTGGCAGGTGGCTGCGACAAGGCAATCCGCCGCCCCTGCGCCAGCGCATCACGCTGCCAGTGCAGCAGCAGGCTGACAGCGGTGGAATCAATCTCGCTGACCTCAGACAGATCAATCAGCAATTCCGGCGCCGACAAGCTGCCGGCCACCTCCGCCTGCACCCGGCAGATCGAATCCAGCGTCAGCGCACCGCTGAGCTTGACGGTCTCAGCCATGATTACTTGGCCGGTGCCTTGGCCGACTGGGCCGCATTGCGGTCAGCCAGTGCCTTTACCAGGCCATCGATGCCATCCTTCTGGATGGTCTGGGTGAAGCTGGTGCGGTAGTTGGTCACCAGGCTCACGCCTTCAACGGTCACGTCATAGACCTTCCAGTCGCTGCCGGTCTTGCCCAGACGGTAATCGATGGGGAAAGGCTGGCCGCTGGCAGCAGATACTTCAGTACGCACAATCACATCGGTGTCGGTATCGGCCATCTTGACCGGCTTCACTTCAATACCTTGCAGCTTGTTCACACCGATGGCGGTGGAGTAGGTACGCACCAGCAGGGTACGGAACTCGCGCGACAGGGCGGCCTGCTGCTCGGGGGTAGCCTGTTTCCAGTATTTGCCCACGGCCAGCGAGGTCAGCCGGTTAAAGTCGAAGCTGGGCAGCACCTTGGCTTCCACCAGCTCGCGGAAGCGCTTGTCGGCCGGTGTCAGGTTTTCCTTCTTGATCACCTCCAGCACATCCTTGCTGGTGGTGCGCACCAGTTGCTCGGGCGCGGGGACATCGGCGGTAGCGGTCAGGCCGGCCACCAGCATCATGAAAGCAAAAAATTTACGCATTATCGTCGTGTCCTGTTATGGGGCGGGTTGTGCCTGAGAGGGATTCTCCGCAGCCTTGCTGAACATGAACTGACTGATCAGTTTCTCCAGCACGACAGCAGACGAAGTCAGTGTGATTCGATCGCCAGACTTCAACATGGTTTCATCTCCGCCAGCTTCAAGCCCTATGTACTGATCACCCAGTATGCCCGAGGTCAGGATTTCGGCCGAAGTATCGCGGCTGAACTGATAGCCCTGCTCGATATCGAGGTCCACCACGGCACGGTAGGTGGCGGAATCCAGATGGATGCCGGCCACCCGGCCCACCAGCACACCCGCACTCTTGATGGGTGCGCGGGCCTTCAGGCCACCGATATTGTCGAAGGCAGCCGTCACCCGATAGGTAGGCTTGGTGCCCCCGTTGGAAACGTTGCTGACACGCAACGCCAGGAAGGCCAGCGCGGCCACGCCCAGTATTACAAACAGGCCGACCCAGAAATCATAAACGCGGCGATTCATCAAATACCCCTAAACATGAATGCGGTCAGGATGAAATCCAGACCCAGAATAACCAGCGAAGAAGTCACCACCGTGCGAGTGGTCGCACCGGACACCCCTTCCGCAGTGGGCGGGGCATCAAAGCCCTCGAACACCGCAATAATCGAAACAGCCACGCCAAACACCACGCTCTTGACGAGGCCATTGCCCACATCGTTGAACAGATCAACCTGGGCCTGCATCTGCGACCAGAACGTACCGGCATCGACGCCGATCAGCACCACGCCGACCACGTAACCGCCCAGAATGCCCATGGCTGAGAACAACGCCGCCAGGATGGGCATGGACAGCACGCCCGCCCAGAAACGCGGCGCCACCACCCGGGCCACCGGGTTCACGGCCATCATCTCCATGGCAGCCAGTTGCTCGGTTGCCTTCATCATGCCGATTTCGGCCGTAATGGCAGAACCCGCCCGGCTGGCAAACAACAGACCTGCCACCACCGGCCCGAGTTCACGCAACAGGCTCAGCGACACCAGCACGCCCAGCGCCTCCGATGCACCAAAGCGCACCAGGGTGTCGTAGCCCTGCAGGCCCAGCACCATGCCCACAAACAGGCCCGATACCAGAATGATGACCAGCGACAGCACGCCGGTAAAAAACACTTCGCGGATAACCAGCCCAGGTCGGCGGAAGGAGGTGCCGGAATGCCACAGCACCGCCATCAGGAAACGAAAACCGAATCCCAGCTTCTCCATCGTATTGACGACAGGCTCACCCAGGCGGCGCACCCGCTTTTCCAGCCAATCAAGCACGGCGCACTCCCATCAGTTCATCGGTATACGGCTTGGCCGGGTATTGGAAAGGCACAGGGCCATCAGGCAGGCCATCGACAAACTGATGCACATAGGGCTCAGCCGAAGCCGTGATCTCAGCCGGCGTACCCTCGGCCACGATCTTGCCCTCGGACACAAAATAGACATAGTCGACTATGCGCAGCGACTCCTGCACCGAGTGCGTCACCATGATGGAGGTGGCGCCCAGTGCATCATTGAGATCACGTATCAGCTTGCCTATCACCCCCAGCGAAATGGGGTCCAGGCCGGCAAACGGCTCGTCATACAGCATCAGCACCGGGTCCAGCGCAATGGCACGAGCCAGCGCCACCCGGCGGGCCATGCCGCCAGACAGCTCTGACGGCATCAGCTTGGCAGCGCCACGCAGGCCCACCGCATTGAGCTTCATCAGCACCAGGTCGCGTATCATCGACTCGGGCAGCTCGGTATGCTCGCGCATCTGGAAAGCCACATTGTCGAACACCGACATATCGGTGAACAGGGCGCCGAACTGGAACAGCATGCCCATCTTGCGGCGCAAGTGGTACAGCCCATCGCTGTCGAGCTCATGGACCACGCGACCAGCGACACGGACCTCGCCCTTGGAAGGCTTGATCTGGCCGCCGATAAGGCGCAGCAGGGTGGTCTTGCCGCAGCCGGAACCACCCATGATGGCGACCACCTTCCCCTTGGGTATCGTGAGGCTGATACCTTTGAGTATGGTACGGCGGTCGTAGGAAAATGTTACGTTGTCGATGTCGACAAGCGAGTCGGCGGGCACGTCGGGGGAGCTCAAGGGCATTGGGGGATTCGTAATTCTAAAGTAAGCCAGCCTCAGACAACAATTTTCATGCCGGGTTCATGTTGCAATGCAACAACATGGCCTTTCGTGGCAGGCACCAAACAGGTGCGCCCAATCCGCCATGAAATACTTCAACAGCCCCACGGCCGGGTGCTAGGATTGTCGAAACTTCGACGCCCCTGCGCGCATTGGGAACGCTGAATGGATATTGCCAAGCCCGGCCTCCTGCTGGTGGACGATGACCCGCTGATACGCGACACCCTGGGCTTTGTGCTCGGCGAAGCCTTCGAGGTCCGCAGCGCTGCCAGCCGGCCAGAAGCCGTCGCGCTCGCCAGTTCGGTCGAATTCCGTCCTGCCATCGCCCTGGTCGATCTGGGTCTGCCGCCCTCCCCCCACCAGCCCGACGAAGGCTTCCGCCTGATCGTCGAACTGGCCGCCCTGGTGCCGGCCATCAAGATACTGGCACTCAGCGGCCAGACCAGCGAACACAACGCCCGCCATGCCCGCACCCTGGGCGCCATCGATTTCATTGCCAAGCCCGCCAGCCCGGACCATATCCTGGCCGCCCTGACCCGCGCCCTGAACTGGCGTGCCGCCGAAGTCACACTGGCACCACAACTGCAGGTTGCCGGACTGATAGGCCAGAGCCCCTCCATGGAGCGGCTCAAGCGGCAGATACACCAGTTTGCCAACTCGCCCTTCCCGGTACTGGTCACCGGCGAGTCCGGCTCCGGCAAGGAAGGCGTGGCGCGGGCACTGCATGCCGCCTCCCGCCGTAACGAGCAACCCTATTTGGCCCTCAACTGTGCCGCCCTGGCCGAGAATCTGATCGAAGCCACCCTGTTCGGCCATGCCAAGGGCGCTTACACCGGCGCCACCACGGCCCGTGCAGGCTATTTCGAGGAAGTCGGCGAGGGCACCCTGTTCCTGGACGAGATAGGCGAGCTGCCCCTGGGCCTGCAGGCCAAACTGCTGCGCGTATTGGAGAACGGCGAGTTCCAACGCCTGGGCGAAACCCAGACCCGCGTCAGCCAAGCCAGGGTGGTAGCGGCCACCAATCGCGATCTGCGCAAGCAGTCGCGCAGCGGCGAATTCCGCGCCGACCTTTATCACCGGCTGTCGGTGCTGGCCATAGACACACCGCCACTGCGGGAACTGGGCGACGATCGCAGCCTGCTGCTGGAGCACTTCCTGCGCCTCTACGCCCAGCAACTGGCCGTCGCCCCCTTCCAGCTCGACGCCGAGGCCAGACAGGCCTGGCTGCGCTACCGCTTTCCCGGCAATGTACGGGAACTGCGCAACATCACCATCCGGCTGCTGGCCAAGCACCCTGGCGGGCAGATAGACAAGGCCACGCTGGCCGACGAGTTCGACAGCGAACAGATGGACACCGAGGCAGCGACCACGCAACCCGACCTGGACGCCGCCATCCAGCTGCTACGCAGCCAGCCCGACTTCAACCTGGATGACTGGCTGGCCGCCTGGGAGCAAAGCTGCATCGCCGCCGCCCTGCAACTGGCAGACGGCAATATGAGCCAGGCCGCCCGCCTGCTGGGCGTCAACCGAACCACCCTGTATAGCCGGCTCGATAGCCAGCGGAAGGTAAGCTAGCCATGTACCTGGAGCACTACGGCCTGACCGAGCCACCATTCCGCATCACTCCCCACACCGAATTCTTCTACAAGGGCGCCAACCGGGGTGCCACGCTGGAGGCCCTGCAATATGCCATTCTGCATGGCGAGGGCCTGGTCAAGGTCACCGGCGAGGTCGGTGCCGGCAAAACCATGCTATGCCGGGTGCTGATGGAGCGACTGCCGGCCAATATCGACACCGTCTACCTGGCCAACCCCAGCCTGAGCAAGGACGAGATTCTGCTGGCCATCGCCGACGACCTGCACCTGGACCTGGGCACCGCCCGCGCCAAGGTCTTGATACGCGCCCTGCAGGAAGCCCTGATTGCCCGCTATGCCGAAGGCCGCCAGGTGGTGGTGCTGATAGACGAGGCCCACGCCATGCCCGAGGAAAGCCTGGAAGAAGTCAGGTTGCTGTCCAACCTGGAGCACGGCCACCACAAGCTGATGCAGATCGTCCTGTTTGGCCAGCCCGAGCTGAACGACAAACTGGCCGCCCAGCATATGCGCCAGCTGCGCGAGCGCATCACCCACGGCTTCGAGCTGGCCCCCTTGCGCCAGACCGATGTCGGCGATTACCTCATGTTCCGGCTACGCGCCGCCGGCTACAAAGGCCCGGACATCTTCACTGCCAAGGCGGTGCAACTGATCTCGGCCGAATCCGAAGGCCTGACCCGCCGCATCAACATCCTGGCAGACAAGGCCCTGATTGCCTCGTTTGCCGCTGGCCGCCACCAGGTAGACCAGGCCGAAGCCCGCGCCGCCATCAAGGACAGCGGCTTCCGCCACCGCCGACCCCTGCGCCTGGGCTGGCCCCTGGCCAGCACCGGCCTGGTCAGCCTGGGCCTGATCGCCGGCGCTACCGGCGGCCATTGGCTCACCCCCCAGGCTGCGCCTCCCGCCCGCACAGCCGCCCCGGCCGCCCAGATTCACCCCGCGCCAGCCATCACACCGCCCGCAGCAGCCCCTGCCCCCCCACCGGCCAACCCGCCAGCGACAGCGGATGCGCTGTTCGACACCCGCCTGGCACAAAGCCGCAGCGTACTGAACCAGCAAGCAGCAGGCAGCTACACCATCCTGCTGTCGGTCACCCCCCGGCAGCGCCGGGCCGAGCTGGCCGATTTCCTGGGGCAGGCTGCACGCAAGCTGCCGGCAGACAGCCTGTATCTCTACCCCACCACCACCCGCGAAGGCACGCCGCACTATGGCCTGGCCTACGGCCTGTTTACCGACCAGCGCGCAGCCGCCCAGGCGCTGGCGCAGCTACCGCCCAACCTGCAGCGCAACCAACCGATACTGCGCACCGTAGGTGGCATACGCGAAGAAATGTGGAAACAGCAATAAATCTTATAAATCAGCCATTTCCAAGCTAAAGCTAAAGTACAGGTATAGAATCAGAGCAAATGCCCTACCACGCCATGAGCCGCCACCGCCTACTCCTACTCGCCCCGCTGCTTGCTGCTGGCTGCGCCACCCAACCCATGCAGGTGGAACAGGGCCGCCATGTCGCCGCCCCCGCCGCCACACCCGCCGGCCTGCCGCAGCTGGTGGAGCGCCCGGCCTTCCTGCCCAAGCCCAGCGCCCAGAACCGCAGCGACACCTACAGTGTGGTGGTGAACAATGTCCCGGTACGCGACCTGATGTTCGCCCTGGCCCGCGACGCCAAGCTCAATGTGGACGTGCATCCGCTGATCACCGGCACGGTTACCGTCAACGCGCTGAACCAGACCCTGCCGCAGATACTGGACCGCATCTCGCGCCAGATAGACATGCGCTACACCCTGGAAAACGGCGTGCTGTCGGTGGTGCCGGACCGTCCCTACGTCAAGACCTACACGGTGGACTACGTCAACACCGCCCGTACAGCCACCGGCAAGGTCGTCATTGCCACCTCGGTCGCCTCAACCGGCGGAGCATCTGGCGGGGGCGGCAGCAATAGCTCCAGCACCGAAATCACCAATCTGTCCGAGAACAAGTTCTGGGAGCGGCTGGAAGCCAATATCCGCAGCCTGCTGACCTCCACTCGGCGGGTCACCGACGCCGAGAAATCCGAACGCGAGGCCCTGGCCAGCAAAGACGAATCGCTGCGCGAACGCGAGCTGAGCCAGCAGCGCAAGGCCGCCGAGCGGAACGAGAAGCTCGAGGCCGCCAAGATCGCCGTGCAGGCCGGCCCCGGTGCCGGCGAAGTATTGGAAAAGCTGACTGCATCACCCGCCGCCCCCTCGCCCGGTGGCAGCGACGATAGCGCGGACGACGTCTTCATCCACCCCGAAACCGGTGTCATCACCGTCAACGCCAGTAGCCGCGAGCATGCCAAGGTGCAGGAATACCTGGACCGCGTCACCGCCGGTGCCCGCCGGCAGGTGCTGATCGAAGCCACTATCGTCGAGGTGACCCTGGGCGACCAATACCAGGCCGGCATAGACTGGAGTGTGCTGAAGAATCAGGAGAACCGGCTCAACTTCAACCAGAACCTGACCGGCTCCAACCCGCTGACCTCGGCCTACGACAAGGTCAAGTCCATCACCGGCCCGCTGTCCATCCTGTCCTATACCAATACCGCCAGCAGCCTGTTCAAAGGGGCGGACTTCAACGTCACCATCAAGGCGCTGGAGCAGTTCGGCAAGACCAAGGTACTCTCCAGCCCCAAGATCATGGCCCTGAACAACCAGACAGCCGTGCTCAAGGTGGTGGACGAAAAAGTCTACTTCCAGCTGACCTACACCCCGTCCCAGACCAACGAAAACGGCACCACCACCGCCGCCACCTATACCAGCGATGTCAAGACCGTACCGGTGGGCATGGTCATGAGCGTCACGCCGCAGATCTCGGCGCAGGACATGGTCTCGCTCAATGTGCGGCCCACCATCTCCCGCATCACCGGCTACAAACCCGACCCGGCCGTGCGCATACTGGGCTCGCCCATAGACAGCATGATCCCCGAGATACAGGTCAGGGAGCTGGAATCCACCCTGACCCTGGCCGATGGCCAGGTCGCCGTGCTGGGTGGCCTGATCCAGGACAATGTCCAGACCAGCCGCAACGGCCTGCCCGGCCTGTCACGCCTGCCCTGGGGCGTGGGCGACCTGTTCAGCTCGCGCGACGACGTCGCCGGCAAGAGCGAACTGGTCATCTTCATGCGGCCCATCGTGGTACGTGACCCCAGCCTCAATGGCGATCTGTCGGCCTATCGCCAGTACCTGCCGGATGACAAGTTCTTCCAGAACGCCAAGGACGAGATGTCCGTCTTCAACAGTGGCCTGACGGCGCACTGAGGAGGCCGCATGAGTTTATTGCTCGACGCGCTGAAGAAAGCGGAGGCGGCCAAGCGCCGCAAGCAAGAGGGGACAAGCGCCAGCCCCCTGCCTACCACCACATCGCCCGCCAGTACCGAGACCGTGGCCGAGTCCGCCCCAGCGCCTGATCTACCGGCGCCCACCGAGACCGCCACGCCCGACTACCCCAGCCTTAGCCTGGAGGATGTCGTCGACGAAACCGCCACGGCCCAGCCTGAGGCACCGGCCAACCCGGCCCCGGAACCGGAACCGGAACCGGAACCGGAGCCAGAACCGGGACCGGGACCGGAACCCACCGCCCCCCCGGCCAAGGCAGATCTGCCCGAGCTTCGCTTTGAACTCCTGCCACAGCCGTCCGCAGAGCCGGTTGACGCCCCACCAGCCGCACACACTGACAGCCCTCTGCTGACGCTGGATGCCGAATACGCAAGCAGCCACGATAGCGCAGCGGCTACCCCGACAAGCGATGATCCCGCCACGGCCATCACGCAAGCCATCGCAGAGCCCATGGTGGTCGCCCCCACCGCCGCATCGGCAAGTCCGCCGCCAACCGAACCCGCCAGACCGAGCGAACCCGTGCTGGCAGCCCCCGCACCGACACCCGCCGCCCCGTTGATGCCTCCTGCTGCGCGCAGCGAGGCCCCTCCCGCACAGCTTTCGCCCGAAGCCGCGCGGCAGCTGTTCGATAGCAAGCAGAAAACCCAGCGCAGCGCCCCCTCCCCTGGGCAGCGCCTGGCCCTGATTGCGGGTGTGGGTGTCGTGGGCCTGCTGGCAGCAGGTGGCTGGCTATGGTGGCAAACCCGTGATGTCGGCAGCTTCAGCCCCGCTGCCGCCGTCCTGCCCGCACCAGCCGAACTGACAGACCCCACCACCGCAGCCATACCAGCGGCGGGCGAGTCAGCCGCCCCTACCGGCACCGAGGCAGTTGATGCTGCGGCAGCCGTTGCTGCGCCAGCCGCCGCTGCGGCAGACACCCCTCAGCCACCCGCCGCAGCGCCTCCCAGCAGCGGCCCACAGTCGGTGCTGCCTGCAGCCCCGCTGCAGCCCTTGCCAGCCGCATCGGCATCCACCGGCCAGCCCACACCAACCCAATCGGAAGTCCAAGCCGCATTGCCCGTCACCCCCAAGCCCGGCGACCGCGCCCAGGTGGTCGAGCTGCCCGCCGGCCTCGCCGCACCCGATGTCCGCTTTGTCCGCGATAACCCGCCACCCAGCATCGCCCGCAATGTGGCGCAGGGCTTCGAGGCCTTTCAGCAAGGCGATTATGGCCGCGCCGCCGAGCTGTACCGCGCCCAGTTGCAACAAGACAGCCGCAACCGCGACGCCCTGCTGGGCCTCGCCGCCGTGGCCGTCAAACGCAACCAGCTTGATGAGGCACGCAATCTATATCGCCGCCTGCTGGCCAACGACCCCAAGGACGCGCTGGCGGCCACTGCCCTGCTGAGCCTCAGCAACGACGGCGACACCGATGGCAACGAGGGCCGGCTCAAGGCTGCCGAGGCCAGCCAGCCCAGCGCCGAGGCCGCCACCGCCGTAGCAGGGCTGTTGGCCCGGCAGGGCCGCTGGCGTGAGGCACAGGAGTATTACTTCAAGGCCCATGCAACCGCCCCGGCCGAGCCCGACTACGCCTACAACCTGGCCGTTGCACTGGATGCGTTGGGCGAGGCCAGGCTGGCCAGCCAGTATTACGGCACCGCCCTCAAGCTGCGCGGCAGCAAGCCAGGCAGCTTCAACCCTGATGTGGTACGGCAGCGCCTGCAGACGCTGGAGGCGCACTAGTGGCCGAGATGCGCAAGAAACTGCCGCTGGGGGAGCTGCTGGTCCACAAGGGCGTGATCAGCCCCGACCAGTTGCGCATCGCCCTCACCGAACAGAAAAAGACCGGCACGCCACTGGGCAAGGAACTGGTCAGGCTGGGTTTCGTCTCCGACGCCACCCTGCGCGAAGCCCTGTCCGAGAACCTGGGCCAGGATTCAGTCGACCTCGCCACCATCATCCCGACCGCCAGCGCCATCAGCCTGATACCCAAGGATGTGGCCAAGCGCAACCTGATGCTGCCCATGTCGCTGGACCCCGAGACGCGCAAGCTGACCGTGGCCATGGCCAACCCCAACAACCTGGTGGCGCAGGATCAGGTACGGGCACTGCTGCGCAATGCCTACGAGATCGAAGCCATGCTGGCGGCGGAAGCCGACATCATTCGCGCCATCGATCAGTACTACGGCTTCGAGCTGTCCATAGACGGCATCCTGCATGAAATCGAAACCGGCCAGATCGACTACGCCAGCCTGTCCAACGCCGACGCCGAATACAGCCAGCCGGTAGTGCGGCTGATCGACGCCCTGCTGGCCGACGCTGTCCACCAGGGCGCCTCCGACGTCCACTTCGAGCCTGAGCCGCAATTCGTCCGCATCCGCTACCGTATCGACGGCGTGCTGCGGCAGATACGCTCGCTGCACAAGACCTACTGGCCCGCCATGGTGGTCCGGCTCAAAGTCATGAGCCATATGAACATCGCCGAGACCCGCGCACCGCAGGACGGCCGCATCTCACTGACCATCTCCGGCCGCCAGCTGGATTTCCGGGTCGCCGCCCAGCCCACCGTCTATGGCGAAAACGTGGTGCTGCGCATACTGGACAAACAAAAAGGCCTGGTCCCGCTGGATCAGCTGGGCCTGCCCGAGGACAACCTCAACCTGCTCAAGCTGATGATCGCCCGGCCCGAGGGCATCATCCTGGTCACCGGCCCCACCGGCTCCGGCAAGACCACCACGCTGTATTCCATCCTCAGCCATATCAATGAGGAAGGGGTCAACATCATGACCCTGGAAGACCCGGTGGAATACCCGCTGCCCATGATCCGGCAGACCAGCGTGACCGACAAGATAGACTTCGCCTCCGGCATCCGCTCCATGATGCGGCAGGATCCGGACATCATCCTGGTCGGCGAAATCCGCGACCGGGACACCGCCGAGATGGGCCTGCGCGCCGCCATGACCGGCCACCAGGTGTATTCCACCCTGCACAGCAACTCCGCCATCGGCGCCATTCCCCGGCTGCTGGATATCGGCGTGCAGCCCGACATCATGGCCGGCAACATCATCGGCATCGTGGCCCAGCGGCTGGTACGCAAGCTCTGCCTGCGCTGCCGCACCCCCTACGAGCCCGATCCCTTCGAGCGGATGATACTGGGGCTGGACAGCAGCGCCCCACTTACCCTCTACCGCGCCCAGGGGTGCGAGCATTGCAACAACCAGGGCTACAAGGGCCGCATCTCCGTGCTGGAAATCCTCAAGCTCGACGCCGAACTGGACGAGATGATCGCCCGTCGCGCCACCGCCCGTGAACTGCGCCTGGCCGCGCTGGCCAAGGGTTTCCGGCCGCTGGCGGATGACGCCATCCGGCGGGTGGCCGAGGGGGTGACCTCGCTGGACGAGATCTCCCGCGTAGTCGACCTCACGGACCGTATCTGAGAGGCCCGCCGTGCTTTTCAAGTACCGCGCCATCGACCAGGAAGGGCTCACCGTCCGCGGCAAGCTGGAGGCCAGCAATGTGGTCGATCTCGAGGCCCGGCTGGTCAAGCTGGGCCTGTTCCTTATCCAGGAGCAGGCACTGTCCGACCGCCCCAGCCTGTTCACCAGCAAAAAGGTAGGGCGCAAGGAGCTGATCACCTTCTGCTTCCATATGGAGCAGATGACACGTGCCGGCGTGCCCCTGCTGGAAGGCCTGACCGACCTGCGCGACACCCTGGAGCACCCGCGCTTTCGCGACGTGATCGCCAACGTCATCGAAGACATCGAGGGCGGCCTGCAGATGTCGCAGGCCATGGCCAACCACCCAGCCGTCTTCGCCCCCGTCTTCGTCAACCTGATACAGGCCGGTGAAGCCACCGGCAGGCTGCCCGACGTACTGAAAAACCTGGTGGACACTATCAAGTGGCAGGACGAGCTGGCCGCCCAGACCAAGAAACTGCTGATGTACCCCCTGTTTGTCGGCAGCGTGGTCGGTGGCGTGGTGATCTTCCTGATGACCTGGCTAGTGCCGCAGCTGGTCAAGTTCATCCAGAGCATGCAGCAGGAACTGCCCTGGAACACCCGGCTGCTGATCGCCATCTCCGACTTCATGGTGCACCAGTGGTGGGTGATCGTGCTGGCCATGGTCGGTACGGTAGCCGCCTGGGCCCTGTGGAAGGTCAGCGATCCGCGCTACCAGTTCAAGGTCGACAAGCTCAAGCTCAAGCTGCCCTTCATCGGCGCCGTGCTGGAGAAAATCATGCTGGCCCGCTTCGCCAACTATTTCGCCCTGATGTACGACGCCGGCATCGCCATCCTCGACAGCCTCAAGATCCTGGAAGGCGTCGTCGGCAACAAGGTCATCGAACAAGGCCTCAAGGATGTGCGCGCCCAGATAGGTGAAGGCCAGGGCGTGGCCGCCAGCTTCGAGCGGGTGCGGCTCTTCCCGCCGCTGGTCATACGCATGCTGCGGGTGGGCGAAAGCACGGGCGCGCTGGATAAATCGCTGCAGAACGTCAGCTACTTCTATAACCGCGACGTCAAGGAATCGATAGAGAAGGTGCAAGCCCTGATCGAACCCGCCATGACCGTGCTGCTGGGCTTTATCCTGGGCTCGGTCATGCTGTCCGTGCTCGGCCCCATTTACGACCTGCTGACCAAGATCAAAACCTGATGGCCATCACGCGCTATTACCTGTTCGTCACCGATACTGGCCTCACGCTGTGGCAAGGCGATGCCGCCCACCTGGCCGAAGCCGTGCGCTTCGAGGCCCATCCTGCCGGCGTGGCCGAGTTCGAATTGCTGGTCGCCAGCCAACCCAAGGCGCAGTGGCATGTGGTGCTCGACCTGCAGGAAGAAGACTACCGGATCGAGACCGTACCCCACGTCAACGCGCGGGATCGCGCCATGGTCATGCGCCGCCGGCTGGATCAGCTCTACCGGGAATCGCACTACCGCAGCGCCACCCTGCAAGGCCGCGAGCCCGACGGCCGGCGCGACGACAGGGTACTGTTCGCCGCCCTGACCAACCGCCTGCCGCTGGACATGTGGCTGCAGCCCCTGGTCAAGCGCGACGCCCAACTGGTCGGCGTCTACTCCATCGCCCTCCTCACCGCCCGCCACCTGCGCAAGGTAACGCACATTCCCCCGCGCGCCCTGGTGGTCAGCCGCCAGGCAGGTAGCGGCCTGCGCCAAAGCTACCTGGCCGAGGGCGGGCTGCGTTTCTCCCGCCTTACCGTGCTGGAAGGCGACGACCACGAAGCCCTGGCCAACCAGTTGGCCGCCGAAGCCGCCCGCGCCCGCCAGTTCCTGGCCAGCCTGCGGGCCGTAGACCGTACCGAAGCCCTGCAGGTAGTCATGCTGTGCAGCACCACCGAGCAAGCCGCCCTGCGCGCCGCCTGCCCCGATACCGAGCTGCTGCACTATCACTTCATGCCAGTGCATCAGGTCGCCCATGCCCTGGGCATCACCGTCGCACCCGAGCAGGCCACAGCCGAACCCTTCTGGCTACGCTTCGTCGCCAGCAAGCGCCCCGGCAACCAGTACGCCACTGCCGATCAGCGCAAGCCCCATACCGCCTGGCAGATAGGCCGCGCCCTACGCTACCTGTCCGTCGCCATCCTGGTGGGCACGCTGGCCGCCGGCGCCGTCATCACCCGCCAGACCAGCGCACTGGAGCAGCAAAGCCAGGTCAACGAACAGCGGCGCCAGGCTGCCGAGCGCCTGTTCGCCGCCAATGTGCCCAATCTCAAAGAGGGCGAGCTTACCCCCAGCGGCATGAAAAACGCCGTCAATGCCTATCGCACGCTGGTAGAGCAATGGCCCGCCCTGGAAGGCGCCATGCGTGATGTCGCCACCGTCATGGCCCGCTTCCCCATGGCCGAGCTGGACGAAATGGGCTGGCTGGTCGGCAGCAACCCGGCCGAACTGCCCCAGGGTTTCGCCACGCCCGGCCAGACGCCCGCACCCGTACCCGCCGCCGACCCCAACGCCGTTGACGTCAATGGCATGCCGCTCGCCCCACCACCAGGCAAGCGCTATGTCATCGTCGCCATCAAGGCCAGGCTGCTGGGCTACGAAGACCGCTACCGCGAGGCCCTGGCCCTGGTAGACCAGATAGCCGCCGCCTTCGTCCTGCGCCCCGACGTAGTCGTCGAGAAAATCACCCTGCCCATCGACATCCGCCCCGAAGCCAGCGTCAAACTGGGGGGCGACAGCGCCGAGCAAGTGCTGGGTGCCCCCTTCAGTCTCAAGTTTGTCATCCCGCTTACCCCACCCACGCCTGCCGAGGCCACCTCATGAGCTGGCAGACCCGAGACCTGCGCCGCATCCGCCTGCCCCTGATCTACACCGGCCTGTCATTGGCCTTCTGCGGCCTGGTGGTAGGCGGCGCCTGGTGGCTACGGCAAGCCGCCCTAGAACAACAGATGCAAAGCGATGCCGTAGCCATTGAGGCCGAAACCCGCGCCGCCGCCGCAGTGGCAGACAGCCAGGACATCGCCACCTACCGGGCCGCCTACACCAGCCTGCAGCAACGCGCCGTCATCGGCCCGGAGCAGCGCCTGCCCTGGGTGGAGTACTACACCGCCCTGAGCCGCGCCGGCAACCCGGCCGACCTGAGCCTGGAGATCGCACCACGGCGGCCGCTGGAAGACCCACCCGATGCCACCACGCTGGAAAACCTGCAGTTCTACGCCAGCAAGCTCACCCTGGACACCAAGCTGCTGCACGAAGTCGACGCCCTGCGCATGCTGGACAGGTTGCGCACCGTGCAAGGCGCCGCCATCGTCCGTCAATGCGCGCTCAAGCGCAGCGATGGCACCGGCTCCGCCCGCCCCTTCCTGCTGACCATGATCTGCGAGGGCGACATCATCACCCTGGACACGCCACCCGCAGAGGCCATCCCGCAATGAAGCTGCCCGCCACCCTCCTAGCCCTCTGCACCTGCCTGCCGCCCGCCCAGGCCGCCACCCCGGGGGATGGTCTGGGCCGCCTGTTCTTCAGCCCCGCCGAGCGCATGGAGCTGGACCGCATACGGGTCGGCATACAAGACAGCGCCGACGCCTCCCGCACCGTCAGGCTGGACGGCATCGTCCAGCAGAACAACCAGCCCCCCGTCCTCTGGATCAACGGCACCCGCTACCAGGGCCGCGATATTGCTGGCGCCAGCATCGCCAACCGCAACCTTAGCGCCAGCACCCTGGTGGTCAGCATGCCCCCGCCCCAGGCCCGTGACATGGTGTTGAAGGTAGGCCAGACGCTGGACCCCGCCGGCGGCAACCTGCGCGAGGTCTATCAACGCCCCCCGCAAGAACTCAATCAACTGCTGCAGCTGCTGTCCCGCCGCAGCGGCACAAGCCAACCTCAAGCCACTGAAGCAAAAGACAAAAAACCCGCCAAGCCGGGCCAAACGAAGCAACCCTGAGCCTCGCCACATAAAAACTTTGCACACAGACGCTTGACGCCCTGCCGGCTTTCCTGTTTAATGCGGCCTCTCAACGCAGGCCAGTTAGCTCAGTTGGTAGAGCAGCGGATTGAAAATCCGCGTGTCCGTGGTTCGATTCCGCGACTGGCCACCAAACACCCCAGACGGCCTTCAACACTGAAGGCCGTTTGTCCTCCAAGGCCTGATACGCACCGCCCGGTGCCGATCACATCCAGATGGAAGCCCATGTAGCTCAGGGGTAGAGCACTCCCTTGGTAAGGGAGAGGTCGGCAGTTCGAATCTGCCCATGGGCACCAACTAAACAGCCATGGCCAACCACACCGAACGGGCTTATGCCGCTTCGTAGTGTTTGTACTTCATGCCCACCCGCTCCCGCTAGAGCGGGTTTTTTGCATTTGATAATGCATCATTGAACCAAGCGCCCCATATCGTTACCGCCAGCGCACCGCCTGACCATACCTATCATGACATTACGATTCCTTATCATCGCCTTCCTATTCAGCCTCTCAATCTGCCTGCCCGCCTGGTCGGCAAAGCCTGCGGCCGCCAGTTATAGCATTGCCTCTCCCATGCCCGCCTGGGTGCAACCATTGGCCGATATCCCCGATACCCAGCGCACCGAACCTGTCGTGGTCCGGCTGGCTGAAACTCAGGTTCATGTCGATACGGTCACCAGCGTCCTCGTGAACCGCGCAGTACAGGTCAACGACCGCAGTGCCCTCAAGCAGATAGGCCAGTACGGCATTAGCTACAACCCCGCCTACCAGAAATTGCAGCTGCACCGGGTCGCCCTGCTACGCGACGGTCAGCTTCAGGATCGCACCAACAGTGTCAATGTTCGCCTGCTGCAGCGCGAGGAAAAGCTCGAAAGCAACATCTATGGTGGCGAAGCCACCTTGCAACTGCTGCTCGAAGACGTCCGCCTGGGCGACACGCTCTGGTTAACCTACAGCACCCTGGGTGAGAACCCGGTTTTCAGTCCACGCTGGTCCGACATCTACTCATGGGATATCGACCAGCCCATTGCGCTGCGCCGCCTCACCGTGCTGCATCCCATCCAGCGCAACATCCAATGGCAGCAGCTGGGTGATTTCCACGAAGCCCGCCTCACGCCGCACATTGATCAGATCGGCACCTACAAGCGCCTGCGGTTTGAGGGCAGAGATCTGGAGCCCGTTGCCTATGAGCCCAATACACCAACCGACTATCTCGGCATCCGCCTGCTGGCCTTCACCGAGTATCAAAACTGGCAGCAGGTTGCCCTCTGGGCCCATCAACTCTTTCCCAAGGCCCGCCCCAGCCCCGCTCTGGTCAGCCTGGCCAAGCGATTCGACAAAACCAGCCCACCCGCCGAGCGGGCCGCCGCAGCGCTACGCTGGGTGCAGAATGAAATACGCTACTTCAGCGTTTCACTAGGCCAGAATTCCCATCGCCCGCAGGCACCTGAAATCGTGCTGCGCCGTCGCTATGGCGACTGCAAGGACAAAAGCCAACTGCTCATCGCCCTGCTTGGCGAACTCGGCATTGCCGCCCGCCCCGTGCTGCTGTCCGCCCAAGCCCCCAAGCTACCGGGCAAGGTGCTGCCGTCACCACAATGGTTTGACCACGCCATCGTCGAAATTCAGCTGCCCGGTCGCAATTACTATGTTGATCCAACCCGCACCGGCCAGGCCTCACCGATAGATCTGATACCCACAGCCATACCCGGCGCCATGGCACTGATCGTAGACCGCGATAGCACCGGTCTTACGACCCTCCCCGAACTAACACCAGTCGGGCCGCTGTACGAGCACATTGACACCCTGATTCTGACCAAGCCCGAAGCCGATGCCAGCCTAGAAGCCCGTCTGATCTACCGCAGCGGCCATGCCGATTGGGCACGCGCGACCTTCCCGGTCATGTCGGCGGGCGAGCTCAAGAAATCCCTGCTCTCCCTGTATGAGAAAACCTATCCCGGCATCCAGCAGCAATCCACACCCACGCTGCAGGATCACCCTGCGCAGAATCGCTTTGAAATTACGGCGCGTTACACCATCCCCAAGCCAACCACCAACAAGGATGGTCGCTACTACGTCGCGTACAACACCCAGATCATCAAGGACAGCCTGGTCATACCTGCCAAGCTGGTACGCAACTTCCCGCTGGCAATCAGGATGGCGAACCACCACACCCGCTATCGATTCAACCTGCAGTGGCCCGATACCATACGCACCAACGGCCAGCCGGCAATCCGGGTGGCGAACAATCCTTATTTTGAAGTGCGCGAGGAGTTCCTGCAGCAGGGCAACCTGGTGAGCTACCTGCTCGATTACCAAGGCAAGGCAGATACTGTGGCCGCGCACAGCGTGCCAGACTTGCAAGCACAGGCAGATCGGCTGGATGAATTCGGCACCGGCGCCTTCGGCATGGCCACCGATGACTTCCAACCCAGCCCCTTTGCCAACGACAGCTATCGCGAACTGGATCTCGCGCGCAACTTGGTGCGGCTAGGCCAGACCCTAGCGACCATCAAGCAGGATGATGGCAATGCCGCCAGCTATGCAAAGCGCTGCGACGATCTGATACTGTTCGTGCAATTGAGCGACTACCATCTGGACGGCGCCGCCAGTGTGGGTCGCGCATTTCGAGATGAGTTACGCAAGGCCCAACAGAGCCCTGATATCCAACACTGCCTGGCCCGCCTCGCCTTCGCCCTGGGCACACACCCCGAGAGTCGTGATCTCTTCCTGGCCAGCGGCACACAGCCGGACGAGAATATCGCCACACGCGAACTGGCATGGTCTTATTACTATGCCGGCGATATTGCCCAGGCCCTTGCCACCATCTCACGCTATCGGCAGGGCCGGACCGAAGCCAAGCAAGGTGCATGGCAAGCCCACGCCCTGCTCGACACCATTGCGCTTTACCAGCGGAGCAATCACCCCCTGCCAGCCGAGGCACTGCAACAGGCCAGCAGCATCCCCGACGGTCCCTGGCCCCGCCCCATCCTGGCCATGCAGGTCGGCATACTGACGCCCGACGACCTGCTCAAGCTCGCCAGCAAGCTACCCGCTGACGCACGTGCAATAGCACTGACCGAATCGTATTACTATATCGGCCAGCACCACCTGGCCGCCAACCAAACCGAACAGGCCAGAGCCGCCCTGCTGCGCATAGGCGTAGAAGGCATACGCAGCTCAGCTATTTATCAGCAGGCCAAGGTCGAGCTTGATCGCCTCACAGCTACCAGCACAGCATTCCAGGCCGCCACGTCTGCACTTAAAGACAAACATTACGACCAAGCCCTACCCATACTGCGCAAAGAGGCCGGGGCCGGCCTGGCAAGGGCCCAACTGGCACTAGGCGCCCTGCACCACTACGGTATTGGCGTCCCCAAGGATCAAACCGAAGCCGTCCGCTGGTACCAGATGGCGGCCGCCCAAAATGTCGCCGAGGCGCAGAATCGATTGGCATTCGCCTACGAATCCGGAGCAGGCATCGCTCAGGATGAGGTCAAGGCAATCGAGTGGCTGCAGCGTGCTGCACAGCTCGGCGATCCTCATGCACAGTACAACCTGGCGTATCGCCACAGTTACGGCGACGGTATTGCACAAAACCAGGAACAGGCGCTGCATTGGTATCGGCAAGCCGCAGAGCAAGGGCTCGCAGCAGCACAGGCCGCCCTAGGCTATCGTTACCGCGAGGGGCAAGGCCTGCCTAAAGATAGTCGGCTTGCCCTGCAATGGAGCCAACGCGCCAGCAGCGGCGGCGACCCGGGTGGCAAGTACCTACTGGGCTACCACTACTTTCATGGCCTCAACGTCGACACCGATTTAGCCAAGGCGCTCCAGCTCTATCGCGCCTCAGCCGAGTTAGGCTATGGCGATGCACAGTTCGACCTCGCCCGCTCACTTGAAATGGGCCTGGGCATCAAACCCAATCAGGTCGAAGCATTGAAGTGGTATGAGACCGCAGCCAAGAACAACGTTGTCGGTGCACATTCCGCCATCGTCCGCGTGCGCCTCCTCTACGGCATAGGCAGCAAGCAAGAAGTGATAGCCGCCATCCAGTTGCTGGAGCAGCAAGCCGAAAAAGGCGAAAGCGTGGCCCAATTCAGCCTTGCCGATATGTTGGAGCAAGGCCATGGCGTGAAACCCAACCAAGCCCTGGCCAACACCTACTACCAGCGCGCTGCGGACCAGGGATACAACCTGGCCATGCGACGCATGGCCCACGCCTATCATGATGGCAAAGGCCTCAGCAAAGACATGACGAAGGCCATGGTCTGGTTCAAGAAGGTGGCAGAGCAAGGCCTACCAGCAGATCAATTCAAATTGGCTGAGCACTATCACTTATGCAAAGAGCACACGCCCGACTATGCACTAGCCGCTCAGTGGTACCAAAAAGCCGCAGACCAAGGCTATCCGCGGGCGCAAAACAACCTGGGAGACCTCTACGAAAAAGGCCTGGGCGTCGCACAAGACCCCGCCAAGGCACGAGCGCTCTATCTGAAATCGGCCAGGCAGTATCAAGCCCTCGCCTTTCTAAGCCTCGGCAACCTATATGAACAAGGCCTGCTAGGGCAGCCCGATCTGGTCCTGGCGTGGGCCTACTACCGCATAGAGGAAAAGATCCGCGCCCCCCAAGACCCACCACCGAAAGATGGTCACACGGCTCGGTTAACACCTCGCCTCAGCGCCACAGAACTGGCCGCAGCCCAGCAGCTCGCCAACTGGCAGCCTGGTCAACCCTTGCCCGGCGAGGTGGCACCCAAGGTCACAGCCCAATAAGCCAAGCGAGTTGCGCCACATGGCCTGCCATCACCCTGCCACCACAAGGCAACAGGAATCCACGCAACCGCCAGTCCGGAGGTGAGCAGCTAACCTATCGCAGCCCCCTCCCCGCCAGCGTGTCGAACAGGCGCCGTCACATACCGCCGCAGTAGCGCCAAGTAGCTATACTTCATGCGTGCGGATAAATCATCCATGGCGTATGTGGCCATCAACGATATAGCCACAAATCCTGAGGTTGCGAGGAGGCAGCATGGTTACGTTACGTCATTGCCTGTTGCTGATACTGGCCATGCCCACCATGGCCGCAGAAGTGGTGAATGCCTACAACACCTACTTGTCACAACCTTTCGTCTTGGACAAGGGCGGGATGGCCGCCGACGTGGTCGCCTATCTGAATAGCAAGCTGAAAGGCCGTTACCTCTTTGTGCTGCAGTCCATGCCGCGCGAAAGGCTGAATACGACCATCATCCATCAGCCAGACTTCAAGGGCATCGTGCTATTCATGAGCCCGCGCTTTGTAAACGACATCAACATGTCGCGCTATAGATGGTCCATCCCCTTGATGGAAGATGCGAACGCCGTACTGTCCCACCCCGCTCGAAAGATCGAATACACCGGCCCGGACTCACTGAAGGGCAAATTGTTCGCCGGGGTATTGGGCCATCGGTATGTGGACTTGGACGACCGGTTCGGCAAGGACATACACCGCGAGGACGTCGCCTCGGAACTGGCCAACCTGAACAAAGTCGCCGCAGGGCGCTGCGATGTCACCATCGCCCCTCAGACCATCTACCGCTACTTGATCAACAAGCATGGGCTACAGAACCGCTTGTATGTTTCCACCCGCCCCCACATCAGCTTCAGCCGCCATATCCTGGCCGCCAGGCATGAAGAGGAACTGGTCGCTGCGCTTGATGAGGTCTTGGTAGCAAGCAAAGCAGACCCTGCCTGGCAGGCCATCCTGGCTAGATACAGCCTTCAATAGCATTGCCATATCTGCCCACCACCTGGATGCCATAAGGGTGCCAGGGGGTTTGTACTCCATGCAGCGAAGTGCAGCGGCTGGCACCCTGCGAGAGCAGACACGCACCGCAGACAGCCCATGGCTAGGGCAAACTCCTGCAACTGCGCCAACTGGGTTTGCTTGGCAGCGCGAAAAGCAAAAAGCCCGGCGCAACTACGCCGGGCTCTGCACATCGGGCCAAGCTCTCGCTCAAGCGCCGCCTATCTTGAAGAAGCGCGCCAACGGCACCGAAGTCTCCGGCCCGAACCAGCGCTGGAAGATACGGGCGGCCTCGCCGCTTTGCTCGGCCTCGATCAAGGCCTCGTTCACCAGCTTGATCATGCGCGGCTCGCCTTTACGCACCGCCATGCCATAGGCCTCGGTGGAGAGCGAGAACACCGATATCTCGTACTGCTGGCGATTCGGCAACTTGGCCAGCAAGCCCCCCAAGGCCGGCTCATCGGCCGTTACGCCATCAATCTTGCCGCCCTGCAAAAACCCCACCGCAGCATTGGTGTCATCCATGGAGACCAAGGTAGCCTTGGGGAACAGCTGCTTGAACTGCGCTTCCGAGGTCGTCCCCCGCGCCACGCCTATGCTGCCCGTCTCCAGTGCCTTCAGGTCGGCGAAACGGCCCTTGCGTGCCAGCACCTTCTGGCCGGTGACAAAATAGCCATAAGAGAAATCCACCTGCCGCTCCCGCTCCACCGTCTTGGTCAGCATGGCGGCGATCAGGTCCACCTTCTTGCCGCGCAGCAGCTCTATCCGCTGTGCCGGGTCGAGGTTCTGTACCACAAACTTCACTCCCAGCTTCTTGGCGACCAGGGCAGCCATATCCACGTCGTAACCAGAGATGGTCTTGTCGCGATTCTGAAAACCGAATGGCGGTGCATCGGCATTGGTACCCACCACCAACTGGCCACGGGCGCGGATGTCATCCACCAGGTCAGCCTGGGCCGTCAGCGACAGGGTCGCAATTACAAGATAAGAGATAAGGCTTCGAGTCATCATGGCTATTCCGTCTAACAATCCAAATAAAAAAACGGCCGCAAGACAATGTCCGCGCAAGCCGCTTATCCCATTAGCATGCCATTATCCGCTTGGCATGTATGCTGCGGTTTACCCTGCCCTCAAGGCGAAATTTTTCCAGCAACACCTGCTGGTGACGGAAGAAGGCTTATCGCCCCCCCCCAAAAAATCGGTGTTGCTTCGTATGCCACTATAGGCAGAAATCGATCTATCGCCGCCCAGATCCCACCCAGATCAGAAATCGCGCAAGCGTCAGATCAACGAACGCCCTGGCGACCAGGCAACAAAGCACCCGCCTTCCAAGGGGCCGTTATGTCCTTGAATCATAGAATATTGCTGCCCATTCTAATGAGGACAGGCATTAGTGATACCACCGCCACGCTCCAGGCAATATGGGCTTCCAACGCAGCGACGAGGACAGGGTAGAGGTGGATGCCATCAGGGAAAGCCTACTACTTAAGGCTGCAGGGGTCTCCCCTGCGCCTATTCAGGCACTTCCGATCATTGATGATTTGGCTTCATAACAGGCGCCGAGGCCTGCTGGGCGAGCCAGGCAGTCATCCCCTCGCCACCCCACCCAGATGGAATAGCTACTAGGCAAAAGGGGAATACTGCCAAGCTGCGCGGCTGCCATTTGCAGCAGCACTGGCGCAAAATGCCTCAGCGACGGCAGCTACCGTAGTGTCCCTTAGCCCACTCCCCCGCAAGGCAAAAAAAACGGCCGCCAAACTTCGGCGGCCAGAGGAGGAGGAAGGCTTCATTATCCCCCATTTGAGGGATAACGGAAGTGACAACGGCATAGTTTCCGACAATCGGTCATTTCAGCCGCTCCCCCCACTGTGGCTAGCCCGCCGCAACTTTTGGGCAATCCCTGCACCGGCCGGTACCCGTTCTATACCACGCCCACCTGCCACCCAAATCCCGCCTCGCACCCCTCGCAAAACGCCAGAGGCCATGCCAGGCAAGGCAGTCACCACCCATGCCGTCGGCCAGCCAGCACGCCGCCCGTCCACAACACCAGCCCGCGCCTCTCCCACGCCAGCTTGATTGCCCATATTGCCAGCCCGGCAGGCTGGTAGCCCCTAGCAGAACGTGTTAGAAAAGCAGTGCGGTGACAGCGCGCCAACTTATCGAATGGATGCACAACACCATGCCGAAAAAACCCGCCAGTCCCAAGGCTCCCGCCAACGACTCCCTCGCCGCCATGATGACCCTGCCTTTGGTCAGCGCCGAGGGCTACCTCAAGGAAATGGTGCGCCGGCGCGATGTCCGCAGGAAGATAGAAGACCTGCGCGACAAGGCCAGCGTGGCCAAGGAACTCTGGTAGCGACCACTCACCCGTCCCGGCCGCTATTCCGGCCGGGATCTGTCCTGGCTGCAGCGGCCCATGCAGCGTCCAAACTCGCGCGCCCTGCGCCAGCCGGTAACCCGGCTTTGCGGTGCAGCCCAAGGGCGCTGCCGCATCATGCAGTTGCAACACACTGGTCAAGCCGGTCCCTTCCATAGCACCATGGCGCTTTCCCGTCTCAAGTACCGGCTCCCCCATGCGTTCTACCTGGTTCTATGCCCTACCCTTGCTGTGCAGCCTCTCGCTAGCCGCCCAGGCATGCGATAGCGGTAAGCTCTACCTGATGCGCCACGCCGAAAAATCCGCCCAGGGCGGCAGCGACCCGGCCTTGTCGCCTCAGGGCGAAGCGCGTGCCCAGGCGCTGGTAGAGAAATTCAGCCAACAGGCCATCGCCGCCGTCTTCAGCACCGATTACCAGCGCACCCGCGCCACGGCCACACCCTTGGCCCAAGCCAGGCAGCTTGATGTCATCCTCTACAACCCCGATCAACCCGCCCAGCTATTACAGCGACTGGCGCAGGATTACTGCGGCAAGAATGTCGTCATCGTCGGCCATAGCAACACGGTACCCGAGCTGATCAAGCTGGCAGGCATCACCCAGCCTGTGGTCATTGCCGAAACCGCCTTTGGCGACATCTACCAACTGCAACGCAGTGCCAGCGGCAACAGCCTCAGCCATTTCAATTAAGAGCCATGACCAGCGCTACTCACACTCTCCCGGAGACCTTGCTACAAGCCTTGCGGCAGGCCCGGCATGTGGTGGTTTTCAGCGGCGCCGGCATATCGGCAGAAAGCGGCGTACCCACGTTCCGCGATGCCCAGACCGGGCTCTGGAGCCAGTTCCGGGCCGAGGATCTGGCTACCGCCGAAGCCTACCGGCGCGACAAGCTGCTGGTCTGGCGCTGGTACCAATGGCGCCGGCAGTTGCTGGCACAGGCCCAGCCCAATGCCGGCCACCACGCCATCGCCGCGCTGGAACAGCTTGTCCCGCAGGTGACGGTGATCACCCAGAACGTCGATGATCTGCACCAGCAGTCCGGCAGCACTCGTGTACTGGCCCTGCATGGCAATCTGCGTGAGAGCATCTGCTTTGCCTGCCACAGGCCGGGTCTGTCCAGCCCCGACGACGACACTCCACCACGCTGCCTGCACTGCGGCGGCAGCTTGCGCCCCAATGTCGTCTGGTTTGGTGAGCAGTTGCCTACCGCCATCTACCGCGCGGCCGAGCAAGCCGCAGCAGATTGCGACCTGTTCCTGATCATCGGCACTTCCGGCCTGGTCATGCCCGCCGCCAGCCTGCCCCAACTGGCGCAGCGCAAGGGCGCCACCATCGCCCTCATCAATACCGAGGCCACCGCCCACCAGGATCTGGCCCAACACATACTGCAAGGTCCATCCGGCACCTGGCTCCCCGCCCTGCTAGCCCAGGCTTGGCCGGCACGCACACAAACCACCGCCAACCCGGCCCTGTAGCGATACCCTTATGGCCAGCTATTCATTAGAATCATTGCCAGCAGACGGCTATTCAAGTTAACGAAGATCACCGGCAAGGGCAGGGAGAAGGTGGAAGCCATCAAGGGAGCGCCTACGTGTTCAGGCTGCACCTAGCCTTAACGCCAGGGTTGCCCTGACGCCCGCTCAGCCCATCATCAGCACGCAATGGCCTGAATTCATAACAGGCGCTCAACGTCGCCAATCCTCCAGGCCATACTTGGCCAGTATGCGCGCCAGTTCACCCGATTGCCGCAGGGCCTGTACCCCGCTGTCAAACATGGCTACCAACTGCTTGGCCTGGGGGTTGCCTGGCGGCACTGAGATATACACCTCACCACTATCCAGGCAGCCAGCCAGCCGAAACTCCTGCTGCCGACCCGACTGCTTGAGCCAGTCCCGAATCACATACTCATCTTCCAGCGTGGCCTCCACCTGACCACGGGCCACCGCCTCCATCTGGCGCGGAAAGTAATCGCTGCCCGTACCAAAAAAGATATACAGCCGGTTCAGCGGGTCGTTGACCGCCTTGTCCACCGGGTCGCCAAAGGTCTGGTCCTTGTTTACCGCCAGCCGCAGGCGCTTGAGGCTGCGCTCACCCCGGTACTGCCAGTTCGACAAGCTGCGCGTGACAAAGCAGCTACGGCTATGGCCAAAAGCCTGTTTGCCAAAAACAAAATCCGGCGTATCCGTCTTCAGCGTCCCCGCCAGCGCGGCCTGCTGGCCGGCGCGGGTGGTGATGATGGCCCGCCGCCAGGGTTGCTCCACATACTCCACCGCAAAACCCTGCTTGGCCGCAATGGCGAACAACATATCGAACATAAAACCGCGCCGCTCGGGGTTGTTGTCGATCATGCAGTTGTAGGGGCACCAAACCGCCCCAGCCACCCGTAAGGTCGGTGGCTCTTCCGCCTTGGTGGTCAACGCCAGCGCCGCCAGCATCAGGCTGGCCACGACGCGCACAAAAAAGCCCGGCGCAGACAAGCCGGGCTGTATGAGGCGGCGTAAATCACGCATAGATCGAAATACCCGATAGTCCCAGCGCAGCTGCACCCGCCCCAATTTCGCGCCGCACCAGGTTATCCACCACATTGGATGACAAGCCGCTCAAGCCAGGATTCGCCGTGGTGATACCCGTCTTGATGCTGTCCAGCAGGCTAAGCTGCTGCGCCAGCAAACCATTGGCCGGATTGGTATTGGCCGCATCGGTATAACCCGCACTGGTCCCCTTCAAGGCCGAAACCGCTTGCGCCAGCAAGGACAGCGTCCCGCTGGTATCGCTATTGAGCGCAGCCTGCAGCGTCGTGGTATTCAGCGTCAGGGGGCTGGTGGCATCGCCATTGCTCAGGCTGAACCCCAGCTGGCTCAGGCTGGTCAGGCTGGATGGCGCATTGACATAGGTAGCCGTGGCCTGGCTGCGCAAATCGGTCGCCAGCTGGTTGGCCGTACCGGCATTGGTATTCACCGCCCCACCCGTACCGGTAGCCTGCTTGATGCTGCCTTGCAGGGCGTTGTAGGCACTGGTCAGATTCTGCGCCAGGGTGGTGGCATCCACAGTAGCCAGGGTAGTCGTTCCCACCGCCTTCAAGGTGGCATTGATCCCGGTGTCCACCTGCACATTATTGGTCGTGCCGCTCTGCACACTCCCGCCGTTGACCGTATAGCTGGAATTGGTTGCCGCCTGGGTCTGGGCAAAATTCAGTATGTTGAAATTGGCGGTGTAATTGACAAAAGGGTCCGAGGTATTGGTCTGCAGCTGAAAGCTATTGCCCGCGCCAATCTGGTTCCCGGTAATTTTCAGGCGATAGCCATAGGCATCATTCTCTACCGCAGCGGTCACCCCCGCACCACTCTGATTGATGGCGGCCGCCAGGCCAGTCAGCGAACCATCGGTCACCGTCACCGTCTTGGCCTCGCTGCTATCTGCCGTAAACGCGCCCACCCCATCCACCGTACCGGTCTGGATGGTAAAGCTGCCCACGCTGACCACGCCCTCGGACGATGACGCAAAGTAAGCGCTCGCCACGCTACGGCCCTTGGCCAGTTCAGTCACATTCAGGCTATATGCTGCAGCGGCGGCAGAGGCATCATAGCTGGCCGTCGCCACACTGCTGCTGGTGCTGTTGGCATCGCGGGTACCGCTGAAGCT
The DNA here is from genome assembly GCF_036961565.1 of Chitinimonas sp. JJ19. Taxonomy (NCBI): domain Bacteria; kingdom Pseudomonadati; phylum Pseudomonadota; class Betaproteobacteria; order Neisseriales; family Chitinibacteraceae; genus Chitinimonas; species Chitinimonas sp. JJ19. The sequence goes on from NZ_JBAMDD010000008.1 coordinate 125,258, forward strand.
GCCGGCACCGGCCGCCAAGGTATCGTTGAAGCGGGAGGCGGCCGACAGCAACTGACCATAGCCCGATAATTCCACCAGCTTGCTGGGATCCGGCGCATAGACATCACCCGAACTGGCTGTGCCACCGGCACCAGCCGTGGGTAAAGCCTGCAAGCCAGCTTGGCTCAGACGATTGGAAAGTACGGCATCAACCAATGAAAGTTGCATGGCTCCTGCTCCCAGAATATCCAGCAAGGTATTAATTTTAAGCAATTTTTCAGTATATTGCTGGGTAATTGATCACATCCCGCCCAGCATCACGCCCTACACCGGGCTACTCCCACTATAGCCCCTCAGCACACTTTGTGTAGTGTCCCAGCCCCGCCAACAACAATCCGTACAAGCTTACTGGACAAGCGGGCTTGCAGTTGCCAAGCTGCTAGAACACCTCAGCCCTCAACGAGCCATGCTCCCTAACGCACTACGCCTCTGCCTGTGTCTCCTACTGGCCAGCCTCACAGCCCACGCTGGCGGCACCCTGCGGGTGCTGGCCTGGCCCGGCTACGCCGACCCCGATCTGGTGCAAGCCTTCGAGCGGCAACACGATGCCCGGGTCGAAGTCACCTTCGTCACCACCGACGACGACCTCTGGGATCGCGCCAGCGCCCAGGGCGGTGAATCCTTCGACGTACTGGCCGTCAACCTTGCCGAACTTCAGCGTCTGGTCAATCGCGGTCTGGTCGTCCCCATCAAGCCCGACGGCATCCCCAACACCCGCCACCAGCTCAAGCGTTTCCGCGATCCCGCCACGCTGCCCGCCCTGCAGCGCGATGGCAAGCTCTATGCCGTACCCTACACCTACGCCGAGATGGGCCTGATCTACAACCGCAAGCTGGTCAAGACCACCCCCACCTCCATGGCAGCGCTATGGGAGCCCCGCTATCGCGGCCGCATCCTGCTCTATGAGGGCAGCAGTCACAACTTCAGCATGGCCGCCCTGCTGGCCGGCATCAGCAATCCCTTCCAGCTGTCCGACGCCAACTTCAATAAGACCGTCAAGCAACTGATCGCCCTGCGCGCCAACCGCCCACTGCTATACAGCTCACCCGAGGACGTCGTGAAACTGTTCCGCACCAAGCCCGTCGCCCTGGCCTTCGGCAACTACGGCGGCCAGCAGATCAAGGCCCTGCGCGCCAGCGGCCAGGATGTCGGCTACATCATCCCCAGTGAAGGCGCACTGGCCTGGCTGGATTGCTGGGCCGTGCTGATGGGCGGCCGCGACAATCCGCTGGCCAGCGCCTGGATCAACTACACCCTCAACCGTGATGTCAGCCGCCAGCTCACCCTGCGGCACGGCCTCTCCAATACCATCGAGCCCTCTGCCGACAGCACCGAAGAAGACAAACTGGTCTGGCTGCAGCCGGTCGAAGACCCGGAGCGCCGCGCCCAGTTCTGGCAGCGCATCCTGTCAGGCTACCGCCGCGGCATGTTCTGACCCCACCTGCATGGCCGGCGGCACCGTCCCCTGCGTTACAATGCTGCCTTCCCCCTTCAGCGATCTCCCCGTGCCGCCCAGCAGCCGCCAACTCTACCTGCGCATACTGCGCCATACCCTGGCCTACAAATGGCCCCTGCTCGCCTCCATGGTGTCGCTGGCCCTGGTCGCCGCCACCGAAGCCAGCTTCGGCTGGCTGCTGCAGCCGCTGATCGACCACAACTTCGGCCAGCAGGGCGGCGCCATGCCCGCCCTGGGCAAGCTGCTGCCAGACAACCTCACCGCCGCCTGGCCACTGTGGGGCGTGCCGGTCGCCCTGGTCATCGTCGGTCTCATCCGCTTCATCGCCACCTACGTCAACGCCTACGCCGCCTCCTGGCTGGCCTCGCGGGTGCAGCACGATGTACGCAAACTCATGTTCAACCGGCTGATGCGGCTGCCCGTCGCCGCCTTCGACCGCGAATCGGCCGGCGTGCTGCTGTCACGCGTCACCTACGACGTCAGCATCATCACCCAGGCCAATACCCAGGTACTCACCGTCCTGTTCAAGGACAGCCTCACCGTGGTCTTCCTGCTGGGCTCGTTACTGCTGATAGACTGGCAACTCACCCTGTTCTGCTTTGCCGTCATCCCCGCCATCGCCATCTGCGTCACCGTCATGGGGCGCCGCCTGCGCCGTCTCAGCCTGCTCAACCAAAGCACCATGGGCGAGCTGACCCGCATACTCGACGAAGCCCTGGGTGGCCAGCGTATCGTCAAGGTCTTCGGCGGCCAGCGCTACGAAGAAGCCCGCTTCGACCAAGCCGCCAAGCAAGTGCGCCAAGCCATGGTCAAGCTGGACAGCAGCTCAGCCCTCAACTCCGGCGTGGTGATGCTCATCGTCGCCATCGTGCTGGCCACCATCATCTATTTCGCCAGCCTGCGCAGCCAGGCGCATGTCCTCAGCGCCGGCGACTTCATCGCCTTCATGGTGTGGATGCTGCAATTGCAACAGCCCATCAAGAACCTCACCAAAATGAACGAACAGCTGCAGCGCGGCCTCGCCGCCGCCCAGACTGCGTTCGGCCTGATAGACCAGCCCATCGAGCCCGATACCGGCAAGCAGGAGCTGACCCAAACCCAGGGCGCCATCCGCTTCCAGCAGGTACGCTTCCGCTACAGCGACGAAGCCGCCTGGGCACTTGATGGCGTTGACCTCGACATCGCCCCCGGCGAAGTGATCGCCCTGGTGGGCGGCTCAGGCGGCGGCAAGACCACCATCGCCACCCTGCTGCCCCGCTTCTACGACCCCATCGAAGGTGCCGTCCTGCTGGACGGACACGACCTGCGCGACTACACCCTGGCCAGCCTGCGCCGGCAGATCGCCCTGGTCAGCCAGGATGTCATCCTGTTCAACGACAGCATCGCCGCCAATATCGCCTACGGCGCAGAACAGCTCGACCAGCCCCGCATCGAGGCCGCCGCCCGTGCCGCCTACGCCCACGACTTCATCAGCGCCATGCCCAAGGGCTACGACACCCAGATAGGCGAGAACGGTACCCGCCTTTCCGGCGGCCAGCGCCAACGCCTTGCCATCGCGCGCGCGCTCTACAAGAACGCCCCCATCCTGATACTGGACGAAGCCACCAGCGCACTCGATACTGAATCCGAACGCCAGGTACAGGCGGCCCTCGACGTCCTCATGCAAGGCCGCACCACCCTGGTCATCGCCCACCGCCTCAGCACCATAGAAAAAGCCGACCGCATTGTCGCCATGCAGGGCGGCCGCATTGCCGAAGTCGGCAGCCACGATGAACTGCTGCTGCAAAACGGCGTCTATGCCAACCTGTACCGGCAGCAGCGCAGCGATGCCCCCTGATCCACACCCGGCCGGGCATAGTCACCCAGCGCGCGCACCCTAGGCCACACCTGCCGCATCCATTACACTCTCCCATCCATTCCAGCCCCGCTCCGGCAATGACTCCAGACCCCCACTCCGTAGGCATCGTCAGCGCACAATGCGCCGAATTCGATGAACCGCTCGTACTCCAGGGCGGCGCCGTCATTCCCCGCTATCAGCTGATGTACGAAACCTATGGCACGCTGAACGCCGAGCGCTCCAACGCCATCCTGATCTGCCACGCGCTGTCCGGCAGCCATCACGTTGCGGGCCGCTACCAGCCCGACGACAAATACCCCGGCTGGTGGGACACCATGATAGGCCCCGGCAAGCCCATCGATACCAACCGCTTCTTCGTGGTCGGCGTCAACAACCTGGGCGGCTGCCACGGCTCCACCGGCCCCAGCAGCATCAACCCCGCCACCGGCCAGCCCTGGGGCTCCGGTTTCCCGGTGGTGGTGGTCAACGACTGGGTACACGCCCAGGCCCGCCTGGCCGATCGCCTCGGCATCGAGCGCTGGGCCGCCGTCATCGGCGGCAGCCTGGGCGGCATGCAGGCACTGCGCTGGACGGTCACCTTCCCCCACCGGGTAAGGCACTGCCTCAGCATCGCCTCCGCCCCCAAGCTCACCGCCCAGAACATCGCCTTCAACGATGTCGCCCGCAACGCCATCCTCACCGATCCCGAATTCCACGGCGGCGACTACTACCAGCATGGTGTCTGGCCCAAGCGCGGCCTCAAGCTCGCCCGCATGCTGGGGCACATTACTTATCTGTCCGACGAGGGCCTGGGCGGCAAATTCGGCCGCCAACTGCTGGCTGAAGGCTACCAGTTCGGCTACGGCACCGAATTCGAGATCGAAAGCTACCTGCGCTACCAGGGCGACCGCTTTGCCGACGTATTCGACGCCAACTCCTACCTGCTGATGACCAAGGCGCTCGATTACTTCGACCCGGCCCGCCACTACGGCGGCAGCCTGCCCGCCGCCCTGGCCGCCTCACCTGCCAAATACCTGATCGTCGCCTTCACCACCGACTGGCGCTTCTCGCCAGAACGCTCCAAAGAGACGGTCAAAGCCCTGCTGGACGCCAAGAAACCCGTGGTCTACGCCGAAATCGAATCGGTCCACGGCCACGATGCCTTCCTGATGACAGATGAACCCTATATGCGCCTGATGGATGCCTACCTCAAACGCGTCGCCGAAGAGGTGGGCGCATGAGCGAACTACGTCCCGACCTGGCCCGCATCGCCGGCTGGATCGCCCCCGAAAGCCGCGTACTCGATCTCGGCTGCGGCGATGGCGAACTGCTGGCCCACCTGCGCGACCACAAGCAGGTCAGCGGCTACGGCATAGAAATCGACATGGACAGCGTCATTGGCGCCGTCGGCCGTGGCGTCAACGTCATCCAGCGCGATCTTGAGTCCGGCCTCGCCGGTTTCGAAGCCAGCAGCTTTGACTATGTCGTGCTATCGCTGACTATCCAGTCCATGCGCCATGTCGAGGCCATCATCGACGAAATGCTGCGGGTAGGCCGCACCGGCATCGTCACCTTCCCCAACTTCGGCTACTGGGAAAACCGCTGGCAGCTGGCCCTGGGCCGCATGCCGGTGTCCGAGACCATACCCTACCAGTGGTACAACACCCCCAATATCCACCTCTGCACGCTGAATGATTTCGACGCCCTGCTGGTATCGCACGGCGCCCGCATCACCAGCCAGATCGTCATGCACCAGGGCCGCCGCATCACCTTCCTGCCCAACCTGCTGGGCAGCCTGGCCCTGGTCCGCTTCGAGAAGGATTGAGCATGTACACCCTCTATGGTTGCAAAGGCTGCGGCTCCGCCGCCATTGAAGCCGCCCTCACCCTGGTCGGCGCCCCCTACCAGTACATCGAGGCCGAACCATGGAGCGGCGGCCCCGCCGTCGACGAACTGCGCCGACTCAACCCACTGGCCCAGGTCCCCACCCTGCTCACCCAGGACGGCACCGTCCTCACCGAAAGCGTCGCCATCCTGATCTGGCTGGCAGAGCAATATCCCGCCAGCCACCTGCTGCCCACCGATGCCACAACCAGGGCCACCGTGTTGCGCTGGCTGGTCTACCTCACCGCCAACGCCTATGCCGCCATCGGCATCGGCGATTTCCCCGAACGCTGGATCGCTGGTGAAGCCGAACAAGGCTCCCTCAAAGCCTTCGCCCGCGCTCGCCTGGAAGATTACTGGCGCACGCTAGAACGCCAACTGGACGATACCCCCTACCTGTTCACCCACGAGCTGACCGCACTGGATCTCCTGGCCACTACCATGAGCCACTGGCGCCCCGGTCGCGACTGGTTCCAGCAGGAATGCCCCAAACTCACCGCAGCGCTGCAAAGCACCCTCAGCCACGCCACGCTCGCCCCCATCTGGATACGCAATTTCAACGCATGACTGATTTTGAAGCACAACTGCCCGCGCTGATCGACGCGCTGGCCCATACCGGCTGGGTAGTCTGCGACGACTTCCTCAGCCAGGATCAAGCCACCGCCTTGCGGGCCGAAGGCCTGCGCCGCCAACAGCAGGGCGAATTCCACCGCGCCGCCGTAGGCCGCGCCGACGCCCGCTCTCAGCGCGATGAAATCCGTGGCGACGACGTCCGCTGGCTCGACCCCCTACAGCCTTCCGACCCCGAACACGCCTACTGGCAGCGCATCAACGCCTTGCAAAGCGGGCTCAACCGCGAACTATTCCTGGGCATACGCGAAGGTGAGTTCCACTACGCCCACTACCCCGTAGGCAGCTTCTACAAACGCCATCTCGACCGCTTCCGCGACGACGATGCCCGCGTGGTATCCGTGGTCTGCTACCTCAACAGCGGCTGGCAGGCCCACGATGGCGGCCAGCTCAGGCTATGGCACGACCCCGACCAGGCCGACCACTACACCGACATCGCCCCACAGGCAGGCCGGCTGGTCCTGTTCCTGTCCGAGCGTTACTGGCACGAAGTCCTGCCCGCACAACAACCGCGCTGGTCCATCACCGGCTGGATGAGACGCTGACATGGCCCATCCCATGCAAGCCCCCGCCATCACACTCAGCCAGGTCAGCAAGCACTACGACCTCCACGCCAACCCGGCAGACCGCCTGCGCAAGCTGCTGCTGGGCCGTTTCTACCGCAGCGCCCCACCCTTTGTCGCGCTCGACAACATCACGCTCGACATCGCCCAAGGCGACGTCATCGGCCTGGTCGGACGCAATGGCGCCGGCAAATCCACCCTGCTGCAACTGGTATCCGGCACCGTCACCCCTTCCACCGGTAGCTGCGTGGTGCGTGGCCGAGTCGCCGCCCTGCTGGAGCTGGGTGCCGGCTTCAACCCCGACTTCAGCGGCCGCGAAAACGTCCTGCTCAACGCCGCCATCCTCGGTCTGTCGCAAGAAGAAACCCTGGCCCGCTTCGACGAAATCGTCGCCTTCTCCGGCATAGGCGATTTCATCGACCGCCCGGTCAAGACCTACTCCAGCGGCATGTATGTCCGGCTCGCCTTCTCGGTCGCCATCCATGTCGATCCGCAGATACTGATCATCGACGAAGCCCTGTCGGTCGGCGACGGCATGTTCGCCCGCAAATCCTTCGAGCGCATCATGCAGCTCAAGGCGGCCGGCACCACCATCCTGTTCTGCTCCCACTCCATGTATCAGGTCGAAGCCCTCTGCAACAAAGTGGTCTGGCTGGAGAAAGGCAAGGTCATGGCCGCCGGCGATCCCGCCAGCGTCGTCACCGCCTATACCGGCTTCCTGCGCAGCCAGGAGGCCGCCGAACAGAACGACACCCCGTTCCAGCCCACCCAGGCCACGGAACCCACCGCTTCCGTCCGCGACAATACCGACACGCCCTGCCGCATCCTAGACGTCAAGGCCATCGCCCATGACGGCGAAGCCGTTACCGAGATCGAAGCCACCACTGGCGTCACCGACCTCACCCTGCGCATCCGCTTCGAATGCGCCCCCGGCCTGCCAGCCCCCTCCGTCGCCATCGGCATACACACAGAGGACCGCCGCATCGTCTGCTCCAGCGGCACCCACAACGACAACATCAACCTCAGGCTCAACTCCCAAGGCCAGGGCGAGGTACAGCTCACCTACCCCACCCTGCCCCTGCTCAAAGGCCACTATCTGGTCGATGTCTGGCTGCTTGATGAGAACGCCATCCAACCCTACGATACGGTAGAAGCCGCCGTCAGCCTCCGGGTCTATCAAAAAGGCCTGGAAATCGGCGTCGTCACCCTGCCCCACAGCTGGCAGGTTGGCGAAAGCGCCCGATGAACCGCCCCTATATCGCCGCCGCCAGGCCCACCGGGACACCCGCCAGGGCTTGGCCGCATCCCCTACACTGAACCGGCCCAGGCGCCGCCATCCCCTATGCAAACCCTCGCCACACTGACCCTAGAAGCCCGCCAGTTTCCGTTTCCGCTGAATGTCTATGCCGAACTCCTGCAACTGCAGACCGGCCATATCGACTCACTGCACTACGGCCTGTTCGAATCCGCCGACGAACCCGTCACCGCCGCCCAGGCTCGCTCCACCACCTGGCTGTTCCAGCAGCTCCCCCCCGCCCCCCTCAAGCTGCTCGAAGTCGGCATCGGCCTTAGCACCACCCTGGGCAAGCTGGCCCAGGCAGGCTACCAGGTCACCGGACTCACGCCCGACCCCGCCCAGGTACGCATCGCAGCCGAGCGCTGCCCCGGCACCCAGGTCGTACACTCCACCTTCGAGCAATACCAGACCGACGAACAATACGACCTCATCCTGTTCCAGGAATCCAGCCAGTACATCCCCACCGCCGAGCTATGGCAACAGGTAGATCGCCTGCTCGCTCCCCAGGGCCGGGTACTGGTGCTCGATGAATTCGCCCGCGATGCCACCATCGCCGGCCTGCACGCCCTGACCACCTTCCTCGACACCGCAGCCGCGCACGGCTACAGCCTGATCAAGAACCACGATCACTCCAGCGCTGCCGCCCACACCGTCAGCTACCTGCAACGCACCGTCGCCCAATTGCGCCCGCAACTCCTGGCCACCCTGCCCATCGACGACGCCATGCTCGATCATCTGCAGACTGCCAACCAGCGCTACCAGCACCACTACGCCCAGGGCGAATACCAATACCGCTACCTGGAATTCATCCGCCCCAGCCCGACCCCAGCCGCCTGACCCCGCCATGACCGACGCCGCCACCCTGCGCCTGCTCACCGAAGCCGATGCAAGCGCCATGAACGAGCTGTTCAGTGTCGCCTTCGGCAGCGCCATGCCCCCGGCCCTCTGGCACTGGAAGTATGGCGAAGGACGCGGCCTGGCCATGGGGCTATGGCAGGCCGATGGCCACCTGACCGCCCACTATGGCGCCATGCCGCGCCCCGTGCTCGACGCCGGCAAACCCTGCCTGGCCGTGCAGATAGGCGACGTCATGGTCAGGCAGCAGGATCGCAGCTCGCTCAGCCGCAAAGGCCCCTTCTTCGAAGTCGCCTCCACCTTCCTCGACCGCTACATCGGCCACGGCCGCCCCTATCTGCATGGCTTCGGCTTCCCCAACCGCCGCGCCATGCAGGTCGCCCAGCGGCTGGGCCTGTACCAACCCACCGGCGAAGTGATCGAACTGCACTGGCTCACCGCCCAGGTCGCCCCCCTCCCCTGGTCGCAACAAGCCGAACGCCTGCAACAGCTGCAACCGCACAGCCGCGAGCTGGCCCAACTCTGGCAGGCCATGCACACCGCCCTGCCACACGACATCCTGGGCCTGCGCGACGCCGCCCGCCTGCAGCAGCGCTATCTCAACCACCCCACCGTAGACTACCAACTCTGGCTACTGCGCCATCGCCTCAGCCGCCAGGCCATCGGCCTGGTCGTACTGCGGCGCCACGCCAGCAGCATGGAACTGCTCGACCTGGTCGCCGCCCCCCGAGACTGGGACACCTGCGCCCAGGCCGCCGCCCAGATCGCCCGCCAACAGGATGCCCCCCTGCTCACCATGTGGCTCAGCCAGGCACACGCACGCTACTTCCAAAGCCGCCCCAAGCAGATCGACATCGACGTCCTCATCCCCTGCAACGCCTGGTCCCCCGGCCCCAGCCCCGACGCCGTCGCCAACCGCTGGCTGCTCACTGCTGGCGATACCGACTTCCGGTGAGAGCCTGCTATGGACGCAGGTTACTGATGGGTGAAGACAGACGGTGCAGACGCCAGGGCGACCCTGGCGCTAAACGGCAGCGCAGCCTGAAGCAGCAGGCTCTACCCTGATCTAGCCCCACCCCTACCCCCGCCCGCCGGGGGGGAACCTCGCTGACGCTCGTCATCCTATTGAATATAGGATGGGCTTCAGTACCTGCTTTGGACGCAGGTCACTGATGGGTGAAGGCAGACGGTGCAGACGCCAGGGCAACCCTGGCGCTAAACGGTAGCGCAGCCTGAGGCAGCAGGCTCTACCCTGATCCAGCCCCACCCCCGCCCGCCGGCGGGGAACCTCGCTGACGCTCGTCATCATATTGAATGGGCTTCAGCACCTGCTTTGGACGCAGGTCAATGATGGGTGAAGGCAGACGGTGCAGGCGAGATGAATTTCTACAGCCCGCGAACTCCCCCCAGCAGCCCCCTGTCCCAGCACTCCCTCCCAACAGGAAGCCTTTCATGCACCTGCCCGGTATCCACCCCATCTCCACCCTGCTGACCTGCCTGCTGATCGGAAGCCTACAGGCCCATGCCGATGGCCTGGCCGACCTCAAGGCCGCCTTGTCCCGCCTGCAGGGGCAAATGCCACTGAAAGCTGCTCTGGAGATCAAGACCAGCAGCCGTCAGGGTGACGGCAAGGATGCAGAAGACCGCCAGGGCCAGGCCAGCCTCACTCTGGAGGACAGCAGCCGTGGCCTGCAACTGCTGTACGGCAAGGACGTACTGATGCGGGCCGAGAATGAGCAACGCGCCAATAGCAAGGACAAAAACAGCAAGACCCCCACCCTGTACGCCCTGCGCGCGCTGGACTTCACCGAACTGCGCAGCATGACCTCCGCCGCCGCCACGCTGGTGCGCGAGATTGAAGACAGCACCTACAAAGGCGAAGCCGCCGACAGCTACAACGGCAAACCTGCCCGCAAGCTGACCTTCGAGAAAACCATAGACAAGCTGGCCGAACGCGACCGGAAATACGTCAAGGACTTTGAAGGACGTCTAACTATCTGGATCGCCGCAGACGGCACACCGCTCGCCAGCACCCACCGCGTCAACCTCTCCGGCCGCGCCTTCATCGTCGTCAGTTTCGAGCAGCATAGCGACGAAGACCGCAGCTACAGCGTAGTCGGCGACCGCCTGGTCCTGACGCGCAAGGAAGAAAAGAACCGCTCATCCGGCGCCGGTGAACGCCAGGAAAACAAGTCCAGCATGGTGCTGCAACCAATCACCTGAGCCCGCACGCAGGTGCAGCTAAACTACAAGGCCAGGCCACGTCAGGAGCACACCATGCGCCCGCTTCGCTACTCCATCAATATCACACTGGATGGCTGCTGCGATCACACCATGATGCCCTCAGACGAAGCGCTGCATCGTCACGCCATCGAAAATCTCAAGCAAGCCGATGCCCTCCTCTTTGGCCGGGTGACTTACCAAATGATGGAGGCCGCGTTTCGGTCGCCAGCCCAAACAGGAGCAAGACCCGACTGGATGGCGCCCTGGATGGAACCCTTCGCCCGGACAATAGACGCAGCAAAGAAGTACGTGGTGTCCAGCACCCTGAAACAGGTCGACTGGAACGCAGAACTCTTGCGCGGAAACCTGGGCAGCGCTGTGCAGCAGCTCAAGCAGCAACCCGGCAAAGGGCTGTTCGTCGGCGGCGTGCAGCTCCCGTTGGCCTTGGCTGAGCTGGGCCTGATAGATGAGTACGAGTTCGTGATACATCCCAGCCTGGTAGGCTATGGCCCAACCTTGTTCGCGGGATTGTCAAAGCCGCTCGATCTGCAGTTCGTCAGCCGGCTGGATTTCGGTTCGGGCGCGGTAGCGATGCGGTATGAACCTAGAAGATAGCCATCACCAGCGAAATAGCCCCCCAGGAAATGCCATGCCTAGGGGGCAACAGCCATCCACGAGCCTTGGTGGCGGCATTGCAATCGCACCAGTCGGTGGCCCAGCTCTCACCGACCACCAACACCACCACACACCCACACCACATTAACTACCGCCCAAGCCTACGCCCGCCCCGGCAACCAAGCCCGCATGCGCCGCAAACCCAGCAGCACCACCTGCCGCCGTGCATACAACCAGCGCAGCCCCGGCCAAGTCTGGCACATATGGCGTAGCGACGACTTGGTGATATAGACCACCGTCTGGCTGCGGTTGAAATCCCCCACCAGCGCCAATATCTCCTGCGGCGTCATGGTCAGCTTCATCTCGGCCTGCTTGGCCAGCGCATACTGGTAGGCCTCGTCCAGCTTGCCCTGCCGCGCCTGCTGCACCTCGGCATTGGCCGGCACACGGTATTTGGAGGTGGTTTTCTCCACCATCACAAAGTCATCATGCAGGGTATAGCGGGTCCACAGGTTCCAGTCTTCCAGCTGGTCCATCTCGGTGGCAAAGCCGCCATGCCGCTCAAACAGGCTGCGATGAAACAGCACCGCCTGGATGGGCAGGTAGTTGTGGTGCCACATGGTCAAGCGCGAAAACGGCTGCCTGTGCACCGTGGCATGGTTCAGCTCGCGGTAGCGGAAAGGGCTATAGGAGTCGATCTCGGTCGCCACCTCCCAGGCCAGGCCATAGGCGCCGCGCTTGCCCTGGGTCAGGGCCGTTTCCAGCAACACTTCCACATGGTCGGCAAACAGCTGGTCGTCGTCGTCCAGAAAATTCATCCATTCGCCCTGGGCCGCAGCCATGGCGCGGTTACCGGCTTCCGAGCGCCCCACCTTCTCGCCGGTGGCGAAATAACGCACATTCATGCGCCCGGCAAACTCGGCCTCCACCATGGCCTGGGCCGTGGGTGCGCCATCCTCCACCACCATCACTTCCAGCCGTGGGTAGGTCTGGTTCGCCAATGATTGCAATGCCTCACGCAGCACATCCGGGCGGGCGTGCGTACGCACGATCACCGACACCAAGGGCAGCTCGGCCACGTCCACACCTACGCGGGATTTGAACACCTCGAAGGCGCCATCGCGGTGCATGGCATAGTTCCAGAACAGGAACTGCGACTGCCCCTTGCCGCGCCACTCCCGGCCACTGCGCCAGAAATACGGAAAACGCAGCCAGAAGCGGAAGAACAGCTTGATCAGCCCCCAGCGCCGCCCAGGAAAACTGGACGGCATCATGATCTCGGTGCCCAGCATGGCCAGGCCGCGCGCCACATTGCTCCAGTTGCCAAAGCGGGCCCGCAGGCACAGATTGGTCAGCGTGCCTTCCAGCGCCTGCAAGGGCTTGACCTCATGGGCATAGCGATAGGTATGGTGCACCACCGCCGCCTGCGGCAGGTAGCAGGTACGCCAACCCTTGGCCTGTAGGCGCCAGGCCAGGTCGACGTCTTCGCCATACATGAAGATGCGTGGCTCGAATCCCCCCACCTGCAGCATGGCCGTACGCCGTATCAGAAAGGCCGCACCGCTAAACCAGGGCGTGTCCAGGCTGCTGGGGTCATATACCTTGGGATGCTCATAGGGCAACTGGCGCATCTCCCACACCGCCACATCCGCGGCACTGCCGGCGCGTTGCTGCAACTGGCCCAGCGCATCCGGCTCCAGCGTCAGGTCCTGGTTAAGCAGCAGTAGCCAATCGGCCTTCGCATGGGCCAGCAAGGCGTTATGGCCGCCGCCAAAACCCAGATTGCCGCCATCACGCCATACCTGTGCTGCAAACGCGGCCGGCGCAGCAGCCACCCACTGGTTCACCCGTTCGCGCGCATCCTCGCTGATCGAGTTGTCCCACACCAGCAACCGCAACGACACCCCGCTGCGCAGCCTTTCCCTGTCCAGGCTCTGCAGCAGCTCATCCAGGCCTTCCCGTGCTGGTTGATAACAGACAACCAGCACATCTATTTCTTTGACCAAATCCGACATGGCTTCCAAACACTTCAATACGTTGCGGCGGGCGCTGATGATAAAGGCATGCGGCTCAACGAGCCAGCAAACTTGTCAGCCAGCGCAAGGGTCGGGTCCAACGCCAGGATCGGCTGGCCTCATACTGTTGGGCCTGCCAGCGCAACGCGTCAACCTGTGCAAGCTGGGCCTGCGCCTGCTGCTCGGCCAGCCTTTGCGCCATCTCCAGGCGCAACTGCTCGACCTGTGCCTGCGCTTGCTGCAGTTGCAGCTGTACCTGCGCCACAGCCACCCGCTCTGCCCCCAGGCCCCGCTCCAGCGCCACCTGCTGCGCCAGCAACTGGCCGTTGGCCGCCAGTTGGGTAGCCAGCTCATGCCGCTCTGCCGCAATCGTGGCACGCAGGCTCGCCATATCCCCCAATAGATGCGCGAGCTCCGCATCCCGTGCGGCCAATGCCGCCTCCCGCTGCGCCAGGCTGGTATCCCGCTCGGCCAGGCTGCGCCGCAAGCTGACTACGGCAGGCGCATATTGCTCCAGCGAAGTCAGCAACGCCGTCTCTCGGGCCAGTTGCACCGCCCCGATCTGGCTCACCACCCCCAGTAACTCGCGTATCGTCTCCGCACCCACGGTACGCCCAAACCGCGCCAGGATATCGGCCACCCCTTGGCAATCAGGTACTGGCAGGCGCTCAAGCAGGTGCACAGTGGGTTGTGGCAGGCATAGCACACGCCCATATTTGGCCGTGGCCAGTGCATGCACCCAATCCGACTGAGCAGCACCCGCATCAGGGCAGACCACCCCGTCCAGCCTGAAAAAATAGGCTGCCGCAGGCAACATGGGCGCCAGGGGCCACCAAGCCGCAGCACTGCCTGCTGGCGGCAACATGCCCTCCTGCGCATGCGCCAGGTGGGCATCGGCAGCGCAGGCCGCCACGGCCAGCACGGCGCCATCGTCGTCCTGCAGGCTGGCTAGCAGCTTGGCCAGATGGTCGGGCAGCAACCTCACACCGCCCCGTAGCACCATGCCAAAGTGGCCGCTGGCAGCGCCCCACAGCCCACCGGGATGCGCCTCTGCCACCCCAACCAGCGACAGCGCCTCGCTCAAGCCTGCCGGCAGCACTGCCGCCGCCAACACATCGCGGTCCACCAGCACCTCTACCGCAGCATGGGTCTGGTGCGCCAGATCGGCCAGCAGCGAGGGCAGCAAGGCAGGCGTTGCCTCTGGCAGGCACACACTCACCGTCGCCGGCCGGCTAGCGGCCAGCTTGTGCTGGATAACGCGGCGGTACCCGGCAATCCCTTGCAGGCTGTCCGGCAGGCCATGGCGGCAATCTTCCACCTCCGTCACATGGAAAGCCTCCACCGCCTCAGCCGCACCCAGCGTATAGCTGCGAAACCGGTTCAGCCCGCTGATCTGCCTGTCGTAGCGCTGCACGCCCAACTGGCTGGCAAACACCGCCATGGCGGCTTCCTTGGCCGCAAACATGGTGGTGATGTCAAACAGGGCGTCCGGCTGCAGCGCCGATCCCACCTCATAGCCCAGCAAGCGGGCTGTCGGCGCCGCCCAGCGTCGAAACGCCTCCAGGGCCGCCAGGGCCGTATTCACATGGTCGGGGTGGACCTCCCACACCGAGGGGGCAAACACCAGTTCAGGCGCAAACTCGGTCATCAGGGCCAGCATGCGGCCCACCAGTGCCTCGTCGCACACCACCCCCCGGTCCGGCAAGCCCCAGAACACCGGCGTGGCATAACCGAGCAGGCTGGCTGCCTGGGCGCTTTCATTTCGCCTGGCCTCCGGGTCTTTGCCGAACTCTCCATGATCTCCACTGGTCAATACCACCACCTGGATTGCCGCCCCGGCGGCGGCATGCAGGGCCAGAGTGCCGCCACAGCCGAACACCTCGTCATCAGGATGCGGCGCAAAGACCAGCAGGCGGCCAGCGGTCACGGGTTCAGCCGTAAAAGGAACCAGGTTCTCTTCGCGTAGGGTGTGGGTGTCCGGCATGGTTATCCAATGTCTGTAGCGCGTCGGCAGCATTTTACTCCTGCATCTGCCCCAGGGTGCGGCGGCATGGCAGGGTGGTTGCCCTGCGCCAAGCGTGCGCTGCAGCAGGCAATCGCGCTGCGCAGACTATGCTGTTCGGCCAGTATGATAAGATTTTCTCAGGCTGACGGATCATTCCAGGTTCTCGGAACCGCTTCCTCCCTATACATAGATTGGCCAGCCCCCTCCAGAGACGACACGCAAACGATGCCAAGCAAAATCAGCAAGCCCACGCCCCGCCTTCCGGACTGCACCCGGAACATCGTTCTGACACTGGCACTGACCACAGCCCTGGCCGAAGAAACTCCGCCGCCGCCTACCCCCGCCGCCGCCCCCACGCTGCTGGATGCCATACGGCAGATGCAGCGCAACCTGCCGCCCGGCGTGCAGCCACCACCGGCCCAGCCTGCCACACCCACCGCCGCCGCGCCCGCCGCGACCACGCCGCCGGCTGCGCAGCCCATGACCAAGCCATTGCCAGCCGAGACACGGGTCAAACCCGCCAGCACCACGGCTGCCAAGCCCGCAGCGGCCACCCCGGCAGCAGCCCCCCCCGCCCCGGCAGCCACCGCTACCACTACCTCCCCCGCCACGCAGGTGGTCGCCGCCATCGAGCCCATCGCCCCGCGCGACAGGGTACTGACACAGCAGCCGCAATTGGTAGGCGCGGGCGGCGTCACCCTGCGGTTCGACAATGCCGATGTCTACGAGGTGGTACAGACCATCATGGGCGATATCCTGCAGCTCAACTACATCGTCGATCCGGGCATCACGGGCAAGGTCAACATCAACGGCCTCAGCCCAGTCAGCTCGGAAGACCTGCTGGGCGTGCTGCAAAGCGTGCTGGCGCTCAACAACATCTCCATCATCCGCGATGGCAATCTATACAAGGTGGTGCGTGACAACCTGGCCGCCCGCGATTCCGTCTCCAGCACGGCCGTGGGCGACAACGGCAGCGTGGTGCAGATCTTCGCCCCCCGCCATGTGCAGCCCTCAGCCCTAATCGCCACCCTGCGCAACTTCATCGGCCCGCAGGCCACACTGGTCAACGACCCCACCGATCACTACCTGATCGTGGTAGACCGCGCCCGCAACGTCAAAAAGCTACAGGAACTGGTGCAGTCGCTGGACATCGACTATCTGGCCAAGGTCCAGACCGAGATGGTGCAGATAGAAAACGGCGATGCCACCGAAGTGGCGCGCGAGATGGAAACCCTGTTCAAGACCTCACAGATGTACAACTGGCGGGGCACCGAAGCCAACAAGGTGTTCTTCATGCCGATCAAGCGCATGAATGCCATCCTGGTGGCAGCCTCCAACCGCGACGTGCTGGAAGCCGCCCGCAAGCAGATACGCGAAGTCGATATCGCTCCCAAGGAAGGCCTCAACTCCCGCATCAACATCTACACCGTCAAGAACAGCACGGCCGCCTACCTGGCCGGCCTGATCAGCCAGATCTACGGCGGCGCCGCACCGGCCAGCAGCAGCGGGGCCACCAAGGTGGTGCAAAAAGGCAACGTCCCCACCACCAGCGCCTCGGGCACCGGCCTGTCGGGCGAGGTACAGATCATCCCCAACGAAAAGTCCAATTCGCTGATCATCAAGGCCAGCCGGCAAGACTACCTGCAGATACTGCAATTGCTGGAGCAGCTCGACACCGTCTCCCGCCAGGTGCTGATACAGGCCAATGTGATCGAGGTAGGCCTGAGCAAGCAGAACCGCCTGGGCATAGAGTGGACCCTGTTGCACGAGAAACTGAGCATAGACGGCCAGATCTACAAGGCCGCCGCCAAACTGGGCGGCACCATAGACGCCAAGGCAGGTGGTCTGCTCTATAGCGTCACCGACAGCGTGGGCACGGCCATGGGCGCCATCCAGGCCGTGGCCAACGACGACGACATCACCATCCTCGCCTCGCCCCGCATCGTCGCCAGCGATGGCAAGGAAGCCAAGATAGAAATCGGCCAGGAAGTCCCGGTACGGACCCAGCAGATCAGCAACGCCAACACTGGCACCACCGGCTCCACCATCGCCGAAAGCTTCACCTACCGCACCGTCGGCATCATCCTGCAGGTCAAGCCTAGCATCAATGAATCGGGTCTGGTCAACCTGGAAATCAACCAGGAAGTCAGCACCGTGGCCAACGATACCAATGGCGCCACCACTCTGCCCCGCTTCACCAAGCGCAGTGTGCAGACCGAGGTCAGCCTGCAGGAAGGCAAGACCCTGGTCATAGGCGGGCTGATCCAGGACAACGGCAGCGTCAACGAGACGGGTGTGCCCTATCTGAAGGACATCCCCGTCCTGGGTAATCTGTTCCGGGCACAGACCAAGAAAACAGAACGGACCGAATTGCTGCTGACCCTGACCCCCTACGTCATCAACAACCAGAGCGATGCCGACCGGCTGAACCGCCAGTTGGACGACGCCATGGAGGAAGTCCGCGAACTGCTGAACACCGCCAGGCGCCAGAAAGCCGGCCTACCGCCCACCCTGGCCATAGACGCGGCCAAACCATGAGAAAGCTGCGTTCACTGCTGTATCTGGTAGGCCAGTTGTCGCGGCGCGAGATCGCCGCCCGCTACCGGGGCACCACCCTGGGATGGCTCTGGACCGTGCTGACGCCCCTGCTCACGCTGGCGGTCTACACCTGGGTGTTCAGCGAGGTATTCAAGGCACGCTGGGTAGGCGATGCGGCCAACGATAAAACCGCCTTTGCCCTCAATGTCTTTGCCGGCATGCTGTTCCTGCAGTTCTTCGCCGAAAGCCTGGGGCGGGCGCCTGGCCTGTTGCAGGCCAACGCCAACTACGTCAAGAAAGTCATCTTCCCCCTGCCGGCCCTGCCGCTGGTCACCATCACCACCGCCGGCTTCAACTGGCTGATAGGCGTACTGGTGTGGTCAGTGCTCTATACCGTGGTTCATCACAGCCTGCCGCTGGGCCTGCTGTGGCTGCCGCTGGTCATGCTGCCGCTGGCCCTGATGACCCTGGGCCTGTGCTGGCTGGTCTCGGCCTTCGGCGTCTATCTACGCGATCTGGCTCCGGTGGTCGCTTTCATCCTGACCCTGCTGTCCTTCCTCAGCCCGATTTTCTATCCGGTCGAGATACTCCCCGACTGGATAGCCCGGCTGTTGATCATCAACCCACTGACCCTACCGATCGAGTTCTCCCGCAGCTGGCTGCTGGGCGCCGCGCAACCTGCAGGCGAGCTGCTGCTGGCCTACTGGCTGGTGGCCGGCCTGGTCGCGCTGCTGGGCCTGTCGGCCTTCCGCTTGCTGCGCAAGGGCTTTGCCGACGTGCTGTGATCGCACCATGCCCCAACCCCGCCGCCGCCAACAGGGTTTCACGCTGATCGAGCTATTGATCGCCATGCTGCTGGCGGCCACCATAGGCATTGCCCTGTCCAGCGCCTTCCGCATGGGCCTGCAGCACACCCAACGAACCCGCGCCTTCTATAGCGAACTACAAGAAATGCAGGCCGTGGCCAGCTATCTGCGCCTGCGCTTTGCCCCCGGCCAAGCCATTGCCAAGGGTAGCGATACCGAGCTATGGGTAGGCAGGAAGGACGCCGTGCAGCAGGGCCTGCGCTGCCAGCAGGACGAAGAGCAAACCTGGCGGCTGGAGCTGATCAGTACCGAGCTCCCCAAGACCGACAAGGCCGTCGCGGCCAGCGACGGAGAACCTGCCATCCAGGCCGAGACCCTGCTGGACCAACTGACGCAATGTCGCTTCGAATACCTGTTGGCTGATCCAGACAGCCCCGCCCCCGCTACCGCCCAGGGAGACAGCGAGCGCCAGCCTACCGCCTACCGCTGGCTGGACAGCAGCGCAGGCACACCGCCCGTGGCCTTCCGGCTCCTCATAGGGGGCAGCTATTTCGCACTCCCGCCACTGGTCTTCAGCCGTGGCTAGCCCATTGCGTACACCTGCCCATGCCCGGCCTGCTGCCGGCCAGTCAGGCTATGTCCTGCTGTACGTCATGGCCGTGCTGATCGCCCTGGCCAGCCTGGCCCTGACCGTGGCTTACCGCGAACGGCTAGGCATGCAACTGGTGATCAACCAGGTCAGCGGCACCCAGGACGAGCACACCCTGCAGGCTGCCCATTCCCTGCTGCTGGCCCAGCTTGATCTGGCACAGCAACTGGCAGCCCCCGCAAATGCCAGCGACCCGGTATTGGGCAAGCTGCCGCGCTGGGGCGCCGGAGACGAGCAGGAAGTCGCGGTAGGCGAGCAGCAGGTCCGCATCACCCTGGAAGACCGCGCCGCCCAGCCCGACTTCAACCTGCTGGACGAAAAGGAATACACCCGCTTGTTGCTGGAGCTGGGCATAGCACCCGAAGCCGCCGCACAGTACGCCGGCCTCATCGTTGCCGCCCGGCCCGATACCGGCTTTACCGACCGCAGCAGTTTCCGTGACATCGCCGGCCTGCCCCCCGTCTTGCTGCAAGCCAGCGAATCAGGTAGCGACAGCCCCGGCTTTTATGACCTCATCACCCTGGGCAGCGGCGGCAAATGGGTAGACCCCGAAACCACACCCCTGCCTGTGGTCGCCGCCCTGACAGGCTACACTGCGGAACAACTGGCAACGCTCAAACGCTTGCGCTCTGACGGCAAGGTCGATAGAAAGCTATGGCTGGACACTTTCGGTGGCGATAGCGGCCGCTTTCTCTCCCCTGGCACAGCCTTGCTGGCACGGCTCAAGCTGGATGGCAGTCCGCTGTATGCCGAAGTGCAGTTGCTCAGGCGCGACAGCGGCTGGCACAGCCAAGCCCTGATACTGCTCACCGAAACCGAAGATAGCCGCAGCAATACAACGAGCCCGCCGTGAAACTGGTCATAGTCCTGAATGCCGCTCATCTCGAGGTCAGTCTTTTCCGCCGTGACTGGCGCGGCTGGTATCGTGCCGAGCACGCCACCCTGCCCTGGCGGCTGGACAGCGGCGAAGCCCCCTTGCTGGAACAACTGCCCGGCACCCTGCGCCCCTGCCTGCTGGCATGGGGTGTCCCCCCAGGCTGCCGGGTACTGGCCGTGCCCGACGCCGCCAGTGGCGGGCTGCTGCAGGCACCGCGCAGCAAAACCCTGGCCCCCCAGGAGCAGGAGGCCGAACTACTGGCGAGCCAGCTACCCTACCCAGCCGCCTCGCTGGCCATCTGCAGCCAGGCCGGCCCGGCCGACGAGCTCAGGCTGTGCTGGATCGCCGCCAGCGAGCTGCAGAACCTGCGTACCACACTCGACAAGCTGGGCATGCGCTTGCAGGAGTGCTACCCAGCGGCGCAATTGCTGGCCCAGGCCAGCCAAGCCACCCGCAATGCCTACTGGCTCTGGTGCCAGGCCAGTCAGTTGATCGTCTGGCGTTGCGATGGTGCCGGCATACCCATCACCGTCGCCTCCCTCAGCACCGCCCAGACTGGCTGGCCGCAACGGCTGTCACTGCTGCTGGCCAGCCTGGGGCACGGCGAAGGCACGCCCGTGCTGCATTCCGGCTTCCCTGCCGAGCAACAGGCCCAGCTGGAAGCCACGCTGAGCAGCCGCCATGTACTCAGCCCGCAGGCCACGCCCGATCTGTCCCAACAGGTATTCAGCCATTGGCTGGCCGGCGCCAGGGGCTGGTGGCAGCCGCCCTCGCGCGACTGGCTGGTCTCACGCTTTACACCCTGGGTCGCAGCGGTCGGCCTGCTGCTGGTTGCCGGCATGGGTGGCCTGCATTGGCAGCAGCAGAAACTCCGGGCCGACACCGAGAAGCTCAACGATGCCACAGACAAGCTGCAGCCCGCCCACAAGCGCCTGCAGGCCAAGCGCCGCGAACTCTTGACGCTGCGCGAGCAATTGCTGGCTGCCGAGAGTTTTGCCCGCGGACCTGCCCTGCTTGATGCGCTGGCCCAGTCCACCCCCCTGCTGCCCGACGGCAGCTGGCTCACCCGCTATCGCCATGATGGCAAGCAGGTGTTGATCGCCGGTGAAGGTGCCAGCCAGGCCGACATGCAGAAACGGCTGAAGCCGCTGGGCCTGGTGCAGTTGGATACTGGCAAACCGGCCCCCACCATAGACCCACCCAAACAGTTCAGTCTGGAATTCCATGTCCGCAAGCCTGCCCAAGCCTCCTGAGCCCATGCGGCTGCCCCGGCTATCACCCTGGCCCCGCTGGCGCCGCAACCTTGAGCGGCTGTACCGGCTGCTGGGCTTCAAGGTGCTGGGCGTGCTGGCCATCGTGCTGCTGGGCTGCCTGCTGTGGCTGGATGGCACACTGGCCGAGCTGGCCGGACAGCGCAAGCTGCATGGCCGCGCTGCCGCAGACCTGGCCGAGATCAAGACCCTGGCCGAGCAGAAAAAACGCATAGAACAAGGCCTGCGCGATAGCCAGCCCGAGCATGCCGCCATGCTGCAGAACGCCCTGCAGGGCGCCACTGCCGAAGCTGCCCAGGCTTCCTGGCAACAGGAATGGCTGAGCCAGCTAAGCAGCCAGGGCATCAGCGACGCCACTGCCCAGCCCGGCAGCATCAGCCGCGGCCAGCCCAGCCAGCTAGGTCTAACCCTCACTTTCTCGGCCATACCGCAGCAGCTGCTAACCATCCACCAGTTGGTGAACAGCAGCGGCCGCCTGCAGCGCATGACACGTATCGACATCAATGCCGCCGACGGTGTGGCGCGCCAGCAGTTCCGGGTGCAGCTGGAGCTGGCCGCACTTTATTTTCCGCCCAAGGTGGATAATCGCCCCGGCAAGCCACTCAAAGCAGCATTGCCCGCAGGGAGCAAGATGCCATGATGATCGCCCTACTGTTTGCCGGCTCGCTGGCCCAAGCCACCCCCCCGGCCCCACCAGTCCAGGCCCAACCCGCCAAGCCCAGCCTGGAACGCATCGTCACTAGCAACCCCTTCGACCCCAAGCGGCAAAGCTGGCAGCCGCCGGTCCCACCGCCACCGCCGCCGCCGGCACTGACCGAGTCCGAGGTCAGGGTTCGGGGCATCATCCTGGCGGGCAGCACCCGTAAGGCCCTGCTGGAGGTGCTGTCGCCCAAGCTGCAGGCACCGCCGCAGGCCGGTAAGCCGGCCCGGCCCTTGCGGCTGGTCGGCGTGGGCGACAACCTGGGTGAATACCGCATCAGCCAGATCAATGCCAGCGAGGTGGTACTGGATGCCGGCAGCGGCACCACTACCCTGCCCTACCAGATCGTCAAGGGCCGGCCGGCCGTCGGCACGGCCCTGCCACCGCCCGACCAGGTCGCCATCGTACTGGCCGCCCCCGTGCCCACCATCGTCAACGACAATGGCGAGGCTAGCCCAGCTGCCCCGGCCGAAATCCAGCCACTGCCAGCCCCCGTCATCGCCGCCCCGCCGGTACAGGACCCTCCTGCCAGCAACCCGGCAGCGCCGCAACCCGGCCAGCAGCCCGAGACCAACCAGCCTGCCACGCCCGCCCCCACCGGCATGACCCTGTTGGAAGCCATACAGCTGGCCAGGCGCAATCAGCAGAATCAACAAAACCAGCAGAACAACCCGCCCAAGTAGATGATCGCCACGCCCCCACTCCCGCCGCTGGATCTGGCAGCGGCAGCCCGGCAACTGGGACTGCCCCTGCTGGGCGCCGACGCACTGGACCCGCCACCCCTGCCCATGCAGGGCGTGCCCAGCACCTTTCTGGCCGCCAACAGCCTACTGCCGCTGGGTTTCGATGGCGAAACCCTGAAGGTCGCCTGCAGCTACCCCCTCAACTGGACAGCGCTGGAAGCACTCAGGCAGTTTGCCGGCCAGCGCGAGCTGCACCTGGCCCTGGCATCCCCCGAGCTGATTGCCCAGGGCCTTGCCCTATTGGCAGGCCAGCAGGACGGCCGCAGCATGGCCAATACCCCCGAAGACGCCCAAACCGGCGACGAGGACGATCTGGAAAGCCTGCGCAGCCAGGCCGAAGACGCACCGGTGGTCAGGCTAGCCCAATACCTGATACAGACAGCGGCCGAACGCGGCGCCTCCGATATCCATCTGGAGATCTACCAGGACGTCTTCAAGGTCCGCTACCGGCTCGATGGTGTGCTGCACGATGTGGAATCACCCCCCCGGCGCATGTTCCTGCCTACCATCTCGCACCTCAAGCTCAGGGCAAGAATGAACATCGCCGAGCGACGCCTGCCGCAGGACGGCCGCATCAAGATGGCGCTGGGCGAGCGCGAGATCGATATGCGGGTGTCCACCCTGCCCACGGTCTACGGCGAGAGCATGGCCATCCGCCTGCTGGACCAGCGTGATGCCAGTCTGTCGCTGGCACGGCTGGGCTTCGAACCCGACACCCTGGCAGCCTTTCGCCATGCCATCGCCCAACCCCACGGCATGATCCTGGTGACCGGCCCCACCGGCTCGGGCAAGACCACCTCGCTCTACGCAGCCCTGTCCGAGATCAACCGCCCCGACGTCAAGGTCATCACGGTGGAAGACCCGGTGGAGTACCAGATACACGGCATCAACCAGGTCCAGGTCAAGCCGCAGATAGACCTGACCTTTGCCCGCGCCTTGCGCGCCATTGTGCGGCAAGACCCGGACATCATCATGATCGGTGAAATCCGCGACCCCGAGACCGTGGACATCGCCATCCAATCCGCCCTGACCGGCCACTTGGTGCTATCCACCCTGCACACCAACGACAGCTTCAGCGCCCCCCATCGGCTGCAGGACATGGGAGCGGAGAGCTATCTGATCGCCAGTAGCCTCATCATGGTGCTGGCCCAGCGTCTGGTCAGGCTGATCTGTCCGCACTGCCGCGAGCCCCGCCCCGCCGACACAGCCGACCGCCTGTTCCTGGCGCAGGAGGGCTACCAGGCCGACGCGGCCACCACGCTGTGGCATGGTCGCGGCTGCGGCCACTGCAGCCATACCGGCTACAGCGGCAGGCAGAGCATCTACGAGATCATGCCGGTCACCGAGGCCATCAAATCTGCCATCCTGCGCAAGGCACCCAGCACCGAGCTGCGCAGCATCGCCCTGTCGGAAGGGGTACGCACCATGCGCCAGGCCGGCATACTCAAGGCCCTGGCAGGCGAGACCACCCTGGAAGAACTGGGCCGCGTCACGCGGGAGGACGGTTAGTGCAGTTCAACTACCGCATCCGCCTGGCCAACACCGACCGCGAGGTCAGCGGCCGCCTTGAGGCCAGTGACCTGGCACAAGCCGAAGCCGCCTTGCGGGCAGATGGCTTCCAGATACTCTCCATCAAGCCCCGTGTCAGCCTGAGCCAGTTGCTGACCCAGCGGCCAGCGGCACGCCTCAGCCGCAGCCAGGTACTGGAGCTGACTGAACAACTGGGCAGCCTGCTGGATGCCGGTCTGCCCATAGACAGGGCGCTCAAGCTGCTGCGCGGCACCCTGCCCGGCGAGTCTGCACGCCATATTGTCGGCGAGCTGCTGCTCGACATCGAGCGCGGCAGTACCCTGGCCGCCGCATTCGAGCGCCATGGTGCAACCTTTCCCGGGCTGTACGTCAATATGGTACGGGCGGGTGAAGAGGGCGGCATCCTGCCGCTGACCTTGCGACGTCTGATCGAGTTCTACGAACGCAGCATCGAGTTCCGCAACTTCCTCATCTCCTCCTCCATCTACCCCATCACCCTGTTGCTGTTTGGCATTTCTGCCATCGCCGTACTGACGCTGGCCGTCATTCCCAAGTTTGCCGATGTCTTCGACAGCATGGGGCAGGAGCTGCCCGGCAGCGCCGCCTTCCTCATCGGTGCCTCCAGCCTGCTAAGCCAGCATGGCCTGGAACTACTAGCCGCCGGACTAATACTGGGCCTCACCGCCTGGGCCTATGGCCGCACCCGCCCTGGCCAGCTATGGTGGCACGGCCTGGTGCTGCGCCTGCCGTTACTGGGCTCCCTGCTGCTTAAGGCCAACCTCAGTCGCGCCTGTCGGACCATGGGAACCCTTTTGCAGGCCGGCGTACCCATACTCAAGGCCTTGCACATCGTTTCGCGGCTATCCGAAAATATCCACGTCAACCAGGCACTCGGCCGGCTGGAACGCGGCATACGCGACGGCGAAGGGCTGGCGGCACCGATGCGCAACGACCCGTTCTTTCCGCCCCTGCTGTCCAATCTGGTCAGCGTGGGAGAGGAGACCGGCGATGTCGGCGCCATGCTGATCAAAGTGGCCGAGCAATACGACGCCGATGTACGCAAGGCGGCCAAGCGCCTGATCGCATTGTTCGAGCCCACCATGATCATCATCATGGGTGGCTTGATCGGCGCCATTGTTTTGTCCATGCTATCGGCCATCTTTTCCATCAACGACATGGGCCTGTAAGGCATTCACGCGCTAGTCCGCTGCAAAACCCGCTACCATCCAGGCATACAGCTCGCCATCCGCGCAATACCAGGAAATCTATGCACAAACCACACGCCCGCCGCGCACTCGGCTTTACCCTGATCGAACTCCTGATCGTGATGGTCATACTGGGCCTCCTGGCCTCCATCGTGGTACCCAAGTTGTTCGGCAAGGTGGATGGCGCCAAGCTCGACGCCACCCGTACCCAGCTCACTGCGCTGGAGACGGCACTGGATGCGTTCCGCCTCGATATCGGCCGCTATCCCACTACCGAGGAAGGCCTGCTGCTGTTGCAGACCGCCCCGGCAGAAGACACCCCCGGCGCCAATCGCTGGCGTGGCCCCTATCTCAAGAAAACGCCCAGGGATGCCTGGGGCAATGTATTCCAGTACCGCGCCCCCGGTGAACACGGCGATTTCGATCTATGGTCCAACGGTGCCGACAACAAGGAGGGTGGCGAGGGCAACGACGCCGACCTGACGAATTGGGAAGCCGGCAGTGACACGGACAAGGCCCAGTAGCCACGCCCATCGGCATGGCTTTACCCTGCTGGAGCTGATGGTAGTGATGGCCTTGCTGGCCATCGCCGCCAGCCTCACCGGCCCCCGCCTGTGGGCCATGCTGCAGCCCTCGCCGGAACGGGATCTACCCCGGCAGTTGGTGGAACAGATAGATCGCCTGCGCAGCGATGCCGTGTTCCGCCGCAAGACCCAGGCTGCCGATATCGATATCGACGCCAACGTCCTGCACACCCCGCGTGGCGACTGGCGCCCTCCCGAGGGCTGGCAGTTTGTCGCGCTACCAGAGGTAGCGGCCACGGCCGATCCAGCGACAGCCCCGGCGGACCCACCGGCAATACTGAGCCTGGAATTCCTGGCTGACGGCAGCGCCAGCAGCCTGCGTTTTGCCCTGCAAGGCCCATCCCACTCCGGCTGGCAGTTTCATATCTCCCCCCATACCGGCCGCCTGAGCATCCAGCCCCTCGCCAGCGAGACACCCGATGTCTAGACAGACCCAGGGACAGCGCGGCTTCACCCTGCTGGAAGTCCTGGTAGCCCTGACCATACTGGGCCTCGGGTTGGCCAGCCTTCTGATCGCCTACAGCGGCTCGCTGCGCCTCACCCAGCGCGCACAGGACCAAGCGGTTGCCGCCACGCTGGCCCGCAGCAAGCTGGACGAAACCCTGGCCAGCAAGAACGCCGACATCAAGGGCGATGAGGCGGAGGAAATCTACAACGGCACCCGCTACACCTACCGTATCACCAGCACCCCCTACCCCCTGCTGGACGAAGGCCTATACAAGCGCCTACCCGATGCCCCCCGGCTGGAGGTCATACAGGTGGACGTATATTGGGGCAGCGAAGCGCGCCCGCAGCACTACCAGTTGCTCAACTACCACCGCATCCCCCGCCGTCCCGCTGCCGCCAGCGGCGCAGCACCGCCACCTGCCAACCCGGCTACCTGAGCGCCGCGCGCCCCGCAGCACTGCGGTCCTGACCAAGCCAAGCAGCAGATGGCGTGGATAAGGCAAACTCGCACCACACTGCCGGCCGTGTTTTGTTAGCGGCGCCAATGGCCGCTCCTCACTATGGTCGGCGCACGATGGAAATGGCAGGAGCAGGTCCGGTGCCAGCCGCTAACTAGGCCGAGCACCCTGCTCACCGCAGCGGTAGGTACACAGCGTCGGCCAAGCTCGTATACTGCCAACATAGCCTCGTCGCATCCGTTGCATGGAGACCATCATGTTTCACGCTTGCAGCCGCCGTTCCCTGGTAGCCATCAGTCTGGCCAACGCTTGCTGGGCCGCCGAGCCGCCCGCGCCCATCCTCGATCCGGCACGCATGGTGCACCCACCCCAGGCGGCTAGGTTGCCCGCCGCCGCCAGCCCCGTCACCCCCAAGGGCGTGCTGCTCTATGACATGCCCGCCCGCTGGGCCAATGGCCAGGTAACCTGGTATTACAACCCCAGCGGCCGGCCAAGCGATGTCAGCGATAACGAGATCATCAACTTCTTCAAGAATGCGTTTGCCGACTGGGAGAACGTCTGCCAAGTCACCGGCACCTATGGCGGCGTCACCTCGGTAGATGTCAACAATGCCAACGAAATCGTGGTGGTCGGCTACAAGGACATAGGTGATTTTGCCTTCATGGATGCCGGCCCCCGATTTGGTAGCCGCATGCCCTACCCCTACTTCTCAGGCGGCGCCATACGCATCAACATCAACAGCACCCAGTCCTCATTGCGTAGCCGCCTGGATAATGGCGGCATCCGTGCCGCCCGGCACGAGCTGGGTCATCTGCTGAACTTCCATCATAGCGACGACCCCTACTCCATACTCTACGCCGCCCCCTACCTCAGTGAGATAGAGGATCTCACCGGCGACGACATCGCCATCTGCGCCGAGCTCTACGGCGGGCGTGGCATGATCACCCTGCCCGACCACAGCAACGCCTTGCTGGAGCCCGGCAGCAGCGGCATGCGCATATTGATCGCCGACCGCTTCGACAACGGCGGCACCCCGCCTCCCGCACTACAGACGCTGGACGTCTCCACCAACGCCTACTTCTACTTCAACCTGGCCTGGAACAGCCTCACCATCGGCGATGCCATCGCCTGGCGCTTCATCACACCGGCTGGCACCACCTGGGAAACCTACGACACCACAGCCCGCAGCAGCGCAGGTGGCACGGCGCTACCGCGCAAGAACTTCCCTTTTAACGGAAAATGGCAGATACAAGCCGTAGTAAAAGGCAAAGTCGCCGCCAAACAAGAGTTCACCGTCCAGGGCGGCAGCCTCGCCCCACTAAACCGGATCGAATACGCGCTTATCGCCGAACAGGCCAGCAACGGCAATATCACCCCAAGACTGGACAACTACTCCAGCATCGGTGCCAAGCGCATCGAGTTCTACCCCAACGGCAGCACCGGCCCCCTGGTCACAGGCGCCCCTTTTGTACCACTGGCAAGCACCCAGAACCAAGTCGAGCTCTGGCTACAATCCGACCAGCCACGCTACCCCTACGATCCCAATAAATACTATGGCGGAAACGATAGTGATAGCGCAAACAATATACGCCGCCTGAACTTCACCACCAACGCCCAAGGCCGCATAGACCGCGACCTCATCAATTATGACCATACCGGCAGCCAGTTCAGCTATTTCGGCACTGCACACATCCAGATCGCCCAAACCGGCCCCATGAAAATCTACCAAGCCGCACTGGTAGGAACAAAGTGGTACTACCGCACCCGCCAAGGCTGGAGTGACATACCGGCCGAACTCAGCACCCTCACCGCCCCCGGCGCCATCACCTTCAGCGCCCTCACCGCCATGGACATCCGCTGGCTCCCCGCCGGCACCACGCTCTACGTCGGCTACGGCACCTCGCTAGAAGACGTCGTCAACCGCGGCCAATACAAACTGGTACAGTCCTTCTGAAATCCACCTCGATCAACACCATTGCGGGGATACTGGAGCCGACAACGTACTGATGTCCCGTCAGCAAAGGTATCTCTGCGCGCCATGACCAGCGTCGAACAAGGCATCGCCATAAGCTAACCTGCTGATTTTGCATAGCAAATGTAAAGGCATTGAAAAGTGCGCATCTATAAGACCATCCTCTACTAAGCCACAACCACAAGCAGCTTTCACCCCCTCACCCTCGAGAAAGCAACGTCCCCAGATAGTCGGGCACGCAATACGCTGGCAGTGGGTAGACGCGACCCGATGACGCTGCGAGGCCCCAGCAATCGCTACCCTGCAGGGCATACTCAGCATCTTGTTACGGCAATAAAAAACGGGGGCCGAAGCCCCCGTTTTCAGATTTCAACTAACGTCAAATATTACTGACGGGTGTTGAAGTCGTGGGTGTGCAGCTGGGTCACAGTGCCATTCGGTGCGAAGGAGAATTGCACGACATCCATCGTCGGGAATTCGCCGGTCACGCGCACGTAGTGGAAGTCTTGGTTGCCAGCTTGAGCGTCGAAGTTACAGGCCTCAACCACCTTGTTACCGGCCAGCACGGTCGACTGGTAAGCACCCAGCAGGTTCAGCAGGGTAGCAGTCTTCACAACGCTGTCCACTTCAGGCGTACCGCCGTCGAACTCGTAACCCTTACCCTTGTTGCGGAAGCACTGGATGGTCACGCGGCCAGCAGTGGCCGAAGTGTTCTGGATACGAACGAAGGTCTGGTAGCCAGCAGCAATGGTGTCGGTCTTGTAGACCAGCGGCACAGCCAGGGTGGTACCGTTGTTGACCAGCGGAGCCAGTGTTTCGTGCTCAACATTGCGCTTGATGTAACGCGGGTTGAACCAGTTGACTTCGTACGAAGGCTTCCAGCCCAGTTCCTTCACTTCTTCCACAGCGTCAGTACCGTTGGAACGGATACAGACATTGTAGGTAGCCGTAGCTTGGGTGGTGTTGGAAGCAACCGAACCCGAGTTGATGGCAACAGTGATGGTACCAGCGGTGTCATTCACCGCAGCCAGGTAACGCAGGCCAGCAGCCGACGCGGTCGGAGCCGAGTCACCAGCTTCGCACTCAAGCGGGTCAGCCGACAACCAGATGCCAGCGCCAGTTGCTGCAGCACCCACGAAGGCCTTCAGCTTGCCAGCTTCAGCACCGCTCAAGGTCAGCTTGATGTCATCCGAACCGTTGAAGTCGTAAGCAACGCCGTCTTCCTTGTTCACGCCAGCAACCAGGTTCAGCGACACTTGGCCGATCACAGCAGTACGGTTGGCATCGGTGAACGAAGCCGGGGTTTGGGTGAAGGACTTACGCTGATCGCCAACCTGGATGTACAGGGGAGTGCTAGGCGTAGCAAAGTTGTCAGCACCGTTGGTGGTTGCATCGATCTTGGCATTGCCAACAACGGTCGCGGACAGCGCTTCCTTGGATTCCAGCATAGGAACAGCTGTAGTCGTTTGGATGCCGTTCACGGTAGCAGTAGTAGCGCGGAATTCCTGACCCAGCGAAACCTTGGTACCCGCGGTAGCAAAACCAGCTTCCTTCAGCTTCTTGATCTTGATCGCGCCGAACTTGAAGTCCGACTCGGTCACGCCCAGCGTACCAACGACGTTAGCCGATTGCAGCTCCAGCTGGATGATCACGGTGTTGTCACCGATCTCGCCACCGGACAACTTGACGGGATTGGTGAACTTGGCGCCGTCGTAGATGAAGAAGGTCTGACCGCCAACGGGGGTACTGAACACCAGAGCGGTAGAAGCGACACCGAAGGCATTGTTGGTAGCGCTAACTGCCGAGTCAGTACCGTTGTCGTTGGTACCATTGGCTTCAGCAGCGCTAACACGCACAGCCTCACCGAACACGGCGCCCTTGTCCAGGGTGTACTTGACGGTAACCAGTTGGCCCATCGCAACGGTAACCGGATCCAGGTTAAGGTTGGTGTTGCTCAGTTGGATCAGGGTTTCGTCGGAGTTGGTGCCGAACATGTGGGTAGCGACCTTGACGGTTGCGCCAGTGGTCGCAGTCAGGCTACCAGTCGAGCTGGTAACTGCGAAGGCAGAGGCAGCAACGCCAGCGAAGGCGAGAGCTACAGCAGCCTTAATCATTTGATTCTTTGTTTTCACAGTGATCTTCCTTCCAGATTGATCGGCGTGGGACTAATAACTAGGTAATGTCTTTCGAAAGACAGGCGCAGTATAGCAAAGGGGAGAAGGGTGTCAACGCCATAACTCCCAGCAGCGGCGCGGCTTTCGGGGCTTCTGTCTGGCAATATGACACATCAGCTCAAAAACCCGAAAAGCAGCAGCATAATCATGGGCTTACATAGCTTTTCAAAGAAAACCACGACCATGTAGCAGATACCCAAGCCACACTCCCGCCCATGACAGCTGCAACATTTACACCACAGCCACCATACTATTCACTACTTGCCCTGCCCTTTGGCCGCCCGCAGTATTTCATCCAGCAAAGCCTTATCAGTCACCACCGTTTCTCTCGGCGCCCCGGCTTTAGGTGCTGCCGCCTTGGGTGTTGCAGGCAGGGAGGCTGCAGGCGCAGCTACGGGACGAGCCGCTTCATTGATACCCGCTGTCTCTTGCATCGGTACGGGCGCATCTGCCCTGGGTGTTTCAACAGCAGTCGCCTCACCTGCCTTATTACCATCACTCAAGCTGGTCACTGGCGCAGGCTCAATGGGCTCAGCCACAACCGATGTTAGGGGCGGAGCAGATGGCGCCGTGGCCTGCGGCGCTTCCAGAGCAGGCGCGGCTACGGGCCGTTTGGGCATAACAGACAAGCCATCGGCTGTCGCGCGCCCCCAGCCATCCTTGGTTTGGGCCCTTAGCGCATCGCTAATCGCTTCGGTTTCATAGTCATCATTCAGAATGTAGGGGGTGATCAGCACCAGCAACTCGGTACGGTCTTCGTCCTTCTGGGTACGGCCAAACAGTTGCCCCACCAAGGGCAGGTCTTTCAGGAAGGGGACGCCCGCATTGTTATCGGTGCCGCGCTGCTCAATCAGCCCCCCTATCAGCACGGTAGCGCCATCCCGTATCGATAGCTTGGTGTCCACTCGCTTGGTACTGAAGGTTGGGCTGCTGCTCACACCGGTATCGGTCGCAGTCGGGCTGCTAACCTCCTGGCTGATTTCCAGCTCTACCCTGCCACCAGCGTGAATCACGGGGCGTACCTTAAGCACGACGCCAGAGGTACGGTACTGCACCGTCTGCAAGGGGCCGCCATTATTGGTATTGGTATTGGAATCACTCTGCTGGCTGGTAATAATGGGTACTTCCTGACCCACCTGTATCGTTGCCGACTCCCCATTGCGGGCCATGATTCGTGGGGTAAATAACAAGGTCGCCCGATTGGCACTGGCCAATGCACTGAGATTCCCTTTCAGCCGCGCCAGATCCGTTACAAAATTGGCCGTCACGCCCGAGGACTTTGCGGTGGCGTTGATTAGCGCAGTGCCTGTGATACCTTTCACCGCATCGGCAGGCGCGCGCGACCACTCCCACTCCACCCCCAGGCTGAACTTATCCGCCAGCTTCACTTCTGCGACAGTGACCTCGATCAGCGCCGTTTTCACGGGCCTGTCCAGGTCTTTCAGCAGATTCAACCACTGCGTGTATTCCTCGGCGCTGCCTTGCAGTATCAAGCTGTTGGTAGGCGCACTGACCACCACGCGCGCACCAGCAGTCTTGCCACCAGCTGCAGCGGCACCACCGGCGATAATGGACTGCAAAGTCTGCGCAATCGCCTGCGCATCGGCATGCTTGACGTTGTAAATGAAGTAGCCCGCACCGCTACGGCTGTTTTGCGATGAATCCAGATAGGCCGCCCATTTGGCAACATGCTCCAAGGTCTTGGCATCGCTACCAAATACCAGCAACGACCCAATGCCATTGATGGGCAGAATGGAAATCGGCGTGGAGGTCGACACCCCGATACCCACGCCGTAGCCCTCATTCTGCAGCACCTCGGACAGGCGCTTGGCGAAATCATCCACCGCCCAGAACTCGGGCGATATCTTGATGCTGTTGCGGCCCTTCATGGTGGGCTGATCCAGGATACGTATCACCTCCAGCGCAGCGGACACATCCTCGGATTGCCCGCTCAGCATGATGGCATTGCGCGGCGCATCCTCGTTGATCTGCAGGCGGCTGCCGTATAGCGTGCGCAGCCAGGACATGATCTCGCCGCCCCGCACCGTGGACATTTCCACCCAATAGAACACGGGCCGCAGGGGCAGCGGTGTATCGGGCAATGCACGGCCACGGCGTATTTGCGGCAGATAGGCATTCTGGTTGCTATCAGGTGCGATTCGCAGGAAACCGCCTCCCATATCGTTCACCGCTACACCATAGCCCTTGAGCACCAGGCGTGCCGTGTCTGCGACTTCCGATGGGGTCTGCGGCTTGGAGGTGCGCAAGGTCACCAGATCCTGGCGCGATGCAATCTGGGGGTCCATGCTGAAATTGGACTTCAGGATGGACCCATATACCGCCTGGACAAACGTGGGCAGCGGCATCTGATCGAAGGTCAGGCTGATGTCGGCCTTTTCGTCAACCTTGGGCTTGGCAGGGCCACCTTTCTGATTGCTTGTCGGGCTATCAGGCAGGGCCTTGGGGGTATCGCGCGCGATAGTCGGCTTTTTAGCCGCAGCGGCCAGTGATGCAGCGCTGGCCTCACTGCCGTCACGCACAATGACTGCCGAAGCCGGCACCATGGGGGGAGGCGTAGCACAGCCCGCAAGCAAGGTAGCGATAACCGCGTAAGACAGGCTAGGTTTCAAAACAGCACTCATTCTCTAAAAATCCTCAAAGCGCGGGCATGACGCCCAACCTGGACGCCAATCCGATCCGACTCGATCGCAATGATTTGGTGCCCACCGGGCAACACATCCCCAACACGAAGCGTTTCCACCGGCCTGCCATCTATGCGTAGATACAGCACCCACTCACCCGACACATTCGACACCCCCACGATCCGCCAATTTGGGGGCGTCAGTGGCGCAGCCTCTGCCGTAACCTCTCCCTCGCCAAGCAGGCGGCTATCCTTCAGGCTCTTGGCCTGCGCCTCTACATCAGGTAGTGCGGGGATAACCGGGAGTGCAGGCGGCACCTGCGTGTGCAAGGCAGGCGGTGGCGGCAACTTGACAGGCTGCTTCCAAACCCAGGCAGTCCAGCCGACGAGTAGCGCGATCGTCAACAACGCGATGCGATACTTCATTTAGGTATTCTTTCCATTTTCTTGAGCGGCAGGCGCTTTACGTACCAAGGTATTCACTACCAGCGTGACCTTGCTATTGCCGCGTTGAATGGTCAACCCATCGATCACCAGCATGGGCTTACCCATGGAGAGGCGAGCCAGCGCCTGCTGCAGGGTGTCCACCGTGAACTTGAACTCCACCTTGGCGCCCACCCGCCAGTAGCCTGGCACTTCGTTGTCCCGGCTCTGGT
Organism: Chitinimonas sp. JJ19; assembly: GCF_036961565.1. Lineage (NCBI taxonomy): Bacteria > Pseudomonadati > Pseudomonadota > Betaproteobacteria > Neisseriales > Chitinibacteraceae > Chitinimonas > Chitinimonas sp. JJ19. The sequence continues at coordinate 159,928 of NZ_JBAMDD010000008.1, forward strand.
CCTCGGCCATGACGATATTCAGCCCCGAGACTCCGGCCGCCAGCATCTGCTTCTCAAGCCAGTCCTGCATATGGGCCTCTGCCAGGGCATAAGATGCGTCCTGCCAGGTGCGCGCCTCGACTTCCAGATTGAGCGCATTCAGGGCGCGCTCCTGATTCACCCAGGGGCCCACTTCTGCGCCAGCAGAAAGGCTCTTGACCTTGAGCATCGTTTTTTTGTAGTCGACCAGCGCAGCTCGCTCCTTGTCGAGCAGATCCAACACCTGCGACAGCGCAAGTATGCCTATGATCAGCGCCAGTGCCATGCGATCGCGCCGGTTTTCACGCAGGCGTCGGAGCAAGAGATCAAGATTCAAGCTCATCCTCCTTCACAACAGCACCCTTCACATCCAGCGACAAGGTCAACCCCCTGGCATTGGCATCCGCCACACTGCGAATATTTTCAAACAAGCCCAGGTTCTCTATGCGCTGCAACACATCTTCCGTAGGGAATCGTGTCTCCTTGCTGGATAGCACCATGCGCAACTTGCCAGCCTGATAGTCCCAGTCGATCAAGGTGACGCTATCGGTCGGTAAAGCCTTGCCCAGCGCATTCATCAACGCAAGATTGGAGGGCTTGGCCCACTCTCGTGCCACGCGTTCCATATCGGCATGCATCACCCGCATGGCCTCCAGGTCCACGCTTTTGCTCCCAGCCTTCTGGCTCTGGGCAATGCGCTGCTTCAATATCTTGGTCTGCGCCTCAATGCCGGAGATGCGCGCCTGATACCAGACGGCTGCACCGAGCAGCAGAAGGGCGGAGCCCGCATAAGCCACGGTCTCCAGCAGATCGTAAGTGCCAAGCAATGGATCAATCGCAGAAGGCTCACCCCAGACTGCGCTGTCCAGCGTCGTCTTGATCAGCGCAGGCGGCGCGGCAACGGGTGCTGCGCCGTTGTCACGCAGGAACAGATTCCAGGCCGACAAGGCCGGTGATTCCGGCCACCAGCGAGAGGACAGCAGGGCGCCGCTCACCCAAAACTGCCCCTCCACTCCCTCCTGGCGCTGCAGCAGGACGGCGCCATCGGCTGACACCACCCCGAACAAGGACTCCGGATAGACAGTGGCATTGCGCAGCAAGGGCCGCTCGGCACAAAGCCCCTCCATCCAAGCCGCGTCCCAATACCAGACCAAGGCGCGATCCCCTTGCCAGACAATGGCAAAACCAGCCTGGGCATAAGGATTGAACTGATCCAGCCGCAATTTCAAAGCCGCAGAATGGCGGCGGCGAGGGATATCTTTCAGGTCAAAACAGTGAAAACGACAGGCCGCACGAGAAACCACCGCAGCTGGCTTGGCCCATCTCAAACCTGCTCGGACGACCTCACAACCCGCTCTCTGACAGCGGATTAACGGGGACGAGCGCCGCTGCAGCGGGCCTCGGCGGAAGCGGAGGAAACTTGGTTTCATTTATCAACACATGTCCAGGTGGAAGCGGCAAGCGCATGTAGTTTCGCAACTGCCACGGCATCAACCGCCCGTTCGGCGTCAACCTTACATTGTACCTTACAATCCAGGATGCACCGGGCACATGCAGATTGACGGCGACTTCATCGGCGGGAAGGTAGATCAGTTTGAACAGCAACTGTTCCTCAGGGACACCGGTGATAGCGGAAAAATCCCCGCCATGGGCAATCGGCTGCATTTCGCGCCGGGTGATCACCGCCTTCGCCGCCTCCTCAGTCACGCCTGGCAACGTAGCCAGCACTTCCCAAGGTGCCGTATTGGGATTGAGCGCCACCTGGTCGCTGGTGGACAAGAGCTCGATAAAGCGCCCATCCTCCCACAGCGCCGTATAAGCAGACCAGCCCAGCACGCTCTTGAGTTCATAAGGATTGCGCAGCTCGCGGTTAGGCGGCCCAGGCAAACCAGCCGCCTTGTATTCCGGCAGCTCGGCCCCATTCAGATGCCGGTATTCGTCCGCATCCTTATAGTCCGCCAGCCTATCCAGCAGAATATTCCTGTCGCGCGACGGCACCCCGAATACACCCAGCAAACGCGAAAACTGCTCTCGCTCCAATCGATTGAGGCGCAGCAATCCCCGCTCATCCTGCAAGGCAATCTGCACCCCACTGCCCTGGTAATAGCGGGAATCCATGGCCATCAGATCCGCCCCCTCACCCAAGCCATGCCCCGTGATGCGCGCCACCCCTAGCCGGAACATGATGTCTGCCTCGGCATCCATCAGCACTATGCGTTCGCGATTGTTCTGCTCGGCCGCCTCCAGCAACAGCCTGGCCTCATCGACACTGCGAGCAAAATAAGCGGCGGCGATCATAAAGGCCGCCATCATCCATAGGGTCAATACCAGAATGTAGCCGCGCTGCCGACGCCGCAGGTATCGCATCAGACACCTCCAAAGGGCAGCGTAGGCTTTTGCTCATCCTGCAAATCGCCTCGGGGTACCGCAGCCCAGCTAATGGCATCCTCGCCAACCGACTGTATGGTGATGGCGCTTGGCAGCTGCGCCGGCTTCAATGCACTCACAGGCGGCCAACTGTCATATTCCGAACCATCCACATCCTGATAGCGAAATGTCGCCTTCAACGCAGGCCAGCGATACACCTCGAAATCCCCATTACTCTCCTCCGCCCTGTACACCAGCGTCATCTCCCCGCCATCAGGCCGCAAGACCAGCGAGAAGGCCTGAGGCGCACCATAGCGTGGCGACAATGGCATGGTGGTCAGGCCAGACAAGCGCATGGCACCGCCAGTAAACTTGTCTTTGCCGTCGTTGTAATCCGGCACGAGGCCCCCCACCAATTGGCGATACCACTCCGCCCGCACGCCCCCCCGCCCCATTTCTGCCAACTGCGCATCGAAACCCTGCTGTGCCCGATTGATCATGGCCATGGATTGAAACAGCAGGCCCGTCACCAGCGAGGTGATCACCATCACCACCAGTATCTCGACCAGGGTAAAGCCCCGCTGGCTCAACGAGCCAAGCGCTACGTGCGGATACGGAGCAGCCGGGCGAGCCGGTGACAGCACAAGGTAAAGGTCAGCCATTGCCTTGGAATGCCTCCGTGTAATCCTTGGTTCGCTTGTAACCCACCTGATTTACCGTAAAGGTGAACCAAGGCTGCCTGGCATCCCGATAAACCGTGACGTCCACCTTGTGCACAGAAATCGCGAACGAACTGGAACCTCGCGGATAGGAACTCCCATCCAGCGGCCCGGCAATCGGCTTGGACTCCCACTCCAGCCTGAACGCCCTCAAGGGAGCCTTGCCAAAGGGGCGAATTGCCGGATTGATGGAGCGGGTAAACTCGATGGCATCCGCCATGGCGACCTGCTTGCGATACTGCTCCTTGAGACGAAACTGCGCATCAAAGCTACTGTTGATCCAGGCGATGGCCAGCATCCCCACAGTAGAAACAATCACCAGCGCGACGATGGCCTCCAGCAGGGAGAAACCCTGCTGCCCGACCAGGCGACTCATTCCACCACCTCGGCGCGGCAATCAGGCGCCTTCAGCCGTATCTGCGAAACCGTACCGTCCGGTGCCGTCAGTTGCAGGCTGCCGCCACCACAAAGGCCATTGAACTCCATGATCACCGGGGTAAGAATCGTCAGCTGCCAATCCGGCGGCAAAGCCAGCACGGGTGCACCATCCTTGTAGAGCATCTCAGCTGACTCCGGCGTTGCCAGCTTGATACCGGCACCGGCCCGATAAACGCGCTCAGACAAAGAATCCAGGCCATGCAGCACCCTGGCCCGATCAAAGCGAAAAGCCAACCCTTCGGAATAGCGCTTGATATTGGGGAACACCATACCGCTGAGCAAGCCCACCACGCACAGGACCACAAGCAGTTCCACCAGGGTAAAGCCCAGCCCAGCCCGCAGTGCAGGCCGAGCCGGCACACGGCAAACACCACCAGCAGGAATCCGGCTAAAGCAATGGCCCATTCGCGCCACCCGCTTATGCACGCAGTGGGTCAATCACGGCAACATGCCGATATCGGCGTCGCCACCTTCGCCGCCAGGCACACCATCGGCACCGAACGAGTACAAGGCATAAGGCCGACCCGCCGAGCCGGGCAGCGAATACTGGTAAGCATTGCCCCATGGATCCAGCGGCACGGTCACTTCATCCAGATAAGGGCCGCGCCATTTGTTGCGCAATTTCTCATCGGTAGGTGCCGTCACCAGCAGCTCTATACCCTCGCTGGCATTGGGAAAGCGATTGATATCGAGCCGCATGGTTTCCAGCGAGCCCTTGAGCATCTTGACCTGGGCCTCTGCTGTCGTGACCTTGGAGGTGTCGACATGTCCCAGCACCCTGGGGCCGATCAAACCCGCCAGCAAACCGATGATGACCAGCACCACCAACAGTTCCACCAGGGTGAAACCCTGCATTTTTTTCCTGTGCTTCATTTACTCACCCGATTCAAATGCGGCTCACCTGCCCAGCAAACAGGGATGCCGCCATAAAGACTATCTTGCAAAATTAGACATGCTGGTGATCGCAAGCATGATGGCCACCATGATGAAGCCGATAACCGCACCAATGACCAGGATGGTGATGGGCTCCAGTAGGATGACAAAGCGTTTCATGCGGGCCCGGCTACTGGTTTCGTACAGTCCCGCCAGGGTGCGCAGCATGGCCGGCAGTTCGCCCGACAATTCCCCCACCCTGATCAGGTTCAAGCCCATAGGATTGACTGCCTGGTGGCTGGCCAGCGCATCGGCCAGCTTCTTGCCCGCACGCAGATCTCGAACGGCCAATTCCAGCTTGTGCCGCAAGGAACTCAGCGCCACACCGCTCTCGGCCAGTTCCATGGCACGGACTATGGGCACACGATTTTCCAGCAACACCCCCAGCATGGACGACCAGCGGCCGATCTCACCATCAACCAGCCAGCCCCCCATCAACGGCAGCCCCGCCGCAAACTCGAATAACTTACGCCGGCGCTCAGGACTGGACAAGGCCACCCAGCCCGCAAAGAACAGGACGGCCGCCAACAGACCCACCCAGCTCAGATTGGTTTTGACGAACAGGCCCGCCTTCAGCACCCATAGCGATATCTCGGGGATATCGGCCTTGGTGTTGCGCAGCATGCCGGCAAACTTGGGCACCACAATAATGAAGATCAACAAGGTCGCGGCAATACCGGAGAACACCAGCACCGCAGGATAGATCAAGGCATTGCGTATCTCCTGCCGCAAACCTTCCTCATACTCCATCTGGTTGGCAGCCGCCGTCAGGCTGGCTGCCAGCCGCCCGGTCAATTCGCCGGCCGCCACCAACTGATAAAGATAACCGGGTAGTTCCAGCTTGACGCTGGCCATGGCAACCGACAAGGCATCGCCCGCCCGCAAGCGGGTATGCATGGCCTTGAAGATATCGCCAAAGAAATCTTCGGCATGGGCATCCGCCATGGACTGCACCGCCTCAGCCAGCGGCACCCCGGCACCCAGCAGAGTCGCCAGCTCACGCACCACCACCGCCTTGTCGCGGGTACTGGGCGATCGGGAGAAACGGATCTGGCGCTTACCCGAGGCCACCACACCGGTAGACGACAGTGCCTTGAGCTCTACAGGCTGCATGCCCTGCGACACCAGCAAGCGGTAGGCGTCGCTCTCCAGGGCCGCATCCAGCTCGCCCTTGATCACCTTGCCCTCCTTGTTGATGGCCTCGTACTTGAAGCGCATCAAACCTCTCCCTCGCCGGAGAGACCTGTCACCCGCATCACCTCATCCACGCTGGTCTGCCCGCGCCATGCCTTCACCAGGCCATCCTCGCGCAGATTGCGGTAGCCGTCTTCGCGCGCCATGGCGACCAGCTCATGGGCCGGCAGGCGCTGCATGATGGCGCTCTGGATGCGCGGCGAAACCTCCACAAACTCGTAGATGCCTACCCGGCCACGGTAGCCCGTATGGCCACAATGGCTGCAACCCTGGGCTTCACGGAAATTGGGGGCGGTCTGGAACAGGGCCGGGAACTGCTGCTTCAGGCTGGCCAGCAGATCGGCCAAGGCGGCGGGTGGCGCTGCAGGCGTGGAGCACTTCTCGCACAGCCGCCTAACCAGCCGTTGTGCCTCTACCGCACGGACCGACGAGGCGACCAGGAATGGCTCCACCCCCATATCGGTCAAGCGGGTAAACGTCGAGATCGCATCATTGGTGTGCAGTGTGGAGAACACCATATGGCCGGTCAGCGCCGACTGCACGGCAATCTGCGCCGTTTCCAGGTCGCGGATTTCACCAATCATGATGATGTCGGGGTCATGCCGCAAAATGGCACGCAACGCTTGGCCAAAGGTATAGCCAATCTCGGCATGGGTCTGTATCTGAGTAATGCCCGGCATATTGTATTCAACCGGGTCTTCCACCGTAATGATCTTGCTATGGCGATCATTGGCCACCGCCAGCGCGGCATACAGGCTGGTTGACTTACCCGAGCCCGTGGGGCCGGTCACCAGCACAATGCCATGCGGCTCCTTGGCCCAGCGCTCAAAGGCCTGCAGATGGTCAGCCTCCATGCCCAGCTTGGCCAGGTTGAAATCCTTGCGCTCCTTGGGCAGCAGACGCATCACGATGGACTCGCCATGTACCTGCGGTATCACCGACACCCGCACATCCATCTCGACACCGGCCGCACGCACCGTGATACGGCCATCCTGCGGCAACCGGCGCTCACCGATATCCAGACCGGAGATCAGCTTGATACGGGATGCCACTGCGTCAAAACGCTCGCGTGGGAACTCGGCCCGTGTCTGCAAAACCCCGTCGATACGGTAGCGCACCAGAAAGGCGTGCTCCTCGGGCTCGACGTGGATATCCGAAGCCCGTTCATCCGCAGCGCCGGCCAGCAGATTATTAACCAGCTCAATGACCGGCGCCTCTTCTGCCAGCTCGCGCAGGTGGGCGACATCGTCGGAATAGCCCGTATCGTCGGGCGAGGCATAAAGCTTGCAGAGCCGCTCGACATCACGGCTGCGGGCAAAATGCCAGCTCAGCGCCCGCCCCGGCAGGGCAACGGCCACCAACTCCTGCAAGTTGGTGTCGATAGGGTTGCGGCTCGCACAGTGGAACACACCTTCCGCCCCCTCCCACAGCAAGACCCCGTTGTCGGCAAACCAAGGCACGCTCAGGCCGGTCTGCTCGATGGCATTGCGGTAATCGGCGGCACGCGCAGGCAACGCCTCTTCACCCAGCAGCGGCAGGCAAAGTTGCTCAGCCAGCACCGGCAGCAGCATATCCTCGGAGATCGCCCCCAGACGCACCAGCGTGGAACCAATTCGGGTGCCCATGCGTCCCTGTAGGGAGAGTGCCCGCTCCAGATCGGCCGCAGTGACCAATTCACGTTCGAGCAATAGCTGCCCCAGGGGCGCCAGTAGCGGGACACAATTAAGCTGATTCATCTAAAAGAGTTCACCCACATTTAAACTGTGATAATTTCCAAGAGGCATACGTAGACTACGAACGCCTCGAGTAATATCCCGCCCCATGGAAAAAAAAGTAACACGACGCAACCTTGTTCGCGGCCTTGTCGCTATGCCTATCGCCTGGGCTGCGCTGGCACTGAAGCCCATCAAAGCCATGGCCGGAGAATGGCCGCAGGCACTGTTCAACGCCCCCACCAGCCAGGCAGCGCTAGGTGTGCTGCAGGCCAGCACAGCCTTACCCGGACCTCGCATTTTGCTGGATGTGGCAGAAATCGTCGAGGACGGTGATCGGGTGCTCGTCAGGGTGATGTCCACCTTGCCCTCAACCGACCAGATCACCCTGCTGGCAGACACCGAATTAAGGCCAGTGCTGGCGCAATTCAATGTCTCGCCAGATCTGGAGCCCGATATCACCACCCACATCAAGCTGTCTGGCACCGGCACACTACGCGCCGTGGTGCGGGCTGGCGGCAAGATATATAGCGTCACCAAGGAAGTGAAGGTAGCTGAAATGCCATGGGCCGGCTCTACACCCCGCAGCAAGCGCAAAAAGGCCGACCCATCATGAGTATTCGTATTGCGGCCAAGCTGCTGAAGGATATAACGGAAATCGAAGTGCGCGCCACCGGCCCCAGCGAGGACGGCCAGCGTGCCGACCCCAAGACCGGCAAACTGATACCGGTCAACTACCTGCAGCAATTGCTGGTCAAGGTCGATGGCCGCTTGTTGACCGAAGCCCACCTGGGTGGCGGCCTGTCGGCCAACAATGTCTTCCTGTTCAAAGCCCGTAGCTTGCGCCCTGGCGCCACCATCACGGTTGAGTGGACGCGCACGGAAGAAACGCGCGGCAAGGACGGCCGCCCTTCGACCGCGCAAAAGACCGGCAGCGAAACCCTCATCCTGGGCAAGTAAACGCTGGGGCGCAGCCCTTGCGCGCCAATAAGCACCGCCAACAAAACCCTGCGTAGCGGTACTGGCTAGGCGTGCGTGCGCTGGCGCGCGCAGCAGACAGTACGCGGCTATGGCAAGCTCGCACAACAGCGCCTGAGGGGTTTTGTTAGTGGCGCCAAGCGCAATTGAACGCGGCCCGTGCCATATGGCATGTCCCATGCACCGTCAGTCACTTACCGTTCGGAAGACTGGCTTGATCTAGGCTATAAACAATCTACGAACCTGTTCGAGGATTGCCCATGATGCACCGAGTTCAATTGCGCCCCGCATCCCTATTGAAGTCGGCTCTCAAGCTGGTCTTGCTTGCGCTTTTCCCTGCCCTTGCGTTCGCGGCGGCCACCGTCACCGGTGTCAGCGCTACCACAGGCCGCTATGGCCTCAGCCAGAATCTCAGCATTACCGTCACCTTCAACGAGGCTGTCAATGTCGTTGGCGCCCCCGAACTGGCGCTGAATGCCACCGGCTCACCCGTGGCCATCTGCGCCACCGCGAGCAATAGCGTCACCATGACCTGCACCTACACGATTGCTGCAGGCCAGACCGCCGCCACGCTGGACTACACCGCCACCACAGCGCTGACCCTGCCACTCGGCTCCACCATTACCACCGTATCGGACAGCAATGCCGCGACTCTGACACTGGCCACACCGGGGGCCGCAGGCTCGCTAGCCACCAGCAATGTCGTGATCGACACCACGGCACCGACCTTGCCGGCCGCCAACATCGCGGTCAACAACAGTGCCCGGCCCAATACCATCGCGCTGACTTTCAGCGAGGACATGACCAACAACGCCGCACTGACCACGGCCAGCAATTACACCGTCAGCAATAACAGCAGCAGTGTCACCTACAGCATTGCCAGCGCGGCACGCACCTCGGCCACCGTGGTGACGCTCACCCTGGCAACCGCCAACCCTGCCAATACCGCCACCTATATCACCAACGCCGACATCACCGGCCATATCAAGGTTACCCTGGCTAGCGGCCTGACCGACCTGGCCGGCAATGCCCTGGCCGCCACTACGGTAACCGAGGCCGGCGCCACGGCCACCACCGACAGTACCGCCCCCACCCTGCCCGCCGCTGGTATACGCGCCGTCAACAGCAGCCAGCCCCATACCGTGGTCCTGACCTTCATTGAGCCCCTGGCGGCTACGGCAGCGGTGACCGATACCAGCAAGTACATCCTGACCAATAACGCCGGTAGCATCACCTACACCCTGGCCAGCGCCAGCCAGGCCTCGGCGGGTGTGGTCACGCTGACCCTGGCCACTGCCGATCCCGCCAGCACAGCAAGCTATCTCACCAACAGCGATATCACCGGCCACCTGAAAGTCGCGCTGGCCAGTGGCTTTACCGACCTGGCCGGCAATACCCTGGCCGCCACTACCATCACCGAGGCCTCGGCCAGCCCCGCACCCAGTACCGATACCACCCGCCCCACTCTCAGTAGCACGCTCGCCCTGGTGGACGCCACCCACGTCAGGCTCAGCTTCAATGAAAAGCTGACCAAGACCCAGGCCGAAACTGCCAGCAACTACACCCTAACCGGCACCGGCGCCATCTCTGCCATCACCGGCGCCCCCAGCGCTGCCGTACTGGCCAGCAATGGCCTGGACGTCACGCTGACGGTGCCCTCGCTGGCTGCCATGGCCACGGGCAACACCCTCACCGTGGCCGCCAATACCAATCTGCGCGACTTGGCCGGCAATACCATGCTGAGTTCGGCCAATGCCGTCTTCACCGCCACCAACTCGCCCAGTAGCCTGGCCTTCGACGCGGTCACCAACGCCTTGCTGAACACCAAGGTGGAATCGAATGCCGTCACCATCATCGGGCTCAGCCTGTCAGCCACCGTCAGTGTCATCAGCGGCTCGGATGCCACGCTGCAATGCGCCATCGCCCCTGCCGCCACCGGCACCTTTCCGGCCTTCAGCACCTGTGCCCCAGGCACGCCGCTGTCGGTCAGCAATGGCGATCAGATCAAGGTGCAACTGACCAGTGCCACCACCGCCAATACAGCCGTCAGCGGTGGTATCCGCATAGGGGGTGTCGATGCCAATTTCAGTGTGACCACCGCCCCCCTGGCGCCGGTACCCAGCGGCATCACAGTCGCCAGCCTGACCAATCTGGCTGCGGCCTTTGCCACCCCCGACCCAGCCATCACCCTCAGCGCCAACGGCGTCGCCATCATCCCCAGCTCAGTCACCGGCCAGATTGCCGTCAAACCCAGCGTACCAGCCAACAGCGGCTTGCTGGTCAAGAACGGTGGCACCGCACAGTTCCTGTTCGGTGGCATCAGCGTCTCGGTCAAGCCGGTCAACAGCGACGTACTGCTGGTCACCAAGTCCTACACCATCGACACCATACCCAGCAACCCACTGTTCGAGATCGCGACTGGCGAGGCTACCCTCAGCTACTCAGGCATACCGGCCGCCGTAGCCAGCGTGCAGCTGGGTCTGGGCAGCACCGCCAAGCAATTGCTGCTGACCTCAACCAGCACCAGCGCCCTCAACGTCACCATACGCAAGAACCAGGATGGTACGGCCCTCCTGGCAGTCAGCAGCGGGCGCATGACGACAAGGCTCGCCTCTGGCGCATCCACCATCGCCACCTCCGATGTCGCCAGCACAGTGTACAAAAACGAAGTGGCTACCATGAATGTGCTGGGCCAGTTCACCAACCTCCGCATCGGCTCCCTCACCGGAACCCAGACCGGCATCGTGGGGGATGCCATGGCACTGTCGCTACCCGTCAACACCACCTCGCGCGGCAAGGTGCCCTATCTGGGGCAACCTTCAGAACGGGCCGACCCGAACAAGAACCTGATGGTGGCACTGTTCGACTTCATTGGCTCGCGCACCACCATGAGCCAGAACATACAGGGCGGCTTCGGCCAACTCCCCCTGATACTGGACAATGCCCCGCTCCATGTCATGCCCTATGGCGATGTGCTAGTCGACCCCAGCCGCCCCGATGGCATCACCCTGGCCGATGATGGGCATTTCGAGGTCAGCCGCAACGGTGTTTACGTCAAGGTAAGCCGCACCATCAGCAACCTGAGCCAGTTCTCCCAGGCCATACAGACAGCCTACAACGGCACCGTCGTGCTGACCGAGGACGCCTCGCTGGAAGTCAACAACGGCGGCCGCACCGTACTGATGAAACCCAACCTGGTCACAACGCCCAACGGCAGCACCTCGGTAGGGCTGGATCAGTTGCCCGACGGCGTACTGATCTTCCGTACACCCGGTGCCGACCAGCTGCTATTCCCACACTTTTTCAACCTGTCGCAACTGGCCGTCACCTTCAAGGATCTCGACCCAGCGATGACCCTGATCGACAACCTCAACGGCACCGTCACCGCCAAACTGGCGGGCACCAGCTATCTGCTGATTCCCTCCTACGAGGTACTTAGCCCCATAGGCGGCATCCCACCCGAGCACCGGAACGACCCCTGGTGGAATGGCCCTGATGGCTTGATCTACTTCAAGTACCCCACAGGCGGTGCACAGGGCTTCCGGATACAGTAAGCCGGCAGACTAGGCACAGTCGCAGTACAAGAAAACAGGGGGCAATGCCCCCTGTACTTTGTCTACCTTGCCGCGCCGTCAACACAACTGCGAGCGATGTTGCATCGTCAGTGCTTACCCTGCATCAGCTTGTCGGTCCAGGCCATCACCAGCGCAGATAGCAGGAAGGTGCAGTGTATGATGACCTGCCACATCACCCCCTGCTCCGAGACCGTGCTGGTCGGCGCACCCATATCAGAAGCACTGATAAAGGTCTTGAGCAGGTGTATCGACGAGATACTGATCAATGCCAGTGCCAGCTTGGTCTTGAGCACCCCGGCGTTTACATGGGACAGCCACTCGGGCCGGTCTTCATGCGACACGAGACCATCAATCTTGGATACAAAAGTCTCGTAGCCACCGATCACCACCATGATCAGCAGGTTGGCGATCATCACCACATCGATCAGGCCCAGCACGATCAGCATGATCTGGGTTTCGGTCATGGTGGGCGCATCGGCCACCAGATGGATCAGTTCACGGACGAACTTGTAGACATAAACGCCCTGCGCCACGATCAGGCCCAGATAAAGCGGCGCCTGCAACCAGCGGCTGGCGAAGATGAAAGACTCCATGCGGGAGACAAGCGGTTTCATGGTCTTCCTTGTGATATCAACAACGGGATGCGTAAGTATCCATATGTAGCGGGGGATGGCAAGCCTGGGGCAGACAAGGCTTAGCCCGGATCGGCGGCCTTGATCGGCGGCCTTGAGCGCCAGATTGATGCGGCGAACTCCCAAGCGACCTTCATCGCTGCCAAGCCGGGCGGCCTGCTGGTACAACGCCTTGGCGGCGGCAAGATCCTGAGCTACGCCCAGGCCCGACTCGTACAGCATGCCGAGGTAGTAGGTACCGTCGGGGTGCTGGGCATCGTTGGCCTGGGTGAGCAGCCGCAGGGCTTCACCCATTCATACCAGCACGTGCCGCGTTTCCTTGAAGAACAGGAAAATCTCCTGCGCCACCGCCGGGTCTATCGGCGCTGCAGGTTTGCAGCCATTCGGGCAGGCCAATCTAGGTGTAGTGCCAAACAAGCGACAGACCAGGGGCCGTTCGTGATAGACAGTACAGCCGTTTTCACCCAGGTGCGGACAGCGCAAATCCTCCAGCGCAGCCTCACGGGCCTGCCGGCTCTTGCGGGGAAGACGGGCCATCTCCTCGGTCGAGACCAATACGGGGCCACAGCAATCATGGCAGCTGGGCTTGCAGGCGAACTCAGGAATCTGCGACCGGAAGGATCGGATTTTGTCGGCGTTGGGTGTCATGAGGTTCACACAATCGCATATATCGGAGTGATCAGCATCCAGACTTTGATCCAGCGCAATACAGATGTAAAGTGACCTGCTAGACATCTGGGCCCTAACGCTTCGCGCCTTGCACCTTGTCCTTCAGCCGGTAAGGTTGTGAACGAAAGGTTCGAGACTTTATACCGGATTGACATTATGCTTCGTTGCAGCATCCATAAATGCGCCCAAATTGTGCGCACCACCAATGCCTTTGCTCTGAGAAAAGCCATCCAATCTTGTAACATGCGTTGCGATGTCTGGTTCAAATGCAATCCCATCCGCATACCTAAACACTTTGTTTGGATAACATAAATTAGCCCCGCACCAGCAAGGCTGATTTTACCAATACATTTATCTGTAGTTGAAGACTGTCCAGAAATGCCCGTTAGGGCAGGTCACAGCTACCGTGGAAATTCGGGATTAATAAATGCCATTCCCGTGCAAAGGACTGCACCACCTGTCACCTCTAGGGCAACTAGGGTTTGCAATATGTACTTTTTCGACAAAGCCGGGATTTCATCTAGAAACATATAGCCCATAAACTCCGCCGGCAATTCATTAAGAAGCAGCTTGGATATTAATTCAGTTTGCTCGACCAGCATTTTCTCAAGGCTTAGATAGCCTGTTTCTTTTATAAGCAAAGCCCATCCCTCTAACTCTTCCAAATAACCTTCATCTTCAGATTCTCTGTCAACAAACTCCTGATAGTATCCTCCAAAATAGGTTGCCACTTCTTCCACGCTGATTCTCAATGAGTACGGGATTGCATACTCACCAGCCAACGGACGCCCAAACCCATGAGCATCCACGCCAACCAATGAGCAATCAATCACTTCATTGTCAATCTTACAGATTCTCATTTCTTAGCCCTTAGTTTATACCGGGAGGAACGATGGTAATCGTTCCATTTGGGTGGACAGAAATATAGCCGGAAGGCCCGAATGGTTGGCCCGCCCGCTCCGGTGGGAATGGCCCACGAATACCTGAGCGCTGGAAAAATTCCTGCGGACTAACTATTGGTCCACTGGGCGGATTATTACCAGAGAATATCCTGATACCTCTTTCGGACTTCAACGCACCAGCAGAATCGAAAGCATCAAGAATGTTGTCTATCTGATGATTTTTCATTTTGGCCGCAAAGCCGATATCAAGATCGCTATCAGGACGGAAAGCCCCTTCCCCGAAGAAAGAACGCACTCGGCTTCCTCCGATAACAACCTCCACAGGTTTATTAGGATTAAAAGCACTTTGCAACAGTGCCTTAGCCTGCGCCACGTCAAGACCAGGCACCATCTGAGTGATGTGCCCAACTTGCTCGTCTAAACCAGCGGTAGTGATAACAGTGCGCTCCATGATCCGAGTCGCACTGTTTGGAACGTTAATCTGCCCAATTCTCAGGACTCCGGTCGCAGCCTGCCTGCGCAGTACAGACAAACCAATCCCGAAAACCGACGCAACACCCGCGGTAGCAACTTTCGGTAATGATGCCATGTCCTTCGTCGTACTTCCACCTACCGTGCACCAGGACCAGTTGCCACGGGGAGAATCTCTTCCGGCCCAGTTACCAGCACAGAGTCCTCAAACTTAGCTTGGTCAGCTTTCCAACCGATGTTGCCATACCAGCCACGCATCGCCTCCGCCGCCGCAATCTGGTCGGTAAGCTGAACCACCAGTTGTGCTTGTTGATTCTGGCTCAGGCTGCGCATTTGCTTACGCAAATCCTTGAAGGCATTGGCACGCCCAACTAATCCATCTTGAATGATACTGGCATTGGTCAACTCAGCAGCAGCAATAAAGCTTTCAGCCACCCTATCTACCTGCTGTTGCTCAACAGCAGAAATTGGTGTGATCGAGACACTCCCATCCCAAGGTTCAGTACTAGTCCCTGATGAGTACCCCCCCCAAGCCGCGGCACGCTGCATGCTTTCCACTAGCGACTGCATGGCAGCATAACGCGCATTAGGGAGAGCGGAGGACAGGCCTGCAAGGTCTATCATGACGCCGCGTGGTACTTGTCTGTTCGGATAGGCAGCCCTATTCGCATTGCGCAGAATTCTCGCCTCACGACAATCAATCCAGTGCGTCGCCAATGCATTCCCGGTACGGGCACCGGGGAAGGTGATGGGGGAGGCAGCCTGCGACTGATAGTGGTGTTCTAGACTGCTAGCATCTACGGGAGGCGACCCAGTGAGGGCGGCGGCCGAATTCCGCAGGCTACGCTGTGCCTCCCGACTTGGTCCGGTTTTCTGAGCTAGGCTATTTCCACCCTCATTACCAAATCTAGCCCCATTTGACGGCAATATGCCCCCCTTCGAAACAGCAACGCCACCTTGCGGTGGCGCGTTGCGTGGCTCGTTAACAGGGCTTTTACCTGTTGGCTTCGCTCGTTGACGAGCTTCCGCAAGGATTCGATATCTGGCTGCGTCAGCCGACTTATAGTTCGTGAGGTAACGCGCTTCACTGGCAGTATGGTTGTCACGAGTCGACTCCCCCGTTTCGGACGCAGCCCATGCCAGGATAGGCCTGTCCCAGCGCCGCCCCTGCCACCAATCCGGATACATGCCCGTCAAATGGAAAGCCAGCTCAGCGCCACAGCAGAACGTCTTGCCATTCTGGTTGCCAGCGCGCAGCAAACGCTCCCGATACACGCCACCGGCAGCATGAAATTGCTGCTGCTTCTGATAAGGCCGGTACACCCGCAGGCGGTTCTCCCGCAACCGCCGCCCCCTTTCGTCCAGCAAGCGCAGCAACTGGCGCCGCTTATCCGTCGCTGCTGAGCATGGCAATCCTTGCATCGAGTTCAGCATCCGTCAGCTCTTCCAGTTCATGTTTCACCGTCTGCTTGTCGTTGAACAAGCCCAGATGGCGAGCGAGGCTATCCAGTGCAGCCTTCTTATCCAGCAGCTTGACCTTCCTGATCGTCGCCCCCTCACCCGCAGCCAGCTCTGCCACATCCATGGCCGTCAGCACCGCCGCCGAATCCGCATCCAGTTCCAGCACGGTTTTCAAGCGCCCATCGGGATGAAACAAACGCCTCGGATCAAAAAATGCAATGCGCGCATATTCGTTCAACACCCTGTCCTGGCTGATCTCCGTACGCTGCTGGCGGGCCGCCATACGCTCCGCTACCGCCTCCGCCACCGCAGCGACCTTCAGCAAACGACGTGCCCCGTTAGCCGCCGTAGCCCCATTGCTCGCGGCAAAACCAGCACGTAGATACGCCGCCGCACCATTCAAATCCACCAGATACTCGTCCACAAACCGTTGTCGCCTGAGCGACAGTTGTTGGGAGCTCACCATGTCCACCCCGCCCGCAGGCGTGGGTCCAGTCGCGAATCCTGCGCCAGCAGCTCCCCCCCCAGGCGTAAGCGGCCTATATCCCGCTCCAGCCAGATACCCGCCACACGCTGTCGTGGTGACCAGCTCAGGCCCGCAGCCCAGGTATTGGGTGGCGCCGACAAGCGCATCGGCGTCAGCGGCATATCCAAGCCAGTGAGCACCTCGCCATCGGGTGAACTCGCCACCACGCGCTGCCCCCCTTCCGCATCCCGCACCAGGCTCACATCAACCTGTACCGGGTCACACAGGCAATCCAACGCAAACGCCGATTCCGTCGGTTGGGTCTGCGGCTGCACATGCAGCTGTATACGGCGCTCCTCCACACTCTCCGCAGGCAAGGCATGCACAGGCTTGCCTGCCTTGGCCATGGGCCGTCTCTCCACTACCAGCGCACCGTCAGCCTGGCGCACAGCCGGCGCAGGCGTCATCGCCTCGCGCCGCTCAGCCTCACCAAACAGCCAATAACCGATCAGTAGACCTACCCCCACCAGGGCCGTCAGCAGCACCAGCACGCCCCCTACCTTCAAATATGCCCAGGCCTGATTCATCACAGCACAGCCCTCCCCTCGCATACCGCCCGCTCATGCGCCCTGCGCCTGACTAACCCTGGCCACTGCCGACCACCCGCATAAGTCCAACGGCTCAGCTCCGCACAGGCCCCCATCAAATCCCCCGCCTTCGCCTTGCGTGCCAACGTAGATCGACAAAGCTGGCGCCCGCCCACATTGAAGGCAAACGAAGTCAGCGCCGCCTGCATCCCCACCGGCAACGCCACCGGTATGCAGCGCGCCACATCCGCCATGGCAACACGTGTTCCCGCCACCAGCATGCCGGCACATTCTTCAGCGCTATACGTCCTGCCCATCCGTACGGCAGCACCTGTTTGCCCAAAACAGGCGGTAGGCACCTCAACCGGGTCCAGATAAGCCTGACGTACCTCCCCCTCATGCGGGGCAATCAGCAAGGCGGCCAGCAGCAAGCTCCCGGCCGCTCCCGCAGCAATCAAACGCCCCCGCAAGCTCATATCCGCCTCCGCAGCCAACGGCCTATCCGGCGCAAGCAATTACCGCCACCAAACTTGTCACGCCACAGCACCAGCAACTGCATCACCGTGTAAAGCAAAGTCACCAACAACACCAAGTCAGACAGCTGCAAGCCTGCCAATGTCATCGCACCAACCGACACCGGCGGTGCCGCCTTGATCGCCTCCAGCCCCACATCGTATGTTCGTTGATCCATCCCTCATCACCCTCCAGAAACGCAAACGCCCAATCCGGCTGGCATCAACCGGATTGGGCGCAGAAACGAAAAAACCCGGCGCAAGGCCGGGTTTTTGTCGCACTTATTGAAAGTAACAGAACAATGATCTCACACTTCATGCGGCAACGCAAGTCCCGAGTAAGCTGTTCAAGGTATTTCCGTCGCGTGCAATAACTGCACCCATACGTAACAACCACTTACCGCGACAGCCCTCCTCACTGCATCATAATCCGGTACGATTTTGGTCTGGCTCACCACCGCCGCAGCCCGCTTTCCGCGCATCCCCAGCAAAGCGCCAGGGCCCAGCTACACTGGTCTGATGAAAGCCCCCTGGCACCCTGCCTTGTGCATGCAGTCCCCATGGCGCAGCTACATGGCTGCCCTGTGCCTGCTCAGCCTCGCCTGTAGCCACACCTTTGCGGCTGAAAGCAGCGTACTCAAGGTCCCATCCCAAAGTGGCACCGAGCCCAAGTACCTCACCCTACCCGATGGCAGCATAGGCGGAATCTGCATTGATATACTCAGGGCAATAGAACGACTGGAACCCACTATCCGTTTTAGCGGCGACCAGGAGCTACAGCCCGCTGCACGCATTGAAGCCTTGATGGCAGCCGGCTCGATAGACGTCGAATGTGGCCTATCCAGAACACCTGAGCGAGAGGCCCGCTTTGTCTATATCGAACCCGCCTTGTTCCAGGTGCGCTACCACCTGGTAGCCCGTGCCGACGATACCGTGTCCATCCAGCAATGGGACGACGTGCGTAAGCTAGGTGATCGCGGCATCATACTCACTACCCATGGCTTCGGCCCTGTCAACCGCCTGCACGCCCTGGGTGGCTTACAGATAGACTCCAATGCCAAAGACACCCCCACCAACCTGCAAAAATTGCTGGCTGGCCGCGGGCGTTTCTTTTACCACCGCCTGCCTGGCATCAAGGGCGATATACGTAAGCTGGGGCTGGAAGGAAAGGTGCGCATACTGCCCACCGTCATGGATCGTCAGGCCTTTTATCTGACGTTTGCCCGGCATGTACCACAGGCAGTCGTTGATCGGATCAAGGCAGCGCTACGCCAGCTGGAGCACGCCGGCGATCTCAAGCGCATAGCCGATAAATGGGATGACGGGCCTGCTGTGTAACCACATGCTAGCGCAGAGAAACCTCGAGCGCGGGCACCCGGGAAACCCGGGTGCTAAGCATGGCGGCAACTCAAACAACGGCCCGACCTTGATTGAGCCCCACCCCTCCCCCCGCCCGCCGGCGGGGAACCTCGCTAAGCTCGACAAAGCGCTTGAAGCGGTTTCGTCGCCTCAGTTGTACACCTACACAAGCTGACCTATGAACCGGTGCGTGATGCATCCTGGTCCGGCCGCAGGAGTGCATCAAATCGATGCGCCACCGCCTCCAGAGCAGCCGTGTAGTGCTTATCCAACTCAGTCCACACTGCGTGCTTGTAGCGATGCGCCGTCGCCGCCGAGCAACCCGCCATGGCAGCCAGTTCCACTTCCGACCCCGCACTCGCCCCCTTCTGACTGACTGGTGTCATCCACATCCTTGCCGCATAGCGCGCCGCCTGAAAACCATACTTGCACGGCACGCCGTCCGCAGCCGCGATACTCATATTCTCGCGCATGGTTGGGTTGAACAAGCCAAACACCACGCACTTCTGCCCCACCGGCAAGCTAGAAAGAAAAGCCATCACAACTGCTGCCTGAGCATGCTTGTCATGTGCCGACATCCCTACAGGCCCGCCACCCCGCACTTCGGCCGACCCCGCGTCATAGCATCGCGCACTACGCAATATCGGACGCTCGCTCGTCTCAAACGCCCACGCCAACAGATGTGCCGCCGATTTGAATTGCATGCCTTCTCTCCTCATTCCAATGCGTACCATCGCCTCAAAGCGGGCGCTACCAACCAATACATTGTACGTCATTACGTACCACAATTCAACAAAAAGGACGCGCATTCGTACTTAATATGCATGACAATCCGGCAATGCGTACTCTATCCGAACGAATGCAAGCCGCCGCCGATGCGGCCAAGGTCTCCCAGGCCGACATCGCACGCCATCTGGGCGTATCGCGCTCAACGGTCAACCAATGGTTCAATGGTCGTGCACACAGCCTCAGTGCAGACTATGGCGCGCGCGCAGCCACCTTCCTGAACGTCAATGCACTCTGGCTTTCCTCAGGCAAAGGCCCCATGCGGCCGGGAGAAATACCCGCAGGCGCAGCCGTTGCTGCGTACAACGACTTCACCGAGCTGGACGAACAGCGCTACGTCAAGGTCCCCAGCTATGACGTGGGCCTCTCCGCCGGCAATGGCAACCTGGCCTGGGTAGAGCATAGCGAGGATGACCCCTTGGTATTCCGTGCCAGCTTCTTCAAGGCGCGCGGACGTAAGCCCGAGAATGCCAAGGCACTCTATGTACGCGGCCGCTCCATGGAACCCGAGCTACGCGACGGCGACACCGTCGTCATCGATATCGCCGACACCCGCATTGTTGATGGCGAGGTCTATGCCGTATTGGTTGGTGACCAACTCTTCATCAAGTTCGTTGATCGCCTCACTGATGGCATCCGCCTGCGCTCGGCCAATCCCGAGTTCGCCGCCCAGGATATACGCGGCGAAGACCTGGAGCGCTTCAGGGTGCTGGGAAAGAAGTTCTGGCGCGCAGGCTGAGCACAGGCCTACCTATCATCCTCCCAACCACGATGCCCATGCTGCACATACAAGCAGAAGACCCCGGCTCCCCCGATGCCCAGCTATTGATGGACGAGCTTTCCACGGTACTCGCCCACATCACCGGTGATAGCGGGCGAGCCTCCTTCAACCCGGATGACGTGCGCGCAGCCAAGGCCACCTTTGTGATCGCCCGCAACAACACAGGCCAGGCCGTCGGTTGCGGCGCCTTCCGCCCCCTCGGTGAGGGTGTTGCCGAAATCAAGCGCATGTATTCCCGGCCCGGCCATCAAGGTGTCGGCTCGGCCATCCTGGCTCACCTTGAAGCGCGGGCGCGTACCCTGGGCTACCAGGCACTCTGGCTGGAGACCCGCAAGGTCAACGAACGCGCAGTCAACTTCTATCGCACTCGCGGCTTCCAGACCATAGACAACTACGGCAAATACCTCGGCAATACCCAGGCCATCTGCTTTGCCAAGCAACTGGGTTGATGCTCAAACACAGGCGCACCGTCTATCCTGTGGCCCTTGTGCAGGCACACACTGTTTCCTCACAGACCAGAATCCACGTACCAGACTGCCCTACCCCATCACGAGCGCACAGGCTGAACCTGTCACCATCAAGGTCAGGGAAAAATACCTGCAAGACCTCCAGCCACGAGAGTAACCTGTCCGCCCGGTTGGATTCAGCCACGCCGCTGGTCTAATCTCACTTGATCCAACATCCATCGCAGTCCGCTTTATCCGGAGTCCCCATGACCGCCTCCCGCAGTATTCTCAGCCTGATCAGCCTGGCACTGGCTACTGGTGCATTCGCCCAAGCCCGCCTGGATGGTGCCCTGCAAGCCATTGCCCGCAATCCAGCCCTGCAAGCGCAGGTCATCCCCGCCAGTGCAGGCAGCAAACCCAATATGGTGCCTGCGCTGCTGCGCTTTGAAGGAAAGGGCTTGGATGCCGCGCGCGCCAACGGTGTCACCGTGCGCAGCGTGCTGGGCGATATTGCCTCGGTCGACATTCCCAGGAATAAATTGCTGCAGGTCGCCAAGCTGCCGGGCGTCATGTTCATCGAAGCGGCGCGCAAGCTCAGCCCCAAGCTCGACAGCAGTGTCGCCGCCACCAAGGCCAATACCCTACGCAGCGGCACGGGCTTCAGCCTGACCGGCGCTACTGGCAAGGGTGTCATTGTCGGCATCGTGGATGATGGCATCGACTACCGCCACCTGGATTTCCGCAAGCAGGATGGCAGCACCCGGCTGCTGCAGCTATGGGATATGCGCGCCAGCGGTGCGTCAGGTGCGCCACCTAGCGGCTTTACCTATGGCGGCATCTGCACCGCAGCCATGATCAACGCGGCCATCCAAGGCAACAGCACCATGTGCCGGCAACCGTCCAGCGGCGGCCATGGCACCCATGTTGCCAGCATTGCAGCAGGCAATGGCCAGGCAACCGGCGGCAACATGGCCGCCTTCCGCATGGTGGGCATGGCGCCCGAGGCCGACATTGTTTCGGCCAACGCCATAGGCAGCGGCGTCGCCGCCAGCAACGCCGTGGTCGATGCCGTCAGCTATATCAAGCAGGTAGCCAGCCAAGCCGGCAAACCCGCTGTGGTCAACCTCAGCCTGGGCAGCTACTTCGGCGCACGCGATGGCACCTCCAATTATGAGCGCGCCTTGTCCAACGCAGTCGATGCCGGCTTCATGATAGTCGGTGCAGCCGGCAACGAAGGCGATGCCAAAATACGCGCCAGCGGCAATATCAGCCAAGGTGAAACCGTCACCGTGGGTTACGAAGTCCCTGACGGCAGCCAGACCTACTATCTGGAAATGTGGTACCCCGGCACACAATCGTTCAGCGTACGCGTCACCGGCCCAGGCGGCCTTGATTGCGACAGTGGGCTGATCGCCGTCAATCAATCAATCGACAAGGAAACCAGTTGCGGTCAGATTGTGGTGGCCTCCACCGACACCCTGGCCAGCAACGACGACAGGCAGATCTACATCACGCTGAACCCCAGTGTATCGGATGTTACCGTCGGCAAATGGGGCATCTCCCTCACAGCCAACTCGCTCGGCGGCGCTCCCGGCCGCTTCAGCCTCATCGGTGGTGAGGACGCCAGCGGCGGCACCTTTACCGATCACACCGACAATATCACCAGCGAGATCATCACCGACACCGCCTCGGCCACCAATGTCCTGGGCGTCGCAGCCTACGTCACCAAGCGCAGCTGGAAAGCCATAGACGGCAGCACCTACAACGTCCCGGACGATGTCGTAGGCGACATCACTGGCTTCTCCAGTCGTGGTCCACGCCGCGACTGTAGCAACCTGGCCAAGTGCCCCGCCATCATGAAGCCAGAGATCACCGCGCCCGGCGCCACCATCTTTGCGGCCTTGGCACAAGACGATACCGATACATCGGAAAGCAATACCGACCCCGATGGCAAGCATGTCGGCAAGAGCGGCACCAGTATGGCTACACCCCATGTTGCTGGCGCCATCGCCCTGCTGCTGCAGAAAAAACCCAACCTGACGCTGGCTGAAGTCAAGCAGGCACTCCTGGGCCATGTCCAAACCAACGGCTTCGTGGGCACGCTACCTGTCTACAACGCCCAGACCCTGCTGCCGCAATCCCCCAACTACACCTGGGGCTACGGCATACTCGACGTCGCAGCCGCCTACAACGCCATCAGTTTTGGCCCCACCTTCTCATTGGCACGCACCGCCAACGCGACCGAAGTCAGCTACAACGCCACCATCCAGCCCGGCAGCGCCGACCTGGGCAAAACCGTCAATATCTACATCGGCGTTCAGGTAGGCAGCAACCTCTTCCTACGCAATGGCAGCAACTGGGAACTCTACGCCCCACCCGCCATTCCCGTGGCAGGCACTGCCGTCGCCAACACCAGCATTCCGGTGCACATTGCCACCATCCCCGTGGGCGTCAACAACGACCTCCTTGGCTCGCAGATCTATGTCGGCTACGGCAACAGCGTCGATGAAATGCTCAATGGCAAGGTCGCCATGCCAGGCTTCGTGCAGTAATCCCACTAGCAGAAACGAAACCAGGGCGCTTCTTCCACCAAAGAAGCGCCCTGCTCATGTGTGGGTTCAATCAGCGTCACAGTGGCATTGCAAAGAGAACGATCGTTCACCATAATGGTACTACCACAGCTTGGTGCCTATCTACGGTCTCTTTCCTACCCCTACCATGCAGCGCCCCACGCTTGCCCCGCTCTACTATCTCACCAACTTCCACAGAGCGCTGGGCTGGATTACCGAACGCTATAGCGACTTGCTGGGTGATCCCGAGCAGGCATTCATCGCCGCCTTTCAGCAACTGCCCTTCCCCTCACAGGCACTGCTTGTTCGGCTGGTCATGCGCACGGGTCCGCTATTCCTTGCCCGCAAGTTGCATTACCCCGAAATTGGTTGCATCAGCGCTGCCGCCGCACCGCTCATCGGCCTCGGCTGGCTGGATGCACAGCCCGAACTGAGCCTGCCCCAGCTATTCCAGCTATTGACCCGGGCCGATCTCGCGCAAATCTTGCCTACTGGCCCGGCAGGTCAACGCAAGGATGCCTGGCTGGCCGAGCTCAGCCCGCAGTACCCAGAGCCGCGCCCCCTGGCTGCCTGGCAGCCCACCACCAGCGATACTATTTACGCACTGCAAATCACCCCGCTTTGCGAGCGCCTGCGGCTGATGTTCTTTGGCAATCTGCACCAGGATTGGTCGGAATTCGTCCTCACCGACCTGGGTGTATTCCAGTATGAAAAAGTCCCGTTCAGTCCTCAGTCGCGCGCCTTTCAGCATCGCCAGGACATAGACGACTACCTCCACCTGCACGACTGCCGCCAGCGCCTTCGCCAAGGCGCCGCCCTGCCCGAGCTGATGGACGCCATCCCCTCCCTGCCTTATGACAACCCTTGGCTGGAAAGTCGCCGCGCCAGATTGCTATACCAGTTGGCACAGCAATGCGAAACCGACGATACGGCAGCCGCCCTGGCCATATACCAACGCAGCAACCACCCTGGCGCACGAGCTCGCCAGGTCAGGCTGCTAGAGCGGCAGCAGCAATACACCTCAGCCTATGCCTTGGCCACGGCCGCCTTGCAGCAACCGGAGAACGACGCCGAACAGCAACAACTGACGCGCATGCTGCCACGGTTGGCCCGCCGGCTGGGCCAGGTCAAACCAGCACCCACACCAGCCTCGCCCGTGCCGGAACAATGGCTGGAGCTACCACGCCCCGAGTCCGGGCTGACTGTCGAACTGGTCGTTCGCGATCATCTCCATCGCATCGACGCCCCAGTTCACTATGTCGAAAACACCCTGCTGAATGGCCTGTTCGGCCTACTGTTCTGGCCAGCCCTGTATGCCCCCCTTGCCCGGCGCTTTCTTTCATCCCTTCCAGGCCGCCCCTGCCGATCTCTATCGACCGGATTTCCAGCAACGCCGGGCGGCCATATGTGCGCAATGCTTCGCCGAGCTTGATAGCGGTAGCTATAGAGAAACCGTGCGGCAGCGCTACCAGGAAAAAGCCGGCCTGCAGTGCCCCTTCATCCACTGGCCCTGGCTCCCGCCCACTCTGCTGGAGCACGCCTTGGCCGCCATTCCGCCACAGCACCTCAAGCTATTGTTTCAACGCATGCTTGCCGACCTCCAAGCCAACCGTACCGGCCTGCCCGACCTGATACAGTTTCAGGCAGGCCACCCAGGCTACCGCATGATCGAAGTCAAGGGCCCAGGCGACAAGCTGCAAGACAACCAGAAGCGCTGGCTGGCCTACTGCCTGGCCCACCAGCTCCCAATCATCGTGTGCTATGTCCGCTGGCAAGCGCGTAGCGAGGCAGGTGCCGCGTGAGCTACACCATCGCCGTACGTGCCTTGTGCGAATTCACCGCCAAGGCAGGTGATCTGGACCTGCGCTTCACCCCCGCCCCCACGGCCCAGGAGGGCATTGCCGGCCACCAGGCTGTCACTGCACGACGCGGCAGCGGCTATCAGGCCGAAATCAGCTTGTCCGTTCAATACCAGAACCTGCTGGTGCGCGGCCGCGCCGATGGCTACGACCCGGGCAACAATCGGCTGGAGGAAATCAAGACGCACCGTGGCGACCTGGCACGCATGCCCGCCAATCACCGGGCGCTCCACTGGGCGCAGCTCAAAGTCTATGGACACCTGCTCTGCCAGCAGCGCCAACTCAAGCAACTGGAACTGGCGCTGGTGTACTACGACATCCACAGCCAGAGAGAGACACTGCTGACAGAACTCCACAGCGCCGCCAGCCTGCAACAGTATTTCGAAACCCTGTGCGGCCGCTTTACCGCCTGGGCCGAGCAGGAACTGCAGCACCAGCGGCAACGCAACCAGCAACTGCAGCAGTTGGCCTTCCCTCATCCGCATTTCCGGCCAGGCCAGCGCGATCTGGCAGAGGCCGTCTACAAGGCAGCCAGCACCCGGCGCCATCTGCTGGCCCAAGCCCCGACCGGCTTGGGTAAAACGGTAGCCACCCTGTTTCCCCTGCTCAAGGCCATGCCCGCCCAACAATTGGACAAGCTGTTCTTCCTGACGGCGAAAACACCCGGCCGTCGACTGGCGCTCGATAGCCTGTCACGGCTGCAACAAGGTATGGCCAGCGGCTCCCTGCGCACGCTGGAGCTGGTCGCGCGCGACAAAGCCTGCGAACACCCAGACAAAGCCTGCCACGGTGATGCCTGCCCGCTCGCCCAAGGCTTCTACGACCGGCTACCCGCAGCCCGCGCGGCTGCCATTGGCTTGCCGCTGCAAGATCAGGTGAATTTGCGCGATATCGCGCTGGCCCACCAGGTCTGCCCCTACTACCTGAGCCAAGAGATGGCACGCTGGAGCGATGTCGTCGTCGGTGACTACAACTATTATTTCGATACCAGCGCCCTGCTCCATGGCCTGACTCAAGCACAACAATGGCAGGTGGGCGTGCTGGTGGACGAGGCCCATAATCTGGTAGACCGTGCGCGCAAGATGTACAGCGCCACGCTCGATCAAACAGCATTCCGCCTGGCCCGCAAGCAAGCCCCCAAGGCGCTACGCAAAACACTGGATCGTCTGCACCGTAGCTGGAAAACCTTCACAGACGCCCAGCAAACACCCTACCAGGCCCACCCCACACTGCCCGATACCCTGCTCAACCCGCTGCAACAAGCTATCAGCGCCATTACCGATCACCTGGTCGAGCAGCCATTGGGGCTGGACCCCACACTACAACAGTTCTATTTCGATGCCCTGCATTTCACCCACCTGGCCGAGGTTTACGACCTGCACTCGCAATTCGATAGCACCCTGAGCGGCACGCATACACGGCAAGCCAACAGCATCCTCTGCCTGCGCAACATCCTGCCCGCCCCTTTCCTGCAGCCACGCTTTGCCAGCACCCACAGCACCACCCTGTTCTCCGCCACGCTCAGCCCCTGGCACTATTACGCCGACACGCTGGGCTTGCCACCAGACGCTGCGTGGATCAACGTCGATTCGCCCTTTCAAGCCAGCCAGCTGCAGGTAAGCCTGGTCAATGACATCTCCACCCGCTATCCGCACCGCCAGGCATCCCTCGAGCCCATCTGCAAGCTGATCGCCCAGCAATACCACCGCCATCCAGGCAACTACCTGGCGTTCTTCAGCAGCTTTGACTACCTGCAGCAGGTCAGCCAGGCCTTCCAGTCCCGCCACCCGCACATCCCCATCTGGCAGCAGGCCAGACGCATGGATGAAACCGAGCGGCAAGGCTTTCTGGTGCATTTTTTCCCCGGCGGACAAGGCATAGGTTTCGCCGTCTTGGGCGGCGCCTTTGCCGAGGGCATAGACCTGCCAGGCGACCGGCTTATCGGCCGCCTTCGTCGCCACCCTGGGCCTGCCGCAATTCAATCCCGTCAACGAGCAGATCATGCAGCGCATGAGCACCCTGTTCGGCACCGGCTACGAATACGCCTACCTTTATCCCGGTCTGCAAAAAGTGGTCCAGGCCGCCGGCCGGGTAATCCGCACCCAGCAAGACCAAGGCTACGTCTACCTGATCGACGATCGTTACTGCCGCCCCGAAATACAGGCCCTGCTGCCCACATGGTGGGACTTGCAGCTAACCTCAGCCACCCAAGTGCAGGTGGGGCCGATTGAGTCCATCCAGCGTAAAGGCCAGTTCCCCACCGAGCATGGCGGTCGATAGCTGATGGAAATGCGCACAGTCGCAAGGCAGGTAATAACGCGCCAATGCCGCCACCGGTGCATGCAATATCAAACCCAGCAGATGCTCTATGGTGCCGCCATGGCAAACCACAATCACATGCTGGTCGGGGCGCGCCAGCAGCTGTTGCTGCAAGTGCGCGAACCATCCCGCCACTCGCACCCGGTGCTGGGCCACGCTTTCCTCCCCCATCAGACTGCGCTCAGGGTCAAGCAGACCGTCCTCCTGCAGTTGCCGCGACAGGTGCCCCGTCAGCTGCGGCAGGGCATCAAAGCTACGCTCCGCCAGGCTGGCCTCATACCGTATCGGCACCTGCAGTCGCTCTGCCACGCAGGTGGCCGTCTCACTCGCGCGGCGTATCGGGCTGGCATACAACAGGCACTCCCCGCCCAGCCCAGCCAGCGCCTCGGCCAGAGCCCTGGCGGCGCCCCAGCCCGATACCGTCAGGCCATTCTCTGCATCAGCCAGCAAAGGTAAATGCCCTTCTCGCACAGCCGACATCGGCTCTGCATGTCTTGCTAACACCAGCACTAGCACACCTCATATCAGTTAGAGCCTGTTCAAAGTCTTTTCGCCGCGCGCCGGCCCGCTGGGCTGAGCTGGAAAATGGCCAGGCACAAGGCGTGGTGCGCAGGCAATAACAAGTTATTGCCAAGCGCCGCAACGCAGTGAATGGCCGTTTTCCAGTTCAGCCCTTCGGGCTCCCGTACGGGTTCGAAGCCTTGCCGGCGAATGGCGGCGTTGCAAGCCGCTGACGGTACCGGTACCGGAACCCGTACCGCTGCGCGGCTTGCGCCTTGCCCTTCATCCAGCAAGGTTGCGAACGACGCGGCGAAAAGACTTTGAACAGGCTCTTAGATGATTTTGATCAATCATCACTTGATTACCGCCACCAGAAGCGGAACGCGCTGGCGATAGGCGCCCACCATCGGGCACCATCACCAGCGCAACAACGGCCTGGGAGAGCCCACCCTTCCTTACCTAGCAGTTAGGCCGAATCAAGCTCACACAACAGCGCCATAGGGCTTGGGTTAACGTCCTTTCACGGCAGACACCAGATACATCACTGCAGCACCACCATACCAATAGCGCCCCGTCTCCAGCAGCGCGCGCAACCGCGCATGGCGCGTATCAACATCGGCTGCATACGCCTGTACGAAATCAGCGTCCTCCCGGCTTAGCACGGTAGCCCAACGCGCCACATGGCTATTCCATAGCGCCACCCGCTCCGGCAACATGCTCTCGCACAGTTCCGCCAGGTCGGCTTGCGCCTCCTTGCCGCCATAGGGTGCCAGCACCGGCGAGGCCTTGTCCGAGAGATAACTCTGAACCTCGGCAAAACCCGCCTGCCGGAACAGGCTAGCCAGGCCATCCCCCAGAGAAGAGTAGCCTTCGCCCACCAGCCGCTTGCCCGTCTCGCACAGCAGGCGGTAGCGATATGCCGCCAAGCGCTCTGCCGGCGTCATGCCGGCCTCCAGTGCACTGGCCATGCCGGCATTGGCCAGATTGCTCGGTTCGGCGCAGATCACCCTGCCGCCCGGCTTGGCTACCCGGTGCATCTCCCGCAACGCGGCCAAGGGGTCAGGCAGATGTATCAACACCGTCTGGCAAGTCACCAGGTCAAAGCTATTGTCGGCATAAGGCAGGCAAGCCGCATCACCCTGGCTGAACACCAGGCTAGCCCCTTGTTCAGCAAATTGGCGCTGCAGTGCCAGGTTGCCCTGCGACCATTTGATATCGCTATCCAGGCCCGTAATCTGCGGCTGCTCCGCCAAGTAGGGCAGCAGCAAACGGCTCCAGTGGCATTGCCCACAGCCCACATCCAATACGCTGCGGTAGTGCTGCAACTGCCAGCGCTTGGCAATCAGCTGCAGAAAGTCCGCGTTCCACCAGAAATCCCGATAGGCCCTAAAGTATTCCTCTGAGTGGCCAAGGGCGTGGTGGGCATGGGTAGATACAGCAGCCGGCGTGGCCGGCGTCAAAGATGAAGTCATATTCCTGTCCTGTAGAGACGCAACAACACCGCCCTTGCACAGCAAGGGCATGTAAAAAACCGCTATCTCAAAACAGGCATTAATTACATCGGCAGACTCATCCAAGTAAGCTCTCAGGCCCACCATACTAACAGCCGAGCGACAACATGGCTTGCAGCGGGCCTCAGCCCGCACCCTGGTGTATGCCACCAGCAACCTAGGCGGCTTAGCGCCTGTGCATCGCCCAACGACATACCGCGCATTGAGGTTTCTGGATGCATCCCGCAGCAGCTATGCTGAATCCAGCCCCCACCCTCCAGGAACCCCCTTGGAACATCTCAACAGCCTGAAAACCGCGATTGCCCTCGCCCTGCTGGGCGCCGCCGCCGTGCTGCTCTACAAGCTGATTACCGGCATAGACGCCCTCTGGAGCGACCCGGCATCGCACGCCATCATCGGCTACTTTGCCTCGCTCAGTCCTGCCGACAACACCGTCCACAGCCCCAACGGTAACATCGTCCTGTCCAAGTCCATTGTGGTGTTTCTGGGTGGCGCGCTGTCAGTCTTTATCCTCGGCGTACTGGCTGGCGTCATCAACAGTCTGGTGCGGGGCGCCATTGCCCTGCTGGGGGCCGATCTCGAAGGCCGGTTTCAGCAGTTGCTGCAAGCCATCAATGCTCAACGCACCAAGTGAGACGGGCGCGGACGGATACGGCCTGCAATTATCGCGGCCCTGTTACATTCCGTATCAAGGGTAAACAAACCGCAGACCTGCTTGTCCCGCGCCGATGCCGGGCACTATCTTGGCCTCACTTCCCACCAAGAGCTTGCCGCCATGCGCCCCCCATTGCTTGCCTACTTCCTGATGCTGCTCGCCCTGCTGGTATGCAGCCCACTGCATGCCGCAGTCCAGAAGCTGGAAACCAGTTGGTACGACCCTGTCCGCCAACGCAGTATCCCGCTCAAAGCCTATCTGCCGGAGGGTAAGGCGCCCGCGCCCACCATCCTGTTCTCCCATGGGCTGGGTGGCTCGCGCGATGCGGCGGTCGAATGGGTCAGTTATTGGGCCGAGCACGGCTTCACCGTGTTGGTGCTGCAACACCCAGGTAGCGACGCCTCGGTTTGGCAAGACAAGCCCGCCAAAGACCGCCGGGCCAATCTCCGGCATGCCGCCACCGCCCACCAGTTACTGGAACGTTTGCGTGATGTCAGCTTTGTCATCGACTACCTGGTCGAACATCGGCAGGATGCCATAGCCAGCCGGGTAGACCTGCTACGGCTGGGGGCCAGCGGCCATTCCTTCGGCGCCGTTACAACGCAAGGATTGGCAGGCGAACGCTATCCCATGGTGGGCCTACGCTTTGCCGATCCACGCCCGCTCGCCTTCCTGGCCTTCAGCCCGTCCTTGCGTAACGACAGGGAAAAACGCCACAGCCAGATGAAACGCCCCATGTTGCTGATTACCGGCACCGACGACCAGGATCCGCTGCACGCCGAACGTACCCCAGCCGATAGAGCCGCGCTGCTTGACCACCTCCCACCAGGCGACAAATACCGGCTGGTGCTGGATGGCGCCGACCATGCCTTTCTCGGTGGCCAGCAAAGGGGCAAGGTCAATGGCGATGCCACAGCCCAGCGCAAGCTGGTACAGGAGGCCAGCCTGCAATTCTGGCGTGCCTACCTGCTGAACGACACACAGGCCCAGCAATGGCTCAAGCAAGCCACGCCCGGTACGACCCGGCAACTCAATGCCAGCTGGGCCTCACGCTGATGCAATGCAGCCCCCAGCACAAGCACCAGGCGCTTGAACTCGCCGCTACCGTGGGTTATACCTTGCTCCCGGCCAGGCACTGGCAACGACACCGCAACAGGAAAGCGCATGAGCAACCGCAGCCTGAACCTCGACGACACCCTGTACCAATACCTGCTGGACCATAGCCTACGCGAACACCCGGCCCAGCTCGGGCTGCGGGAAGCCACCCGCAGCCACCAGGCAGCGGGCATGCAGATATCGCCAGAGCAAGGCCAGTTCATGGCCCTGCTGGTCAAGCTACTGGGGGTACAGCGCGCCATCGAGATAGGCGTCTTCACCGGTTACAGCGCCCTCAGTGTCGCGCTCGCACTACCCGACGATGGCTACCTGCTAGCCTGCGACATCAGCGACGACTACACCCGCATCGGCAAGCCATTCTGGCGCGATGCCGGCGTCAGCCACAAGATAGACCTGCAACTGGCGCCTGCGCTCGACACGCTGGACCAGCGCCTCAGTGCGGGCGAAGCCGGCCAGTACGACTTTGCCTTTATCGATGCCGACAAGGTCAGCTACGACGCCTATTACGAGCGCTGCCTGCAACTGCTGCGCCCCGGCGGCCTCATCGCCATCGACAACGTGCTGTGGAGCGGCGCCGTCGCGCAGCCATCACAAGAACCCGACACCCAGGCACTGCAGGCGCTTAACCGCAAACTACACTCAGACACACGCATCGACCTCTCCATGCTGCCCCTGGGCGATGGCCTGACCCTGGCACGCAAACGCTAGGCGCCCCCATGCAGACCGCAGCTATCCGGGTGCGGCCCGCCACGCTGGCAGACTGGCCCACCCTCAAGGCGCTACGTCTGGCCGCGCTGCTGGATGCCCCCAAAGCATTTGGCATCAGCCACGCCCAGGTCGCCAACGACAGTGACGAGCAATGGCAAGCCCGCGCCAGCGCACAGGCTGGCCCCACCTTCTTCCTGGCTTATGACCATGCGCAAGCCATTGGCCTCGTCGGTGGCGTGGTGCACCCGCAAAGCCAGGCGTACAACCTGATCGCCATGTGGGTAGCCCCTGCAGCACGCGGTAGCACAGCGGCCAGCAGTCTGGTCCAGGCTGTCATCAACCATGCCGACCAGTTGGGTCACCGCAGGGTTGTGCTCTCCGTATCACCCACCAACGAGCGCGCCAGCCGGCTCTACCAACGCATGGGTTTCCGCTTTATCGAACAGATTGAAACCCTGGCCAGCCACCCCGACGTCACGGTCCAAGTCATGGTCAGAGAGCGCTAGGCACCACTACCAGGCATGCTCGATGCGGTCTCGGCGACATCGGCCGTGGCAGGCAGCGGCCTCCTGCGACCCGCCCAGGCTATGGCTATCGCCAGGCAGATCAAGCCAGTCGCAACCGCGAACGTCATCTGCATACCGGCTGCTACCGCTACAGGGGAAGCCACCGTGATATCGGTCGCCCTTGCCCCGAAAGCAAAAACCGCCCCCATCAACGACGCGCCCGTAATCAAGCCCAGATTGCGCGACAGGCTAAGCATGCCCGAGATAACCCCCCGCTGGTCGGGCCTTGCATCCGCCGCCACCGCCGTATTGTTGGCAGTCTGGAACAAGGCATAGCTGGTCGTGATAATCACCAGCGGTACGACATAGGCAACTACCCCCAAGGCCGGAGGCAGCAGCCACAGCATGCTACTGCCCGCTGCCATGCCCGCCAGACCCACCAGCGTCAGCGGCGGCGCGCCAAAGCGATCCACCAGGCGACCGGCAGGCACCCCGCCCAACGCCGCCGCCGCTGGCCCGGCCGACATGACCAGCCCGACCAACACTGCATCCAGCCCCAGCGTGCGGGCCAGATAGAATGGCCCGACTACCAAGGTCGCCATGATCACCGTGGCCACCAGGGCACTGATGGCCAAGCCTGTGCTCAGCACAGTGTCACGGAACATGCCCAGGCGTATCAACGGCGACGCAACCCAGGCTTCCAGCCACACGAAAAGGCCCCCCGCCACCAAGGCAAGCAGCAGCAGCCCGCCATTGAGCCAACCCAGCCCGCCCTGCCCTGCTGTCATGGCCAACGCATAGGCCGCCAGCGTCACCGCCAGCAGCAACATGCCTCCAAAGTCGAAGTCACGCAGATTGGCCTTGGGGGCCAAGCCATCACCCGGCAGGAAGCGATACGCCAACAGCCAGGCCAGTCCGCCCAAGGGCAGGTTGAACCAGAACATCGCCTGCCATCCCAGCTCGGCAATCAGCAAGCCACCGAGCGAAGGCCCGAGCGCCGTCCCAATAGCCGACATCGAACCCAAAAGCCCCATGGCACTACCGCGCCTATCTTTGGGTACCGCCTCGGCCACCAGGGCCAGGGCAAGCGCCATCATGATGGCCGCCCCCAAGCCTTGCACCACCCGCGCAGCAATCAGCACCCCAAGCGTAGGCGCAGCACCACAAAGGGCCGAGGCCGTGGTGAACAGGCCTATCCCAACCAGCAATAGCCGCCGACGACCGATAACATCGCCCAGCCATCCCACACTGACGATCAAGGTGGTAATGGCGATGAGATACGCCAGCACCACCCACTGCACCGCCTGGAATGAAGCCTGGTAGGCCTGTGCCAACGTCGGCAAGCCCACGCTGGCAATGCTGGTGCCCAACGAAGACAGCAACATCGCCAACGCCAGGCTAACCAGCGCCCAGGCCGGCCGGCGCCCAGCCGCCTCTAAAGCATCCCCTGCTTTTACCCTTGGTTTCAACATGAAAGCCGCCTCCGATTGCCACTCGCCATACACCGCGATCACAAGCAGAGACTAGCCTCGCATCACTCATGGCGGAAGGCGCAGCATTTGCACTTTATTCATGCATAAGACGCCACCTCACTCCTGTTCTGCGCTATCGTCAGACCATGTCCACGCCCGATCTCAACCTGCTCGCCACGCTCGATGCCCTGCTGGCAGAAGGCAGCGTCGCCCGCGCAGCCCGCCGCCTGCGGCTCAGCCCCTCGGCCATGAGCCGTGCCTTGGCACGACTGCGCGAAACCATCGGTGACCCCTTGCTGGTTCGCGCCGGGCGTGGCCTGGTACCGACACCAAGGGCGATCGAACTGCGCGAGCGCGTCAGCCAGCTGGTGCAGGATGCGCAAGCCGTGTTGCGGCCGGTTGAGCAACCCGATCTCAGACAGTTGGTACGCACCTTCACCCTGCGCTCGCGCGACGGGTTCGCCGAGAATTTCGGCCCAGCACTCATGGCCCGCATCGCCGACGAGGCGCCCGGCGTACGCCTGTGCTTCATGCAGAAAACAAATAAGGACAATGCGCCACTGCGCGACGGCAGCGTCGATCTCGAGACAGGGGTGATAGGCGAGGCCACCGGGCCGGAACTGAAAGTCCAGACCCTGTTCCGTGATCGCTTCATCGGAGTTGTTCGCAAGGGGCACCCGCTAAGCCAAACCGATGCGACTGCCGCCCTTTATGCTGCTGGCAGGCACATCGCCATCTCGCGGCAAGGGCACGACAAAGGCCCTATCGATGCCGCGCTGGCATCACTGGGGCTGGAACGCCAGGTCGCAACCATAGTCAGCGGATTCTCCGCCGCCTTGGCGCTGGCACGTCATGCCGACCTGATCGCCAGCGTGCCCGAACGCCATACCGGCAATCTGCGCGAAGGCATGCACAGCTTCGCGCTACCCATTGCCCTGCCTGAACTCACTGTCTCGCTGATCTGGCACCCCAGGCTACAGGCCGACCCCGCCCACCGCTGGTTGCGCGAATGCGTAAAGGCCGTATGCGCGGCCGAGCTCGGCAGCACCAGCATAGGCTGATACCGCCCGGGACAAGGTCACGACGGCTCGCCCGCCAGCAAGATGGCACGCACCTGCTCATAGACCTTGAGCCGGGCATAATCGGCCTCGGTAGGCTGGCTGATACGGCGCAGATCCATATTGTCCGCCACATCGGCCAGCTTTACCCGCCGCGCAATGGGGTTAGCCGCCGCTCTATGCGCCGCCGCAATCCGCGACTCCCCCTCGGTTTTGGTCAAGGCCAGCACCGCGTCCAGCACAGCTTGTGGAAAGCCCGCCGAGGCCAGCTCCTCCAGTGTGACCGCCGTATCCTCAACCACATCATGCAGCACAGCCGCCATGCGCTCCTCCGCCGTCGTCACCGCCAGCATCAGACGCAAGGGGTGCAGTATATAAGGCTGCCCCGCCTTATCGACCTGGCCCTGGTGTGCCGTCGCCGCAATGGCAATCGCCCGCTCAAGGGTAGACATATCAATCCTTCCTGCACGCAAGTGCACGGTCACGCCGCCAAGACACAGCCCACCACCTCTTGAGTTTAATCGCACCACCGGCAATCACAATGCCAGTGCCGACACCGCCGCCAGCCGGACACCCGCACCATGCGCTATACCTCAGTTTGGCGCCCCTGGTCGGTGCCCATACACTCAAGGAGTCGAGGAAATCATGAAGATCACCCCCTGCCTGCTGGCAGCCGCCATCTTGGCCAGCACCAGCGCATCTGCAGAAGAAACCCACTGGAGCTACCACGGCAAGCACGGCCCCAAGCATTGGGGCGGCCTTTGCAACAGCGGTCTTGAACAATCGCCCGTCAATATCGATACCACCCGCGTAGAGCACGCCCTACTACCTGATATCGAATTCAACTACCACGACAGCAGCACGCAAGTCGTCAACAATGGCCACACCGTCCAGCTCAACTACGATAGTGGCAGCAGCATACGGCTGGGCCAGGACGAATATCGCCTATTGCAATTCCACTTCCACACCCCTGCCGAAGAAACCGTCAACGGCCAGCGCTACGACCTGGTTGCCCACCTTGTGCACAAGAACGACGCAGGTCAGCTGGCAGTCGTTGCCGTCCTGCTCAATACCGGCAAGGAAAATGCCTTCCTCAAGCAGTTCTGGCACAAGATTCCACCGCCCAAAGAGACCATCACAGACGGCAGCCGCATCAATATCGCCAAGCTGCTGCCCGCCATTACCCGCTATTACACCTTGCCAGGGTCATTGACCACGCCAGCCTGTAGCGAAGGCGTGCGCTGGCTGATATTAAAGGTGCCAGGCAGCCTGTCACGGCAGCAACTGGCTGACTTTAAAAAACATTACAAGATGAATGCCAGGCCCGTTCAAGCCCTGAACCAGCGCACCATCCAGGTCGGCTGGTAAGCCCACTCCGGCGGGCAGCCTGCCTGCATGCCCGCCCTCCTCAACACGAACAACAAACGGACACAAACGTACTTTCCATTGACATTTCGTACTGTTTTGCGTACAATCTGTTCATCGATGTCACCATGGCATCGTGCAGCAAGCCCCTCGTAGCCGCAGCACCGTAGTCTGGTGTGCCACCTCAAGCGGCAGGCGTACCGACACAAAGGCGGGTGGGGAAGGTGGGTGTGCTTACGCGTTTCGATTGTACGTTTTATTAAACATAGTTTAAGCACATATCGTATAGGCGCCATCGGTCGCCAAACACCGTGCAGCCTGAGCTGCGTGCCGCCGGCCACACCTTGCCGGCAAACCAGAACGCGTGCCAGGCGCGCGGTCCGGTTTTCTGGCAAGTGCACCCTACAGCGGCCGACGCCCTCAGCGAGTGCCTTGCCCTTGCAAGGCCTGGCGTGCAACTGGCACGCCAGGCCCAGGTAGGCCCTCATCAAGACGGAGATATCCATGTCAGCCCTCAGCCACATAGCCCGCAGCCTGATCGAAGCCACAGCCGAACTGGAAGCCGACAACCGCCTGGCAGAGCTACGCCATATCGCCAGACTGGCCAGCCAGCAACTGGGCCTGCAGCACGCCGAGATCGAACGCCTCAATCAAGCCATGAAAGGCATGGGGCCACTGGATGCCAACATGCCCGCCCTGGATCAAGCCCTCCGCACCGCCCGCAACGAAGCCAGCCGCCTGCAACGGCTCTATGGTAGCGCCACCGCCAAGGCCGATCGCTACCAGCGCGAAGTCTGGCAACCACTGTTTCTCGGCACAGGCGCCACCAATAGGCGAGCCAGCTGCAATCGCGCCAGTTGCCACGCCAGCATCGCCTTGGAACAACAACGCGCCCACCAGCGTGGCGATATGTATCTGAGTGGTGACTGAGCGCCTGCTCACCTCATAGCGCGCGTCACGAGTTTAAGCGGTTGAAAAGATGCAGTTAATTCAAAGCAACAATGCACGTCAGCAATACATAACAGACGCTTGAACAAACCCATACTCACAACGGAAGAGGAGAAACGCATGCCCGCATGGCTCGATAGACAAACCCAACCCCCGCCCCCCAAAGCCGCGTCCAACGCGGCTTTTTCTTTGCCGCCACCGGCCAGGCACACATCAGGGCGGGAGGAGGAAGGCCCCTGGGTCGGTGCAGCCCGCGATATATCTGGCGCATGGACCATAGGCTCCAACGGCTTGCTGCATGGCGCCGGCTGGCTCGTCGGCAAGCTCGGGGCCGACGAAGTCGGCGCCGACATGATGGAGATGGGCCGCACCGGCATGCAGTATGGCGAGGCCCTGCTCAGCGACATGGGCTACAACGCCATGAAGTCCGATGAACTCAGCCTCCACAAGCTGGGGCTGGCCGGCGTGCAATCGCTGCCCGGCATGGCACTAGGTGGCGCCGTCGCAGCCCCCATTACCCTCACCGCCCGGGTAGGCGGCACAGCCCTGGCCGCGCGCGCACTCGCCTCCCAAGGCGCCCTGGGCAAGGCAGCTGCGCGCATCCTGCAATTGCCCAAAGGGGCAGAGCTGGCCAAGGCCTTGCCCGCCGTCGTCGGCAACAGCGTAGCCGAAGGCAGCTTGGCCGCCATGCAGAGCGGTGCCGAAGCCTACGACGAAATCATGCAGGCCGACCCGTCCCAGCTCGAGCAATCACCGCAATTCCAAAAGCTGCTGCAAACCCTGGGCAGCGCCGACAAAGCGCGCGCTGCCATGGCAGACAGCTATGCCACCCAGGTGGCATGGCGCACCGGCCTGAGCACCGGCGCCCTCAGCGGCCTGTTCGGCGCCACCGCGCTCGCCAGGCAAGGCGACAAGCTACTGGGCCAGCAGACTGCCGTACAGGCGCTAGCCCGGGTAAGCCGTGAGCTGGTACAGGAGTCTGCAGAAGAAGCCGTCCAGAGCGGCGCGGAGCAACTGGCCAAGAATCACGCCCGCCAACAGGTCATCGACCCCAAGCAGTCACTGCTGCAAGGCGTTGCCAAGGCCGCCCTGGAAGGCGCTGCCACAGCGGGCCTGCTCGGTGCAGCCAGCCGTGGCTTCAACAAGCTAGGCAGCGTGGCCGCGACCGCCGTCCATGCCCCAGCACAAGGCAAGGCCAACGTTATCACGAGCCCAGCGGCTGCAGACCAAGAGGGCCAGGCAGCCACCGAACGCCACGCGCCTGACGCCGCCAGCACCAACGTCGGCCCGCATCCCGACCACAGCCGCACTGCCACCACGCAAGCGGCACCTACTGAGAATACCGAGACCACTTTCTCCCGCACCCGTGCAACGCCCCCAAGCGAGGCGGAAACACCCACAGCCACCCCACCCAGTGCCCAGACAAGCACGGCGGAAGGTAACACCGGCCACGTTGCCGCCGCCGCCCGCCATGGGACACAGCGCCGTACCAAGGTGGAGGAAAGCGCCAAGCCTCCCGCCGCAACCGAGGCGGCGCCCGCCACATCCCTCGCCCCACAAGCAGCTCAGCCCAACACGGCCGAGCCCGTCACTCTGCCAGCGGCAGAAGCCGCACCCAGCCCAGCCCAGCTCCACACCAGTGACAGCAGCAAGGCCCCACCCCTGCTCCCGCAGACCTCCCTGAACAAGGATGGCACCCTGCTGCTGCATGGCGAAAAGGCCCAGCTGAAAGCGCTGATGAGCAGCCTGAATCTCAAGCACATCCGCTCGCAACCGCACACCGATGGCTTGCTGATCAGCCGCAAGCAGGCGCCCCTGGTACAGCAGTCACTGCTACAGATACAGCAACGCCCCACCCCGCCTGCCCCGCCACCACGCCCGCCAGCCCAATCGGCCGGTCCGGCACTGCCCGACACACTCGACACCCCCACCCAGGCTAGCGTGGACGCCGCCTGGCAAACGCTGCATCAGCACGATGAACTACGCCAGGCCCATGACTACATCCAAGAGCAGGAACAAGCCGGCGATCTCGCCATCGCCGCCCTGGCGCGCAGCGTCGACGCCAACCAGCCCGGCCTCACCGGCACCGCACGCAGCGCCGCCATCCTGGCACTGGCCGCCCGTGGCGACATCGACTACAAGGATGAGCTGGGAAAGCATGCGCTGAACCTGGCAAATCGCACCCGGCTGGCGCTAAGAGCGGCCGGCATCAGCAACCGCTGGGTAGGCAGCCACAAAAACGCCGACATACTGCAGGCACTGAACCAGCAACATGCCTCCCCCACACCAGCACAACTGATCGCCAGACCAGAATCTCCGCCGGCCACGCAGCACATCTACATCCGCGATTTTGATGAATACGTCAGCCTCGCCAAAGGCCCCTTTCAACCCAGCACCATCTATCACTTCGACGGTTTGGAGTTCGAATTCGACCACCTGGGTCGTTCCTTCAGCACGCGTGGCAAGGTCGACGTCACGAAGAGTGGTAGACGCATAGAAGCGCTAGATCGCTTACTGGGCAAGATCAACGGTGCCATCAAGGGCGACGTGGGGTTCCACCGCGGCGGGGATGGCCTTGGCATGCCTGGTGGTGGTTTCAATGTCGTACCCGCCAATGGCGTACCTAATCACGTTGAATTCCCCAACATGAAGAACCTGAACCAGGGCCCATACAAGCAACTGGAACTGGAACTGGCCAAGCTCGACAAAGCTGGCAAAGATGTACGCTGCAATTTCAGCATGGAGTTCAATAGCGACAACCTTAGCGGGAGGCCAGATCGCTTCGTGGTAAGCTATCAGGTAGACGGTGGACCCGCGATCACGCACTATTTCCTGAACCAACCAGGAGGATAAAACACTGATGGAAAACGAGATTTTTCAAGACATTACCGATCTGGTGCTGGACGCCATCGACGCCCAGGGAAAAGACTGGCATGCCTTCGTCCTCAATTACCGGGTCGACGATCAGCAGAGCGATTGCGTCAACACCTTCATTACCCAGGAACAAGGCCAGTGGAAAGAAATATCCCTGCCCCCCATCAAGGGCCTGGATCAATCCCTGCGCAAGCTCCGCACCCTGCAGTCACAAGGCGGCCGCTCGCCCTTCACCAGTTGCAACCTGCATGTCACCATCGATGGCGACTTCAACACCCAGTACGGCTACGACCCCATAGACTGGAGCAAACGCCTGGGCTGGAATTTCGACATCCCTAATCGCTAGCCCCCAGCCTCAACAGCCAGCCTATTGATCATCGATAGCTCACACACCCGGCACAGCCGGGTGTATCACGTTCTGCCCCCGCCCAAGGCAACTACCCCATTGCGCAACCCACTCACTTACCCTCACCGGGTAACGGCTTGGTGGAATAATGCCGCGCCGTTACGGTTTGCATGCTGCATGCGCGGCATGAACTCCCCCCTACTTAGGGCTTGGGCATACAACGAAATCGTACCTGTACCTAATAGGCCGCATGGTGCCTGGGTATCGCCATCAGGCAGGACGGCTTCGATCTAGCATCTGCCAGATGCACCCTGTATTTCCAGTCATACCCTCACCAGGGCAGGCTGCCAAGTATGCAGTTCCTTCAGATGAATCCGTAACCCATAACTTGCCGCATACCATTCCCGCCAAACCAGATGGCCGGGAGAGATAAAACAAAGGACTTTATGAAACTGACCAGAAAAATCACGCCCTGCCTTTTCGCAGGCTTATTACTACTCACACCCGGTATTACCGCACACGCCGAACGCGGTGAAGCAGATGTTGCGGCAATCGTTGCCTCCCTGGGTACCACGATCTATGCCAATACCTTTATGGCAGATGCCCACATTGCCGGGATGGCCGACGCCTTGAGCAGTGCCGAATATGATAGAGAATTGGTAAATGTAGGCTCTGGCTGGCTACTGCACCGCTATACGCTCACCAAACTCACTCTGGGCCAAAAAATACTGCTCGGCCTTAACCTGATCAAGCTAGCCGGCCAACGCTTCACTATTGTCTATACAGATGGCTCCAAAGCAACAGTGGTGCTGCTCAACTGCCAAGCATCGACCTGTGCCGCAAAAACTATCGAGATTCTGCCAGCAATCGCTCAAAACACCCCCGCACCTGATCGTGGCGCGAAGGAACCCACCCATGGCGAACTGGGCGACCCCACAATCATCTGCAGGGCGCGCTACAAGATGGTCACCTATACCGTGGACATCGTGCCGAGCAC
Source organism: Chitinimonas sp. JJ19 (assembly GCF_036961565.1). Lineage (NCBI taxonomy): Bacteria > Pseudomonadati > Pseudomonadota > Betaproteobacteria > Neisseriales > Chitinibacteraceae > Chitinimonas > Chitinimonas sp. JJ19. The sequence continues at coordinate 201,739 of NZ_JBAMDD010000008.1, forward strand.
CAGTGGCAGCGGCACCTTGAATCCGGATAGCACAGCTGTCCGGGAAAAGCTGGTGTTTGATGGCCTGGAATGCGTTTAGCGAACCCGGCTGGATAAAATAGTCCAAACCTGCCACCTGAGCCGGAATTGCACAGCAACGCCCACCGCTAGGCAGCATGGACCATGCCCGTACAGAATGCCCACACCTTCGTCCTTGCGAGGCTGTGGGCCTGTATAGCTCCCTTAAGACAACGTCGCGGAAGCGAGCACTATTCCGCGCCCCCTCGCTCACGCCAGGATCATAATGAAGAAATCACTCTGGATAGGCCTTGCTGCCCTGCTCTTCCTAAGCTTGGCCCTGTTTGCGTACCGCACCGCCCAGCCGGCCAATACCCCGCCCAGGCCGACTGTAGCCCCAACCCCCTCGGCGGCATTAGCACAAGCCGGCACAGGTCTATTTGACCGTCCCCAGCCAAGCGCCGCAGCAACAGCGAGCGCAGCCGGCTATAGCCTGCAGACCACCGACGATGTCTACAGCGAGTTCCTAAAGTACCGGAATGATCCCAGTCCCGATGGCCCGGCCTTCGCCCTGAAGGCCCTAACTATGTGTCAGCCACTCGCCATGCCCGAACTCCGGAAAGCAATAAAGGACTCCGAGAGTAGCGCCTTTAGCCCCAGTTATCGCCGGATCATCGATCGCTGCCAGGGCTTCCTGAGCATCCCCACTACGGAATGGAGTAAAGTAGCCAATGAACTGAGAGCAGACGCTATCAAGCGTGCCGGCCCAGCCTCACTGGCGCTGCGGGCCCGTGCACTGCCCGCTGGCGCCCCAGAGGTGCGGCAGGAACTGGCCAGCATGGTGCAGCAAGGCAATCTGGTCGGGATGGAAGCCTTCTCTGGTGGTACAGCCGTCAATCATCTGGCCTACCTGCTCAATGGAGAGACCATGGGCATGGAGCCGTACGAGGCTAATCTCATGCTCTTCACCGCTCTACGTTATGCCGTATGTGATGCCGGCATACCCTGCGGGCCGGATAGTCCCATAGGCACTCAACGCTGCCGGTTTATCGAGGCGATAAGGGCAACCACCCCCCAGGCCACCATCAGTTGCACCACAGGGCCAGATGCCTTACCGACGTTCAGCGCCTACGGCTCCTCCATGAGCGACCTGACGCCCACCCAGCAGCAGTTCATCACCCACTGGCGCAAGCAGTTCAACCACGCCATCAACAACCGCGACCCCAGCCTGTTTGCTGCCAGATAACACTGGCGCAACCTGACTAGACTAGGCAGCGGCTCCTTATCGCTTGCAACAAGATCAGGGGCCGCCACCTAGCCGGTGACCTTCAGAACACACAATGAAAAAATCCCACTGGATAGGCCTCACCGCAGTCTTCCTACTCGCCTTGGCCGTGCTTGCCCCCAGTCGCTCCGCACAGTCGGCTTCCCTGCCCACCCCACCCGCTGTAGCTCATCCTCCTGCGACTCCAGCTCAGCCCCAGCCAGGCTTGTTTGACCGCAGCACGCCAATAGCCGCCCAGCCGGCCAATCCGGTCCATAGCCTCCACACCGCGACGGACATCTACAGTGAATTCCTCAAGTACCGAGACGATCCCAGCCCCGATGCCCCTGCGTTCGCGAAAATGGCCATGGATATGTGTGCCATTTTCTTTTCACCGGATACGCGCGATAGCTTCAGCAAACCCGGCAACATACCGGGCAATGGGGCTAACAGCCGTTTGCTGCTCGATCGCTGCCGTGGCTTCCTGCAGCTATCCAGCGCAGAGTGGCCCAAGGTTTACCAGGCCCTAGAAGCAGCAGCCATCAAGCGCGGGGGACCGGCATCGCTGCTGACGCGAGCCAGCGCATTGGGCTATGACACAGCGAGAATCAACCTGGAACTGGCCGATATGATCAGGCAAGGCAACCAGGCCGGCTTGGAAGTGTTCGCCTTCAACGTCACTCCGGAACAGCTTACCTATTTGCTGCATGATGGCACCAAGGGGATATCCACCATAGAGGCCACGGAAATGCGCCACCTTGCGCTGGCTTATGCACTATGTGATGCCGGCCTCCCCTGCGCGCAGGGTAGCTATATGCATGCTGTTAAATGCTACACCGGCGAGTTGATGCGCTTGGGAGGTATCAATACCACCTCCAGTTGTAACAACAAGCCCGATCCACTTCCCCTCTACAGTTTTTGGGGTGCTTCAATGAACGACCTCCCGCCAGCCCAGCAGCAGCTCATCCTGCACTGGCGCAAGCAGTACAGCCACGCCATCAACAATCGAGACCCCAGCCTGTTTACCGGCAATGGGCGGTCCGGGGTGCTTCCCAAACCCTAGGTTTTCCAGCAAGGCAGGGCAAGAGTGCGCCCTCGCTACATTGCCAAGATTGCCAGCGAACGGGGCATTTTTTTCCGGGCAAGCTCGTATCGCAACAAAGGCGCCACCCACGCCTTGCGGTACGACTACCCCCGCCGCACCCACAGGCGATAGTCCCTCGGTGTCATGCCCGTCAGTTGCCGGAACTGCTTGGATAGCGCGCTCTGGTCACAGAAGCCGCAATCCAGCGCGATATCCGAGATGGCCGCCTGGCTCTGTGCCAGCAGGCGGGCGGCCGCATCGATGCGCAGCTTGGTCAGGAACTGCCCGGCGCTGAGCTGGAATATCTTCTTCATACGCCGCTCAAATTGCGCCAGAGAGATACCCGCCATCTCGGCCAGCGCCTCCACCGACTGCGGCTGCGCATAACAGGCCAGCATATGGTCTACCGCCTCCGCCATGCGGGCATCCACAATGCCGGCCCGGCTGGGCTCCAGCAGATCGCGTGACAAACAGGCCAGGCCGATGATGCTGCCCTGCGCATCAAGCAAGGGCGTCTTGTTGCTGAGACACCAGCCAGGCTCGCGGTTGTTGAACAGGGTCAGGTCCAGGTTGTCGACTATGGGCAGGCCGGTGCGGAACAACTGTTCATCCTGCTCGGCATAACGGTCTGCCATATGGGGCGGGAACAACTCATGCGCCGTTCGCCCCACGGCCTCATGCTTGCCCGCCAGGCCGCAACGCTCGGCACAGGCCTGGCTCATGGTGATATAGCGTCCGGCACGATCCTTTACTGAAAACACCATGTCCGGCATACGGTCAAACAAGGCTTCCACAAACAGCGGCTGAGCCAGGCGGCCGACAAAGTCCTCGCGCCAGGCCTTGAGCGTGCTATCCATCCGATTTATTCCCATCTCTATCGCATTTGCCAAAAACGGGCCTTTTTACGCGCTGATCACACAAGATCGCACCGGCCTCTAGAAACTAGCATGACGGCATTCCCAATCAACGGGCAAGCCTCATGTCTCAAATGCAGCAAATCCAGATTATCGACTCCCACACCGGCGGCGAGCCGACCCGCGTCGTCATCAGCGGCGGCCCACGCCTGGGCCACGGCACCCTGGCTGAACGGCGCGCCCGTTTCGGCAGCGAATTCGATCACTACCGTTCTGCCATATGCAATGAACCACGGGGCAGCGACCCGGTGGTAGGCGCCTTGCTGTGCGAGCCGCGCGATCCCAGTTGCGTGGCAGGTGTCATCTTCTTCAACAACGTCGGCACCATAGGCATGTGCGGCCACGGCACCATAGGCCTGGTCGTCACCCTCGCCCATCTGGGCCGCATAGGCGAAGGCACCCACCGTATCGAAACCCCGGTAGGTGTGGTGGAAGCCACCCTGCAACGCGGCAACCGGGTCAGCCTGCGCAATGTCGCCAGCTACCGCAGCGCCGCCCAGGTGGCCGTCGATGTACCCGGCTATGGCCGCATGCATGGCGATGTCGCCTGGGGCGGCAACTGGTTCTTTCTGGTCAACGATCACGGCCTGCAGGTTCAGTCCGACAATATTGCCCAGCTGACTGACTGCAGCGCCCACTTGCGCAGCGTGCTGGATCAGGTCGGCATACGTGGCGACGATGGCAGCGAGATCGACCATATCGAGCTGTTCGGCCCCAGCAGCGTGGCCGATTCCCGCAGCTTCGTACTCTGCCCCGGCCTCGCCTACGATCGCTCGCCCTGCGGCACCGGCACCAGCGCCAAGCTCGCCTGCCTGGCGGCTGACGGCAAGCTGGCGGCAGGCCAGATCTGGTGGCAGGAAAGCATCATAGGCAGCGTGTTCGAAGCCCAGTACGAGCTGGTCGACGGCCAGCTCTACCCCCGCATCACCGGCACCGCCTATGTCAACGGCGCCACCACCCTGATGATCGATCCGCAAGACCCATTCGCCTGGGGCATACGTAGCGAGGCCATGGCGTGAATCCCGTCATGCACGGCGACGTGCTGATCATCGGCGCCGGCATCATAGGCAGCGCGCTGGCCGAGCAATGTGCCCGGCGCGGCCTGCGGGTCGCCATTGCCGAAGCCGCCATCCCCGCCGGCGGCACCTCAGCCGCCGGCATGGGCCACCTGGTGGTGCTGGACGACAATCCCGCCGAGCTGGCACTGAGCCGTGACGGGCTAGCACGCTGGCAGGCCCGCCGCCACGAGCTGCCGGCCAACGCCGAATACCGCGCCTGCGGCACCCTTTGGCTGGCACGCGACGAAGCCGAGATGCAGGAGGCCGAGCGCAAGCAGACCGGCTACCAGCAGCACGGTCTCAGCAGCAACCTGCTGCCCGCCACCGCCCTGCGCAAGCTGGAACCCGCCTTGGCGCCCAACCTAGCTGGCGCCCTGCAGGTTCCCGACGATGCCGTGCTCTACCCCCCGGTCGCCAGCCGCTGGTTGCTGCAAAACGCCCAGTCCCTGGGGGCGCAGCTCTGGCCCAAGGCCCAGGTCACCAGTGTGGACGATGACGGCATTGCCTGCTTGGCCGATGGTAGGCTGCTGCGCGCCCGCCATATCGTCATCGCTGCCGGCAACGCCAGCACCACACTCCTGCCCGGCCTGCCACTCAAGCCACGCAAAGGCCAGTTGCTCATCACCGAGCGCTATCCGCAACGCATCCGCCATCAACTGGTGGAGCTGGGCTATATCCGCTCCGCCCATGCTAGCGATGGCGATTCTATCGCTTTCAATGTCCAGCCCCGCGCCACTGGCCAGTTGCTGATAGGCTCCTCCCGCCAGTTTCACGATACCGACCCCGCCATCAACTGGCCGCTGCTGCAAGCCATGCTCAGCCGCGCGCTCGATTACCTGCCCAGCCTGCGCCAGTTGCAAGCCCTGCGCAGTTGGGCCGGGTTCCGGCCCGCCACACCAGACAAACTACCCCTGCTGGGCAAGGTGCCGGGCCACAGCCGGCTCTGGCTGGCCACCGGCCACGAGGGCCTGGGTATTACCACCGCGCTTTCCAGTGCCCATCTGCTGGCCGATCTGCTGTGCGACCAGGCACCAGCCCTGGACCCCACCCCCTACAGCCCCGCCCGCTTCGGTCCCTGGAGCCTGGCCGATCAGCACCATCCGGTGGGAGTCGCAGCATGAAGGTGCAACTGTTTGTTGATGGTCAGGCCCGCCTTGCCACACTGGGCAGCAATCTGGCAGCCGCCCTGGCAGGCCAGCCCGGGCGCTGCTCGGTCAGCGGCCAGCCACGCGCCGCCCTGTGCGGCATGGGCGTGTGCTTCGAATGCCGGGTCACCATCGATGGTCAGCCGCACCAGCGTGCCTGCCAGCGGGTGGTGTACGAAGGCATGGAGGTAGAGCGTGAGCACTGAACTGCATACCGACATCGCCATCATCGGCGCCGGCCCCGCCGGCATGGCCGCCGCCGTCGCCGCCTGCTCCCAGGGCGCCCACGTTACCCTGGTGGATGACAACCCTCGCCCTGGCGGGCAGATCTGGCGTGGCGGCCCCAGCCAGGCGCCGGCCTCGGCCAGCAGCACCTTCCGCCAGTTGGCCGATAGCCAGGCACGCCTGCTCAGCGGTTTCCGCGTTGCAGCCGTACCCGCCCCCGGCCAGCTGCTGCTGGAAGATCCCCACCGCGCCCAGGTACTGCGCTACGGCAAGCTCATCATCGCCAGCGGCGCCCGCGAACGACTACTACCCTTCCCCGGCTGGACACTGCCAGGTGTTACTGGCGCAGGCGGCCTGCAGGCCCTGGTCAAGGGCGGGCTGGATGTACGCGACCAACACATCGTACTGGCCGGCACCGGCCCCTTGCTGCTGGCCAGCGCAGCCACCCTGCGCGCCGCCGGTGCCCAGGTGTTGCTGATTGCCGAGCAGGCACCCTGGTCGCAGCTGGCCCGCTTTGGCTGGGCCCTCAAAGCCTATCCGGCCAAGCTGGCCCAGGCTGCCTCGCTGGCCTGGCAGTTGGGCGGCGTGCCCTATCACCACGCCAGCCATGTATTGGCCGCGCTGGGCCAGACCCGGCTGGACGGAGTGCAGCTGCAACTGGGCGCCCGCAGCCTCACCCTGCCGTGCGACTGGCTGGGCGTGGGCTATGGCCTGCTACCCAATACCGAACTGCTGCGCGCCCTGCACTGCCAGATCAACCAGGGCGCCGCCCAAGTCGATGCCCTGATGCAGACCTCACAAACCGGTATCTATGCCGCTGGCGAGGCCACCGGCATCGGTGGCGTCGATAAGGCCCTGCTGGAAGGCCGTATTGCCGGGCTGGCAGCCACCGGCGCCATCGCCGCGGCCCAGGCACTGGCCCCAAGGCGCAAACGGCAACTGGCTTTCGCCGCACTGCTGGACAAGCACTTCGCCCTGCAACCCGCCATCACCCAACTGGCCCAGGCCGACACCCTGGTATGCCGCTGCGAAGATGTCAGCCACGCCAGCCTGCAGCAGTTCGACAACTGGCGCGAAGCCAAGCTGCAGACCCGCTGCGGCATGGGCGCCTGCCAGGGCCGTATCTGTGGTGCTGCCTGCGAGTCCCTCTATGGCTGGCAAGGCAGCGGCGACCGCCCCCCCTTACTCCCCACCCGGCTCGGCAGCCTGCTTGAGCCTACCCTAGCAAAGGCAAATCCCACATGAGTATCCGTTTCGAAGGCGTCATGCCTGCCATCACCACGCCGTTCGCAGCCGACCTGAGCGTAGACCACGAAGCCCTGACCCAGACCGTCCAATGGCTGGCCGGCTACGGCTGCAGCGGCATCGTGCCCTGCGGATCGCTGGGCGAAGGCGCCACCCTGGAGTTCGACGAAAAGGTCGCCCTGATAGAAACCTGTGCCCGCGCCGTCGACATCCCCGTCATCCCCGGCATCGCCGCCCTCTCCACCCACGAGGCCGTCAAGCTGGCCAAGGCCGCTGCCCACCACGGCGCAAAGGGCCTGATGGTGCTGCCACCCTATGTCTACAGCAGCGACTGGCGCGAGATGAAGGCCCACCTGGCCGCCGTTATCCAGGCCACGCCCCTGCCCTGCATCATTTACAACAACCCGGTCGCCTACAAGACCGACTTCAAGCCCGAGCAGATCCTCGAACTGGCCAACGAGTTCGACAACGTCAAGGCAGTGAAGGAATCCTCCACTGACGTCCGCCGCATCACCGCCATCAAGGCCCTGGCCGGTGATCGCCTGTCCCTGGGCGTGGGTGTCGATGATGTCCTGGTGGAAGGTGTCGCTGCCGGCGCCCAGTTCTGGATCGCCGGCCTGGTCGATGCCCTGCCAGCCGAATCGGTGCGCCTGTTCGAACTGGCCCGCGCAGGCCGCTACGAAGAAGCCGCTCGCCTCTACGCCTGGTTCCTGCCCTTGCTGCGGCTCGATACCGTGCCCAAGTTCGTACAGCTGATCAAACTGGTGCAGGAAAAACTGGGGGTCTGCCACCACCGCGTCCGCGGCCCGCGCCTGGCCCTGGAAGGTGCCGAGCTGGCCGAAGCCGAAGCCGTCATCCAGCACGCGCTTGCCACGCGCCCCGCCCTATGAGCAGCGCCCCCTTGCTACAAGGCCTGTCGCTGATCGGCTACGACCACGGCAGCCCCGGCAATAGCCGCTTCCAGGCCAGCAACCCGGCCACCGGCGAGCTGCTGCCCCAGCACTTCCACGCCGCTCACCCGGCAGAACTGGATCGGGCAGTAGCCTTGGCGCAGCAGGCCGCACCTGCCTATGCTGCCCTGGGCGGCACCCTGCATGGCGCCTTCCTGCGCGGCATCGCCGAGCGGCTGGAGGCACTGGCCGATGCGCTAGCCGAGCTGGTGCCGCAGGAGACCGGCCTACCCGAGGCACGGGTGCGCGGCGAATTGGCACGCACCACTGGCCAGTTACGGCTGTTTGCCCAACTGGCCGAACAGGGCAATTGGGTCGATGCACGGCTGGACAGTGCACAAGCCCAGCGCCTGCCGCAGCCCCGGCCCGAGCTGCGCTCCATGCTGCAGCCCTTGGGGCCGGTGGCAGTATTTGGCGCCAGCAACTTCCCGCTGGCCTTCTCGGTGGCTGGTGGCGATACCGCCTCGGCCCTGGCCGCTGGCTGCCCGGTTGTGGTCAAGGCCCATCCTGCCCACCCGGCTACCAGCGAGCGGGTCGGCCTAGCCATCATCGAAGCCGCCCGGGCGCTCGATCTGCCCGAAGGCGTCTTCTCACTGCTGTTCGACGCCGGCATCAGCGTCGGCCAGGCCCTGGTCAAGCATCCCGGCATACAGGCTGTCGGCTTCACCGGCTCCCTGCGGGCCGGCCGGGCGCTGATGGATGCCGCCGCCACCCGACCACGCCCCATACCGGTGTATGCCGAAATGGGCAGCAGCAATCCGGTGGTCATCCTGCCCCAGTCGCTCAGCCGCCATGCCGAGTCCATCGCCGATGGCTTGGCCGCCTCGGTCACCTTGGGCAACGGCCAGTTCTGTACCTGTCCCGGCCTGGTCCTGGCGGTGGAGGGCGAGGGCTACCAGCGCCTGCGGGATCGCCTCACCCTGCAACTGGCCAAGGTGCAGGCAGCCCCCATGCTCAGCGCCGCCATCGCCGCCAGCTTTCATGATGCGCTCGCCACACGTGCCCGCCAGGAAGGCGTCGTGCAACTGCTGTGCAATACCCCAGGCCCCCACCGTACCGGCCCCGCCCTGCTTGAGACCGATGCCACCCGCGTACTGGCCCAGCCGGCCTTGACCCACGAGGTCTTTGGCCCGGTCACCGTGCTGGTGCGCTGTGCCAACCCGGCCGAACTGATGCAGGTGCTGCACAGCCTGGATGGACAGCTGACCGCCACACTCCATGCCGAGCCGACCGAACTTGCCGCCTGGCCGGGCCTGCCCGCCCTATTGGCCAGCAAGGCGGGCCGCGTGCTGTTCGGCGGCTACCCCACCGGGGTCGAGGTCTGTCACGCCATGGTGCATGGCGGCCCCTATCCAGCCGCATCCGATAGCCGCAGCACCTCGGTCGGTGCAGCCGCCCTGCTGCGCTTCGCCCGCCCCGTCTGCTACCAGAACTGGCCCGATGCGCTGCTCCCCGCCGCCCTGCAAGCCGCCAATCCACTGGGCCTGATGCGCATGGTGGACGGCCAGTACCGCCGGGACGGGGGCTGAGTCACCCGTCACCACCATAAGGAGGCTGGCTCACCCGGCCAGCCCGACAAGCCCGGCAGCACCGCGGCAGATACCGAGGAAGCCAGCGGGCCGGCTCGCCTGCCCACGCAGCAACACCACCAAGAAGAGAGGACAACATGCCACACCCTGCACCCAAGCAATGCGCCCTGATCCTGGCCAGCGCCCTGCTCGCCTCATCAGTTGCCGCTGCCGGCCCCACCACAGTCAAACTGGGCTTCGCTGCCCCGCTCACCGGCCCGCAAGCCCATTACGGTGCCGACATGAAGGCCGGCATCGTGCTGGCGCTGGAGGACATCAACAAGCAAGCTCCCGTCATCGGTGGCTCGCCGGTGAAGTTCGAGCTCATGACCGAAGACGACCAGGCCGACCCCAAGTCCGCCACCAGCGTGGCGCAGCGCTTCGTCGATGCCAAGGTCAGCGGCATCATCGGCCACTTCAACTCCGGCACCTCCATCCCGGCTTCCAAGGTCTACGCCGACGCCGGCATTCCACAGATTGCCATGGCGACCGCCCCCACCTACACCGCCCAGGGCTTCAAGACCACCTTCCGCGCCATGACCAGCGACACCCAGCAGGGCAGCGTGATGGGCGGCTTCGTCGTGAAGAAGCTGGGGCTCAAGACCATCGCCATCATTGATGACCGCACCGCCTATGGCCAAGGGCTGGCCGACCAGTTCGAGAAAGCCGCCAAGGCCGCTGGTGGCGTGGTGGTACAGCGCGAATACACCACAGACAAGGCCACCGATTTCTCCAGCATCCTCACCAATATCAAGGCCAAGCAGCCGGCTGCCATCTTCTACGGTGGCGCCGATGCCCAGTCCGCCCCGCTGACCCTGCAGATGCGCCGCCTGGGCATCAAGGCGCAGCTGATTTCCGGCGAAATGACCCGCACCGACAACTACCTCAAGCTGACAGGCGACGCTGGCGACGGCGTCATCGCCTCGCTGGCTGGCCTACCGGTAGAGAAGACACCAGGCGCGGCCGAGCTGGTGGCACGGGTCAAGGCACGCTTCGGCGCCGCCGATTTCTACGCCCCCTATTCCTACGACGCCACCATGGTGATGTTCAAAGCCATGAAGGCCGCCAACTCCACCGAGCCCGCCCGCTACCTGCCCTTCCTGGCCAAGACCCGCCATGCCGGCGTCAGCTCGCCCAATATCGCCTACGACGCCCGTGGCGATCTCAAGTTTGGCGACATCACCGTCTACAAGGCCCAGAAGGGCAAGTGGACGGTGCTGGAAACCGTCAGCGGCAGCTAAGCCTCAGCTGCCCACCCCGTTTCGGCATCCTCACGGGCAGGCCGCTATCGCTCCGTAGCGTCTTGCCCACCACGCAGGGTTGACCCCTCCCTGCGCGGTCGCCGATTTGCGGCGGGTCCACAAGGCCCGCCGCACCTTTTTATTCTTGCGAGACCCCGATGAACGCCCCGCTCCACACCGCCACCCAGCACATTGCCACCTTGCGTCAAGCCATGCAGGCACAGGGCCTGCATGCCTGTATCGTGCCCTCGGCCGATCCTCACCTGTCCGAATACCTGCCCGCCCGCTGGCAGGGCCGCCGCTGGCTCAGCGGCTTCCAGGGTTCGGTCGGCACCCTGATCGTCACCACCGACTTTGCTGGCCTGTGGGTAGATAGCCGCTACTGGGTGCAGGCCGAAGCCGAACTGGCCGGCAGCGGCATCGCCCTGATGAAAACCGATACCGCCGCCAGCACCGCCTATATCCCCTGGCTGACCGGGCATCTGCCAGCAGGCAGCAGCGTCGCCGTGGCTGGCGAAGTGCTGGGCCTGGGCCTGCGCCGCACCCTTAACACCGCCCTCTGCGCCAGCGACATCTCCTTGCGTACCGATATCGACCTGCTCGCCAGCATCTGGCCGGATCGCCCCGGCCTGCCCGCCGCGCCGGTGTACGAGCATCTGGCCCCCCACGCTGATCTCAGCCGTGCCGAGCGGCTGGCATGGGTCCGCGCCCAGATGCACGAGCAGGGCGCCGACTGGCATTTCATTTCCTCGCTGGACGACATAGCCTGGCTGTTCAATCTGCGTGGCAGCGACGTCAGCTTCAATCCCGTGTTTGTCGCCCATGCCCTGCTCAGCCCCAGCCAAGCCACCCTGTTCCTGGCGCCCGGCAAGGTCGATGCCGCGCTGGCTGCACGGCTGGCTGCCGATGGTGTCGCCCTGGCCGACTACGCCCAGGCAAGCCACGCCCTGCGCGCCCTGCCATCCGGCAGCAGCATCCTGGTCGACCCGCGCCGCGTCACCGTCGGCCTGATCGATACCCTGCCCGCCGGCGTCAAGCGCATCGAAGCCATCAACCCCAGCACCCTGGCCAAGTCCGTCAAATCCCCCGCCGAAGTGGCCAACCTGCGCCTGACCATGGCCCACGATGGCGCCGCCCTGTGCGAGTTCTTCGCCTGGCTGGAAGCAGCACTGGCACAAGGCCAGCGGCTGACCGAGGTGGACATAGACACCCACCTCACCGCCGCCCGCGCCCGCCGCCCCGGCTTTGTCAGTGCCAGCTTTGCCACCATCGCCGGCTTCAACGGCAACGGCGCCATGCCCCACTACTGCGCCACGCCCGCAAGCCATGCGGTCATCGAAGGCAACGGCCTGCTGCTGATCGACTCGGGTGGCCAGTACCTGGGCGGCACCACCGACATTACCCGCACCATTGCCATAGGCCAGCTCAACGACCAGCAGCGGCAGGACTTCACCCTGGTACTCAAGGGCGTGATCCAACTATCGCAGGCGCGCTTCCCAGTGGGTACCCGCAGCCCCATGCTCGATGCCCTGGCCCGTACCCCCATCTGGGCCGCTGGCATCAACTACGGCCACGGCACCGGTCACGGCGTGGGTTACTTCCTCAATGTGCACGAAGGCCCGCAAAGCATCTCACCCTATACCGCCCCCGAACCCCATACCGCCATGCTGGCCGGCATGGTCAGCTCCAACGAACCCGGCATCTACCGCGCCGGCCTATGGGGCGTGCGCATAGAAAACCTGATGCACAACATCCCGGCGGGCGAGACCGAGTTCGGCGAGTTCCTGGCCTTCGAAACCCTGACGCTATGCCCCATCGACACCCGCTGCCTGATGCTATCGCTGCTGCGCGAGGATGAACGCGTCTGGCTCAACCAGTACCACGCCACCGTACGCGAACGGCTGTTGCCGCTGGTCACTGGGGCAGCACAGCAGTGGCTGCTGCATAGCACCGAGCCCGTCTAACACCCTCAAGCCAAGCTACCCCTGGCCTGCGTCATCCGCAGTGCCAGCCCCCCCCGGCGATGCACGGGTAAACCCGCCCGTGCATCGCCGCCTCAAAAACGCAACACAAGCTTAGTCATTCTGAAATAACACTGTTTTATTTTATATCTCGGTTCTAGAAATAGACCTGCTGCAGACGTCGCATCGCCTACCAGTACTCAACTCGAGGAGATAAAGCATCATGCGCATCACCACCTGGCTGCGTATCGCAGCCTGTACCCTGCTGGCCTCACTGGCCAGTGCCGAAAGCTATGTTTACCTCAGCAACAATACCGCCCAGCCGGTCACGCTCAGCACGGTGCAAACGGGCGACAAAGCCCTGCAGCAAGGTAGCCACTGGGGCCAGTACGAAACCACCATACCGGCCTACGGCACCCGCAAGATATTGTGGATGAACCGCGATCAGGGCATCAGCAATGGCAAGAACTTCTATTTCGAAACCACCGTCCGCCAGGGCGCCCATGCCGTGGTGCTGCAGCAGCGCCTGCAAGGCAAGTTCATCGGCAGCAGCATCTGGGCCGCAGCCCGCTCGGCCGACTTCAGCCACCCCTGGTACGCTGACCGCGAGCTGCACAACGGCCGCACCCGCTTCGCCGGCCTGCAAGCCACCCTGTCTTATCGTGCCCAGTTCACCGGCGGCTACGACGACTTCCACTATGTCATCCAGCCCGATGCCACGCTCGAACCCGCCTCGGCCAGCAATGAGTTCAAGATACTGAGCTGGAACATCTGGGGTGTGATCGGCGCCAAGCAAATCTGCGACCGCTGGAATGAGGTCCCCACCCATACCCGCAATTTTGACGCCGTCGTCTTCAGCGAAGCCTTCGACAATGGCTGCCGCGACCAGCTCCGCGCCGCCTTGAGGGCCGAATTCCCCTACCAGACCCAGGTGGTGGATAAAGCCAATGTCTACGAGGATGGCGGGGTCTTCATCGTCAGCCGCTGGCCTATCGCTGGCGAACGGCAAATGGTCTACAGCCAGTGCTCGGGCACCGACTGCCTGTCCAACAAGGGTGTCATGGTGGTCGAGATCATCAAGCAGGGTAAGGCCTACCATATAGCCGGCACCCACACCCAGGCCTGGAACGGCGCAACCGAACGCAGCGTACGCCTGTCCCAGCTGAGCACCCTGCGCCAGTTCGTTGACCAACAGCGGCCACCCGCCAGCGATGCCCTGTTCTACGCCGGCGATCTGAACGTAGACCGATATGCCACCGCCGACGATTACCAGCAGATGCTGGGCCTGCTCGGCGCCAACCAGCCGGCCATCCTGGGCTACGGCTGGACCTACGACGCCAGCGTCAACAGCCTGGCCAGTGCAGGGCGCGAATACCTGGACTACGTGCTGGTCTCCAACGGCCATCGCCAGCCCAGCCGCAGCGAGAACGAAGTCACGGTCTACCGCAGCATCACGCCCGCCGTCTGGTCCTTACGTGATCTCTCCGACCACTTTGCCGTCGCCGGGCGCTTCCGTTACTAAGCACCGCCAGCAAAGCCGTGGCCTCCCCATCCTCTACGCCGGGTGAGGAGGCCATGGTCCCCAGCCCCTCGCAAAGCCGCCATCACACAAAGGCGCCTACCCCATGCCACGCACCCTGCTACTCAGCCTGGTCACCGCCCTGACGCTGAGCCTCTGGTATCTCTGGCCTGCCGCCCAAGCCACCACGGCAGCCCCCACCGCCATCACCACACCACCGCCCGTGCTTGCGTTCAGTGCCGCCACAGCCATACCGGCACGCCCGCCCCAGCAGACCGCAGCCGCCCAGCGTCTGGCAGCCTTGCGCGCCGTCCTGGCCGGCCAGCGCAGCCTGCTCGACCTGCAAGCCGAGGTCCGTCGGGCCTGCAAACCCGCCTGCCCCAACTGGCCCGAAGGCGAACTCGGCGCCCTCAGCCCGCAAGAAGCCCATCTGCTGCGCCGCGCCCTGGCCGCCCACCCCACCCTGGATCGCGCCGTGTCAGAACTGGTGCAAGACAGCCAAGCGCCCCTGGCCGAGCGGCTGGCCCGCATCAATACGGCCCGCCAGCAGATCGCAGGCACAGAGGTCACCCAGTTGCTCTACGGCGAACAACAAGCGCAGATCGCCTTCAAGGCAGCAGCCCAGTCCTTCCTGACCGGCCCCGCCGCCAGCCTGCCGCCTGCTGCCCGGCAACAGGCCCTTGATGCCCTGCAGCGCCAACACTACGGCAGCTATTACGATCACCTCGTGGCGCAGCAAGCACCCGCAGAAAAACTGCATTGGGTATTGGCCGCCGCCGAACTGGGGCTGAACCCAGCCCAGCGCGATGCCATCCGCCTGCAGCTGCGCACCCAATATCTGGGCGCCGACCTGGCTCGCCAACTGGCCGCCCAGGATGCCGACGACGCCCGCCACCAGCTACAGGCCCAGGGCTATCAAGCCGCCCGCGCAGCGCTGGAGACCGCACTCCGCCAACGCGGCGACCCCAGCCGCGACCCGGTACTGGCCGCCGAATGGGAAGCCGGCCTGGCCGCACTCAGGCAGCAGTGGTTTCGCTAGTCCGGTACACGGCAGTTGGGTTGCACACAGCGGCATCAGTCCGATTTGATGCCATGCCTGACCATCTTCCGCTGCAGATAGGTCGCGCTCAGTTTCTGGTATTGGCGCTGCGCCTTCTCCTGGCGTTTCTCATCACCGCTTTTGTGGTGCGCCATGATCTTGTCTATCTTCGCCTTCTTGCTGGTCCACCAGGTACCCCCCTTGAAGTTGGGGTCAGTCATCTGATCAAACTTATGGCTGAAGGTGGCCAAGCCGGCTTCATAGGCCTCCTTATGGGCATTGCTGATATGCCCGAGTTGATCGCTCTTGGAGAACTCGGTGCCGCCAGATTTCCAGTGAGACTTCAGAGCCGAGATGCCAGTATCCTTTAACTTGCCGACCTCCAGTCCACCCTTGCCCAGCTGTGGAAACTGCGACAGCATTGTTGACTGGAAGCCCTTCCCGGCATCCTCGTTGCCAGCCAGCTTCATCTGCCATTTCGCCGCCATGGTCTTGGCCCGCATGGCCGAACCGATATGGTCCATGCCCACCGCGCGGCCAGCCGTCACGTCCTCTAAAAACGACCCTATCGCAATACCGCCCAGCGGCGAGGACTTGGCGGTTGCCTTGGTAGACAGCCCCAATGACGGAAAGGCACTCACCTTGGCAGAGGCATCGTAGGGTGCATCCCCCTCATGCACGGGCGACAGTTGCTTGATCACCCGGCTTTCCAGCGTAGCCCGCTCCAACGAGAGATTTACCGGCAGCACGCTATTCGTCACGATCTTCTGCTGCCGTTTTTTCTCGGCATCCTTGTTCTTCTGCGCGTCCTTGGTCTTCTTGATGGCCTTGGGCGTAGAAAGATAGGCCGACGGCGCACTGCTGTTCATCATGCCCTGGGTCAGCTCCGTGGTGGAATGGGTCATGACGCTGAAACTGGCACCGATCTTGTGTACCGATGCGTTACCTGTCGCTCCCTGCAGATTGACAGCCACCTTGGTGCGGACGCTTTCATCGCTGTCGCCGTTGCGCATCCGGATGATTGCGTCGGAAAACGCCTTGCCCGTCTTGACCGGTGGCGTCCGTGGCTTACCGAGATCACTCGTCGTCTGGCCAGTAAACGTGAAGGGATTCACCGCCGTCAGCGGCTTGAGCTTCTTGTGGCCGGAATCCCCGCCAGACTTACCATGGTCAACACTGGCTTTGCGCTTCACGTAGCACCCCCATCACTCAGGCTATTGGATCGTCAAACGCAACGCGCCTGCAATGCGCATGCCACCTCGGCCAAGGCCGGCCAAAGCCCGCACTAGCCCAGGCGCTCGGGCTAAGGCAACAGTGCATCTCTGGCGTAATACGGGTTGTTTTATACCCATGAAGCGTGGTTTATTACCCATCCGCCGGGCGATGACCGTGCAGGGGTAAGGCAAGCTCGCACAACAAGGCCAAAAGGGTTTTGCGAGCGGCGCTCAGCAGGCGCGCGGTAGGGGCTGCATACTGAAACCTGTGCCCGCAACCGATGTACCGATTCCCTCACACCCAACGATTGAAAGCACCATGACCTGGCTACTCCTCACCCTGCTGATCGCCATCGCCGCCACCGCGCTGGGCATTGCCTGGTGCATCCTGCGTTTCCACGCCAGCCTGGGCCAGCACCACCTCCGTGGGCGCTATACCTGGGCGGAAGAGATCGCCGCACAGGAACAGCCTGGTAGTCCGGCCAATGATGGGCAGTAGATCCTGCCGGGCAGCGCCCTCTCCAACGGACGCCCCGCTCAGTTGGGAAACGGCTCTATGTGCACTTCGCCACGGCGGCCGAAGTAGCTGACATGCCGGCCTGTCAGCCAAACGGTATAGCCTATACAGCCCGCCAGTTGCGACAGGTGCTTGAATTGCGGATACATCAGCTCCCCACGCTGGGCACCAAGAATAGCCGCCTTGATCCCCTCAGCCGAGAAGTCCTGCTCTATGGTGACATCCATGTCGGGGTGATCCACCGTCAGTGTTTCACCTGTGGGCACATAGTAGGTCGTACGGCGAGCGCGATAGTCCACGCTATAGGATTCAATACCCGCCCCCAGCAAAGCACCGACGACCTGGCCAAAGTGCATGCGCCCCTCGTTCGAGGCGGCAGCTGTATCGCGTACGATACTTGCAACAGCGCTATCCATGGTGCTTCTCCTTGCTGATTACTTGATCGGGACGACTTTGAGCTGATGATGACGGACCAAGCCCTGCATCAAGTCCATCAGCTCACTGCGCTGCGACTCGTCCAGGTGTCCGAAAAAGAACCTGTCGTTTTCGTCCGCCAAGGCCGCCAGCACCGGTAGCAATTGCCTACCCGCTGCAGTCAGCGCCAGAACCTGCTCACGCGCACTGCCCTCCGCCGCCTGACGCACCGCCATGCCCTTGTGCTCAAGTTTGCTGACAACCTTGGAGGCCGCGCCCTTGGTCATCCCCAGCGCACTGATCAGTTCGGCATGGCTGGTATGCGCACGCTCAAACAAGGTCCGCATGGCAACCCACTCCGTGACGGTGTAGCCCCGTGCTTCCAGCTGCTGCTCAAAACGGCCGGAAACCTGGTTGGAAACATAGCGCAGCCAAAATCCAAGATGCGCTTCGAGGGGGCTGACATTCGGTGTAGGTACGAGGCTCATATCATTGTTTCCCAGGAAACAATCAGATACTAGTTTCCAAGGAAACCAATGTCAAGCATCCCGCTCGCCGATCGGCACGCCCATGATCGACCCGATGCAACCGGTGTCAGCGCCTGCTCAAAGGCGTAGGCAAGGCCAAGGGCTTTTGGCCATGGCGGACCATCACCATCCACCTGTGTTTCCAGCCACACACGGTCGCCGGATGGTCTACCGTTAATCGAGCCCAGCGAGCGTAACGATACCTAACCTACGCCGCAGCCAGCACAGGAGGAAATCATGGAGCTCCCGCTCGACTTCACCCGCAAACCGACCATCCTGATAGTCGACGACACACCGGACAACCTCCTGCTGATGTCGAACCTCCTGAAGGAGAACAACCGGTACGTCATCAAGGCCGCCAACAATGGCGAAAAGGCATTGCGCATCGCCCAGGCCGACCCACTGCCCGACCTGATCCTGCTCGACATCATGATGCCCGGGATGTCAGGACATGAGGTTGCCCAAGTACTGAAGGCCGAGCCCAGGACCAGGGATATTCCCATCATCTTCCTCACCGCCATGGCCTCCACCGCCGATGAAACGCTGGGGCTGCAGATGGGCGCCGCAGACTACATTACCAAGCCGATCTGCCCACCTATCGTGCTCGCCCGCGTCGAAACCCAGCTCAAGGTCAAGGCAGCAGCCGATTTCCTCAAGGATCAGAACGACTACCTTGAACAGGAGGTCTTGCGGCGCACCAAGGAAGTGACGGCCATCCAGGACGTCACCATACACGCCATGGCCTCACTGGCCGAAACACGCGACAACGAGACAGGCAACCATATCCGTCGTACCCAGCACTACGTGAAAGTGCTGGCCGAGCACTTGCGCGAGCACCCTCGGTTCCGCCATTTTCTGGACGACGAGACGATCAAGTTGATATTCAAGTCAGCGCCCCTGCACGATATCGGCAAGATCGGCATCCCCGACCGCATTCTGCTCAAGCCCGGCCGCTTCACACCCGAAGAGTTCGAGATCATGAAGACCCACACCACCCTGGGCCGCGATGCCATCGCGCATGCCGAGCAGCAACTGGGCATGAATGTGGATTTCCTATGCCTGGCCAAAGAGATTGCCTACGGTCACCAAGAGAAATGGGATGGCTCGGGCTACCCCGAGGGCAAGGCAGGTGACGACATCCCCATTTCGGCCCGCTTGATGGCAGTGGCCGACGTCTACGACGCCCTGATCAGCCGCCGTGTCTACAAGGACGGCATGTCGCACGACGCAGCCTTGGCCATCATCCGGGAGGGCCGGGGCACCCATTTCGACCCCGACATCTGCGATGCCTTCCTGGCGTGCGCCGACCGCTTCCAGGTCATCGCCAGCCAGTTTGCCGACTCCGACCATGACATGGCACAAAAGGCAGTCGCACTGCAGTACATCACGGGTACACCCTGAATCTCGCACCTTCCCGCCGGCCATTTGGAGTGCCCATGCGTTCACCATTGCAGTTGCTGGAGCGCTTACCGCTCCGCCACAAGCTGATAGTCGGCTTCATCTCGCTCTTGCTCCTGTCGCTAGCGCTGGGCCTCCAGAGCCTGGAAACCCAGCGTGAACTCAATCGTGACCTGTACCAACTGCATGAAGAGGGCGTCATAGGCATAGCCAGGGTGCAGGAGGCCCGCATCCATTTCTCCCGCATGGTGCTGGCAGCCCATCGCGCCGTCGGAGCAGAGTCGGACGGCGAGCGCGACGAAGCCCTGCACGAGATGGATGAGGCGCACCAGCGCATCCAGCAAGCGATACAGCTTATCCGCCCTACTCTGTTCAAGTCACAGAACGTAGAGCGACTGACCCAATTCGAAGTATTGCTGGCCCGCATGCTGCGAACCACTTCAGACGCCGTAGACCTCGCCAAGCAGGGCCTGCCCGATGAAGCCGTCTCGCTGGTCGAGAGCGTGGCCTTCAAGCAGCTAGGCCGCAGCGCAGATCAACTGCTGGATGAGATCGTTGCAGTGAAGGAATCCGGTGTCCGCGATACGACGCAGGCCTTCCATGGCTCGGCCACGACCAACAACACCCTCACTTACGCCCTATTGCTGGGCGGCCTCGGCTTGGCCCTGGCCTTCGCCTGGCTCATCAGCCTGTCCATCCGGCGACCTATCAACCGGGTCCGCAATGCGGTTGAGCAATTGGCCGCCGGCAAGCTCCAACTCACGATTCCGCATACGGACTTCCAGAACGAAACCGGCGACCTGGCACGCGCCATCGCTGCGCTACAGGCAGAGTCCATCCAGTTGGAAGCCCAGCGCTGGATCAAATCCCAGGAATCCACGATACAGGCAGCCCTGCAGCAGGCCGACTCACCAGCCGAGCTGGCGTCACGCTTCTTCAAATACCTGGCGCCCTTGCTCAATGTCGGGCAGGGGCTGATCTACCGCTGGGACGAGGCACGCGCCACGCTCGTACTGGCCAGCAGCTATGCCATCAGCAGCGACCGCACAGTGGACAGCGAAATCGCGCTCGGCATGGGTTTGCTAGGGCAATGCGCCAAAGACAAGTTGCCCAGGTCAGTGCAGCAAGGGGCCGACGGCGATTGGCGCATCCGCTCCACGCTCGGGGAGATCGTACCCAGTGACATCATGGTGATACCCCTGCTGAGTGGCGACAAGCTAACGGGCGCGATGGAGCTGGCCTGCTTCGATTCACCGAGCAACACCGCCAGATCCCTGCTTGAGCAGGTGCTGCCTCGTCTCGCCATCAGCATGGAAATACTGGATCGCTCGCTGGCCGTACAACGGCTACTGGAACAAACCCAGCAGCAAGCCGATGCCATGGAGGAGCAGGCAGCACGCATGGAGGAACAGGCTGTCGAGCTGGAGGCGCAACAGGCAGCCTTGAAGGACACCGAAGCCTGGTTCCGCGGCATCGTCGAATCAGCACCCGACGGCATGCTGGTGGTGGACGAAAACGGGAGAATCATTCTTGCCAATACGCAGCTGGATGGCCTGTTTGGCTACCAGCCAGGAGAAATGGTCGGCCTGACGGTTGAGCACCTGGTGCCCGCCTCGGTTCGACCGCACCACGGGGAGCTGCGCAAGGGCTTCCTGACCGAAGGCAAGACGCGCAATATGGGCGGCGGCGCCAATGACCTGCTAGGCGTGCGCAAGGATGGCAGCACATTCTCCGTCGAGATCGGCCTGGCGCCGCTACCGGCGCTGGGCGACCGGGGTAGGTGCGTGTGTGCCTCAATCCGCGACATCACGGAACGCAAGCGCCTGCAGGAAGCCATGTGGCGCGTCAACTTCCTATCCGATGTCGCGCTGGAACTGACTGGCAGCGGATACTGGCACGTAGACTACAGCGACCCCGAGTACTACTACCAGTCAGAAAGGGCCGCCCGGATACTGGGCGAGCCGATCAAGCCCGATGGCCGCTACCATCTGCAGACTGAATGGTTCGAGCGTTTGCTCGAAGCCGATCCGGTTGCCGCGCAGAACACGCTGGAACGCTACCAGGGCGCCCTGGACGGCAAGTACGACAGCTACGATGCCATCTATGCCTACAAGCGCCCGCTGGATGGCCAGGTCGTCTGGGTGCATGCGGCAGGCAAGCTGGTGCGTGGTGAGGACGGGACTATCCAGTACATGTATGGCGCCTATCAGGACATCACCCAACAGCGCGCCTCCGAGCAGGCCATCCTCAACAGCGAACGACAGATACGCATGATGCTGGATACCAGCCCGATCGCCGTGCGGGTAGCCGCACAATCGACGAATACCGTGGTGTATGCCAACAAAGCCCTTGCGGACATGCTGCATGAGTCGCCCGACAACATCGTAGGCATGGCCCCGAGCGTGTACTACCAGGATCCGGAGGATTTCAGGCTTATCAGTGAAAAGATGGCCATGGGCGAGAGCATCATCAACATGCCACTGGCCATGAAGACACGCGATGGTCAGCCCTTCTGGGTATCGGGCTCCTTCTCCCAGATTACATACGGTGGCGGCCCCTGTGTACTCGCCTGGTTCTTCGATGTGACCGAACTACGCCTCGCCAAGGAGGCGGCAGAAAACGCAACGCGTGCCAAGAGCGATTTCCTGGCAAACATGAGCCATGAAATCCGTACGCCGATGAATGCCATCATTGGCATGAGCCATCTGGCCTTGCGCACTGAGCTCGACAAGAAGCAGCGCAACTACATCGAGAAGGTCAACCGATCCGCCGAGAATCTGCTGGGCATCATCAACGACATCCTCGACTTCTCGAAGATAGAAGCCGGCAAGATGACGATCGAGCATGTCGATTTCCGGCTCGAAGACGTCATGGACAACTTCGCCAGCATGATAGGCCTCAAGGCCGAAGACAAAGGCCTCGAGCTGCTATTCGATACCCCATCAGACATCCCGACCGCACTGATCGGCGACCCCCTGCGCCTGGGACAGGTACTGATCAACCTCGGCAACAATGCGGCCAAGTTTACCGAGCACGGCGAAATCGTGGTTGGCATCCAGCCGTTGGCGGCAACAGCCGATTCGGTAGAGCTGCACTTCTGGGTACGCGATACCGGCATAGGCATGACACCTGAGCAGTGCGGCCGCATGTTTCAATCATTCAGCCAGGCCGACAGCTCAACCACGCGCAAATACGGCGGCACGGGCCTGGGCCTGGCCATTTCCAAACGCCTGGTCGAGCTGATGGACGGGCGCATCTGGGTGGAAAGCGAGCAGGGCAAGGGGTCTACCTTCCACTTCATCGCCAGGTTCGGCCTGCAGCAGACCATTGCACCGCGGCGCATGTTCAAAGCCGAGGAACTACTGGGCCTGCGCATCCTGGTGGTGGATGACAATGCCAGCGCACGCGAGATTCTCTCGACCATGGCCCGAAGCTTTGGGCTTGAAGTCGATGTGGCCAACGGGGGAGCTGCTGCCTTGCACCAACTGGCGGAAGCCGGGCGCAAGGGGCTGTTCTACGACCTCGTGCTGATGGACTGGAAGATGCCCGGCATGGATGGCCTGGAAACCGTGCTGCAGATGCATGCCAACACCGTCGGCAAGGTGCCCTCCGTCATCATGGTAACCGCCTTCGGCAGGGACGAAGCACAGGAGGAAGCGAACCGCAAACAGGTGCAACTATCCTCTGTACTGACCAAGCCGGTGACGCCGTCTACCCTGCTTGAGGCCATAGGCGAGGCATTGGGGAAAGGCCAGATGGTCGAGACCCGTTCAGCAGAGCGCGATGACCAAAGCACCACCGACATGGCCAGACTGGCCGGCGCCCGGGTCCTGCTGGTCGAAGACAACGATATGAATCAGGAACTGGCCAGCGAACTGCTGACCCAGGCCGGGATCGGATACGCCATTGCCAACAACGGCCAGGAGGCGCTGGCCCTCCTCGCCAAGGACGACGCTTACGACGGCGTATTGATGGATTGCCAAATGCCCATCATGGACGGCTACACCGCCACCCGCGCCATCCGTGCACAACCCCGGTTTGCACAGCTGCCCATCATCGCCATGACCGCCAATGCCATGGCAGGAGATAGGGAGCTTGCCATCACCAGTGGTATGAACGACCACATCCCCAAGCCGCTGCATGTGGCAACCATGTTTGCGACCATGGCAAAGTGGATACGCCCCGCATCGCCGCAAGCGGCATTACCGGTCGCCCAGCAGCTAGGCCTAACGGCTGCACTCCCACCGCTGCCCGGCATCGATCAGGCAGCGGGCCTGGCCACCAGCATGGGCAAGCCGGCGCTCTACCAACGCATCTTACTCAAGTTCCAGGCCTCGCAGCATGGCTTCCCGCAGGCCATGCGTGATGCTTTGCTGGCACACGACCAGACAACGGCGGCCAGGGTAGCCCACACACTACGTGGCACAGCGGGCAATATCGGCGCAATGGCGCTCGCCGCCGCAGCGGCCGAACTGGAAACCGCCTGCAAGCAAGGATGGGAGCAGGCCCGCCTGGCGCCGCTCGTCACGGCCACAGAACAGGCGCTGGCCACGGTATTGAGTGGTATATCGCAGATCGAACAAGCCAAGGACGCGACAACGGCGCTTCAGACCGCGCCGCCAGACCAAGTCCATCAACGCGTGGAGCAACTCAAGCAACTGTTGGCCGATAGCGATACCAGCGCGCTCGACCTGCTGAGCGAACTGGAGACCTTGGTGGCAAACAGCCCGGCAGCAGCCCAACTACGCGCAGTGATCGGCAAGGTCGAAATGTTTGATTTCGACGAAGCGCTAGAACTGCTCAACGCAATAGCCTTTGCCGAATAGGACTGGAATTCAGGGGTTCCCGGGCAGTTGCACCACAAAAGTACTGGTGTCCTCCTCGTCCGATACCTCGAAGGTCACATCCCCACCCTGCGCGCAGGCCAGCAACTTGGCCGAATAAGTGCCTAGCCCGGATCCGCTCGGCTTACCGTAGGTAACATGCTTCTGGAACAGACGCTCGCGGATTTCCGGCGGTACAGCACCCCGGTTGCGGATGCTGATCCGAACAGGGTTGCCAGCGATCAGTGATGCCGTGACACGGCTACCGATGGGGGCGGCCTCGCAGGCATTCTTGAGCAGGTTGTTCAGCAGCGAGTAGATCAGCATGGCATCGCCTGCCACCTGTGGCGCCTCATCGCCTACATCGACATCCGTATCGACGGCGATGACCAGTTGCTTGGAGGCGAAAGTCATCCTCACCATCTCGACCACCCGACGCAACATGTCCCCGATAGGCAGGGGTTTGGCGTTAAGGGTAAAGCGACCGGTTTCAATCTTGAGCAACTCGGTGGACAGGTTGATCATGTCCATCACCTGCAGCACAGCATGTTCGGCCAAGCGCAACTGCTCCGATTGCCGGTGCGTGGTATCGGAATCATCAAGCAGCAATTGCAACGTCGCCATCGCGCCCGCCAGCGGCCCCTTGATGTCGTGACGCATCATCGCATCCATGTCATCGCGCAGGCGGGCCGTTTCCAGCAGATTGTCGTAGTCGGCCTGCAACTGCTTGCGCAGCTCGACATAGCGCATGAAGTTATCCACACGCAACTTGAGCTGTATGGGGTCGAGCGGCTTGCTGATGAAATCGACGGCGCCCAGCTCCATACCCTTCAGCTTCGAATTTGCATCGGTTAGCGCAGTGACAAAGATGATGGGTATGCCCTCCGCATTGGGATGCTCACGCATCTGTCGCGCCACCTCGAAACCATCCATGCCTGGCATCATCACATCCAGCAACACTAGGTCAGGTGGGTTGTCCGAGCAGCAGATATCCAGCGCCTTCTGGCCGTGGTGGGCAGCACGGACACGATAGGCTCCTTTGAATATCTCCGCGAGCAGGTGCAGATTGTCCGGTGTGTCGTCGACCAGCAATACGGTAGCTTGCTCGGGCACTGCCGTAGCAGGCAGGGTGCTGCCCGCAGGCGTCTGCCCTGCAGGCGATGTGCCGGCCTCATGGCGCACCCGAACCCGAAGCGCTCGCTTGATACCCTGTAGCAACCGGTTCGCCGTATAAGGCTTAACCAACAGGTCACTGATGCCCAATGCAACCGCTTCCTCGATACGGCTACGCGCTGCTGCTGCGGTAATCATGATGAAGGGGATACTCGCCAGCTTGGCATCGTTACGCATCGCTCGAAGCAGATCGACGCCGGACATGGCAGGCATATTCCAGTCGGACACCACAACATCAAAGCGCTTGGCTTGCAGCAACCTGAGCGCCTCAACTCCATCGCGGGCGAGTTCGGCATTCTCAATGCCAATCGATGCCAATTGCGCCGCCGTCACCTTGCGCATTGTTTCCTGGTCATCGACGACCAGCACTTTCAATCGCTCGTACATGCAGGCTGCCTCAGTCAGCTGATCACCTTGCTCATTTAAGGCCAAGATGGGCAGGATTACGAATAGTGACCGCTACCTAGCTGCAGACGAGATGGTGCTTTGGTGCCTGCATCGGCCCATACTGATTTTCCGCTTCTTAGCGAACCAGGCAGCAGTCGCTAGGCTTTATCCTAAAGTTCTGGCTAGGCGCACACGCGCAGCAGCGCTGTGCATGGGTACGGCAAGCTAACTTAACAACGCCAGCTGGGCATGATGAGTGGCACTCAATGGGAGAAAAACCATGACACGCGTTCGTGTTGAGAGCTTCACCATCTCGCTTGATGGGTACGGCGCAGGCCCCCATCAAGACATCGACAATCCGCTCGGTGTGGGCGGGGCGGATCTGCACCAGTGGCTATTCCCCACCTGCACCATACAACGTGCCTTATTCGGCAAGGACGGCGGCACGACCGGCGTTGACGATGATTTCGCCGCCCGGGGCTTTCACAATGTGGGTGCCTGGATACTAGGGCGGAATATGTTCGGCCCCATCCGGGGCGCTTGGCCAGATACCAGTTGGAAAGGCTGGTGGGGAGATAGTCCGCCGTATCACGTTCCCGTCTTCATCCTGACCCATCATGCTCGCGCCCCCATCGAGATGGAAGGCGGCACGACCTTCCACTTCGTCACAGGCGGCATACACGAAGCGCTCGAGCGGGCACGTGTCGCCGCCGCCGGCAAGGACGTGCGCATCGGCGGCGGGCCAGACACCATCCAGCAGTACCTGCGCGAGGGCCTGATAGATGAGTTGCACATTGCCATCTCACCTATCCTGCTGGGCGGGGGCGCCGCACTGTTCGCAGGGTTGGACTTGCGTGCCAGGGGATACGAATGCGTTGAGTTCGTCGCGTCGGAGAAGGCCACGCATGTCGTCCTGCGGCGCCAGAACTGAGCACCGTTGCAGCAGGCACTGTTAGCAGCAGCGCCCCACAGTGCCTGCTACCCGTACTAAGCCGGCCGTACCGGCAAACACAGCTCGCAGTTGAACACCTGTGTCACCGAGTCGAAATGGGCATCGGCAGGATAGTGCTCGAAACAGGGTCTGTTGTCGCACTGCATGCCGCTGGAGGGCAGCCAGTCGCGCAGCAAGGTCAGCCAGGCGTCGCCGATATCGGCCCCTGTGCCCACGAACCGGGCCACGGCATAGCAGCCACCGGGCAGACTGGAAAGCACTGCGCTGCCGCTAGCCACATAGTCGTCCGGTACCACAACGGCCGCGTCGTAGCGGCATTTGTCCGGCGCAGTGATGCTGGGGTCATCATGGCCTATGCCGTAGCACGATCGCCCGGTCAACCCCGCAGCCGTCAGCCATGGAATAAAGGTCTGTGCCCAGAAACGGCTCACACCGGGACCATAAGGGCCGATATAGCGTTGATAAGCAATCTTGCAGGCAGATAGTTGCACGATGCGGACTTGCATATGGGCCTCCCAGGCTTTGAATGAGTCCGCATCATCGCCATTCCCCTCCTGGCCAGCCTGATCGAGCTTGCGCTGCACTTGATCCTGCTTGCGCATCTGTTGCGCGCGCCGGGCCTGCATCTCGTCCAGCAGGGCCTGCGTGCGTTCCGCCGCCCCCTTGCGCCAGCTTGTCGGCGTGCAGCCAAAGCGCGCCTTGAATGCCCGGGTAAATGCCTCTGGCGAGCCAAACCCTATCGACAGCGCTATCGCCAAGATGGCCTGATCGCCATTGCACAGCAGCAAGGCGCCTCGCTCCAGGCGGCGACGCCAAAGGTAGTCGCCCAGCGTCTCGCCCATCCATGCCGCAAACAGCCGGTGGAAGTGGTAGGGAGAAAAATGCGCCACCTCAGCCACCGTCTCAAGATCAAGCGGCTCCCCCAGGTGACGATCGATATAGTCCAAGGCGCTATTCATGCGCCTGCCGTATTCGCGCCGGCTTTCACGCCATGTCATGCCCTACCTGCCTCCAGCCTCGGTCAGGCCCGCATCATGCCAGCCCCAGGCATCACACACCAAACCTCGCCAGGGCGGCAGCATCCGGTTCGATCATCGGCGCCTTAAGAAGGCAGCCCCAGCCCACCACCTGGCGCCGCCATGTCGCCACCACACGACAAGGCTTTCCGCTGTTTTTTCATGAGCTTACCTACCACACCCC
The DNA here is from genome assembly GCF_036961565.1 of Chitinimonas sp. JJ19. Classification (NCBI taxonomy): domain Bacteria; kingdom Pseudomonadati; phylum Pseudomonadota; class Betaproteobacteria; order Neisseriales; family Chitinibacteraceae; genus Chitinimonas; species Chitinimonas sp. JJ19. The sequence goes on from NZ_JBAMDD010000008.1 coordinate 229,554, forward strand.
GCCACGGCGTCGCCACCACCCGACAAATCCCAGGCCCAACTACCCCTCATCGCCGCAGCTATACGGCCATCTCACTGATACGACAGGCCTGGCGCCTGATGGCACGGCTTTTGTATGGCTCAGGCGCTCACCCCGTTCTGCGGGGTGCAACACTGGCGCCGCGGAGCCCGAGCCTCGGTGCATTCCTGCTCCCATCACCAAGGAACGCCATGTTCAACAAGACCAGTCCCCTCGCCCGTCACAACGCCAATGGTCAGGAGAGCGACAACCGCACCACTAGCCCGTCCACCCCCAGCCAGCGCAGCGTAGGCAGCGCCTATTCCGGCCTGGAACTGGGTACTGCCCCGCCCAAGCCAGCACCCGAGCCCATTACCACAACGCCCTCTGCCAAAACCGATAGCGACAGCCCCAGCCAGCTCAGCGTTGGCCCCAATGTCAAACTCAAGGGCGCCGAGATTCTCGATTGCGACACCCTGGTGGTAGAGGGCCGGGTCGAGGCCACCATGGACAGCCGGGTGCTGCGCATTGCCGAAAAAGGCGCTTTCTCCGGCAAGGTCAGTATCGATATCGCCGAGATACACGGCCACTTTGATGGCGAGCTGACCGTGCGCCAGCAACTGGTGGTCCACGCCACTGGCCGGGTCAACGGCACCATACGCTACGGCAAGATGCTGGTAGAGGAAGGCGGTGAGCTATCCGGCGATGTCCGCTCGCTCAATGCCCAAGCCACCCGGCCCGAAGGGCTGCAGCGCACCGAGGCACGTCCGGTACAGGTCGAGGCCGCCAACAGCAAGCCCTTGAACGGCACGCTAGGCTAACGCCCCTCGTGCGGCGCCCGGCCTGCCCCGGGCGCCGCCAGATCGGCCTACCATCGGGTGGTCATAGCCGCGATGGTGCTGCGCTCCCCGCAGCCAGATACCCTTGCGGGCGCCCAATGGGCATCGCCAAAGCTAGCGCCCACCGCCCTGGTCGGAGGCAGACTCAGGCAGCCTGGCAATCACCTTGATCTCAAACTGGTAGCCATACAGCCAGGTCACGCCTACGCCGGTCAGCGTCGGATGCGGCGCCCCACCCCAGCACTCCGAGAACACCTGCCAGATGGGTTCGAAGTTCCGGGCGGGATCGACGATAAACACCGTCACGTCGACCACATCCTCGAAAGTGCAGCCCGCTGCCGCCAGGATGGCATTTAGATTGTCGAACGCCAGCCGGACCTGGGCCGCTAGTTCAGGCTCGGGACTACCATCGGGCCGGCTGCCGACCTGCCCCGACACAAACAGAAAACCGTTGGAACGCACCGCCGGCGAGTAGCGGTTTTGCTCATACAGCGCTTGGCGCTGGGCTGGGAAGACAACATCGCGTGCAGACATGCATCACCTCCTGGTGCTGGGTCGAGTCAGATTGCGCCGGGCGAGATGGCCGGCATCGCTGATCGAACAGATAAGGCGATTCTAGGAATCCGCCCTAGGCGAATAAACACGAAAGACGCACAATGACTGTTTGGCCCTCGCAAACAATCAGCCCAGTACCAAGGGACGCCCATGGACCGATTCGACGCACTGCAGGCATTCGCCCGCGTGGTGGAGGCAGGGAGCTTCACCAAGGCGGCGCAGACGCTACATATCAGCAAGACCACGGCGACTCAGCTGATCCAGCAACTGGAGGCACGCCTGCGCGTCAAGCTACTCCATCGCACTACCCGCAAGGTTCAACTGACCAGCGAGGGGGCCACCTACTACCAGCATGTGGTACGGCTGCTCGCCGATCTGGAAGAGGCCGACGCCAGCCTATCGCGCGCGGTCACCTCGCCCAAAGGACGTTTGCGGGTAGACGTACCCAGCCCTTTCGCCCTGATGATACTGGTGCCGGCCCTGCCGGACTTCCATGCCCGCTATCCCGATATCCAGCTGGATCTGGGTGTCAGCGACAGAATGGTGGATGTGATCGCCGACAATGTGGACTGCGTGCTGCGCGGCGGCGAACTACCTGACTCCTCCTTAATTGCCCGCCGCATAGGAGAACTGCCGTTTGGCGCCTACGCAGCCCCAGGCTATCTGGCGCGCTCGGGCACACCGTTGCATCCAGCAGAGCTGCAAGACTCGCACCACCGTGTCGTGGGCTTTCTGCGTGCCAGCACTGGCAAGGTGGCGCCCATCACCCTATGGCGGGCAGAAGAGCGCATCGAGGTGCAGGGCCGCTACACCGTCGCCCTGGATGACGGCAATGCCTATCTGGCCGCAGGCCTGGCTGGCATGGGCGTACTCTGGCTGCCGCACTATATGGCCGAAGCACATGTAGCGCAGGAGCGCTTGGTCCCGCTGTTCGAGGCCTGGTGCTCCGCGCCCATGCCCATGCACCTGATGTTCTCGCCTAACCGCCATGTCAGCGCACGGCTTAGGGTATGGATAGACTGGCTGACCGAGCTGATGACCCAGCTCGCGCCGAGCGTTGCTCCGCAAGACACTCAGCGCGGCTAGAAAATCCGGCTTAGGGCGGAATCTGGTCACTCATGACCGCCTATTCTAGCGTTCGTGATCACTCCGCTGATCAGATGTGATCGTCGTGATGGTCTCAGAGACAGCTGATCGGCCGTAGCAGACTTTCACGGGTCCGTGCGTGAACGTCTGCTATTGTCAATGAAGCGAACCGGAGGACAAGTTGATTGGCGCAGATTCACCCATTTGGGCTATGACAGGCAGCACCCCAACACGCTACGATTGCGACGATGTCATGTTCACAGCGCCCCCGGCAAATGGCGATACTTTTTTTACCGACTCATTAGGATGTCTAACATGCAATGGAACGGTGCATACCAAGGTACTACAAGGGGAATTCGCCTATGTGAGAGTCATGTTAGGCATCATTGTGACGTGATTGATCACGTCAAATAGGATATCTACTTAACGTTAGGCGATGTGCAATTCCAGTTTCAAGTTTTTCGCTCTTTTCATCTGCAGCTGATTTTCTGTTTTTGCTTCGGTTTTCTTATTAGTATTGCTGCAGCGCTTTCCGCTGCGGTTGAAATTTCAGTGTTCTGGTTGGCGTGGGCACAGTTTCCCGGTGGCTGAATTGGAAACGCTGTCTCAGCAACGCATCAGCTTCAACGCGTTTGCCACCGGTTCGTGACACTTGGCTTGCGGGCGTAGTAATTTATATGCAGTTTCGTCGCAGTTCTGGTTCAATGCAGTGAACCGCTGTGTTTTTAATCCGGTTAGGTGCTATTCCAGCAGTGCGGCACGCCTAACCTTTCGCTCAAGCGGACCGCCCAAAGCTGCGCTTTGTTCGTCCGCTTAGCTCCAACGTTAGCCCTTTATGAATCTTCAGCATTCCGCAGCTATTGAGATATGCAAGCGCTTCGATGTAGAAGCGGAATTTCCCTTGCCTCAAGAGAAAATTGGCATCGCACTTGAAACCTTAGATTTGCTGCCACTTAATGCATTGCGCCTTCAAGCTGAGCATGGCACTTGTGGATGGTATGTATGGGGTGGCGAGGCACTTTCCAGTGATCCGCATTTCTTCCAGCCACTACATGTTTCTCATTTGAACGAGTATGCAGCTGATATTCAGAAATATTTAGGATTGCCGCCAGGCTGGCGTGTACTACTAGCACCAAACTATGAGGATGTGTGGTTTGACCAGTCACTTCTTAACACAGCGGGCTAACCTTTCAGTCAACCTGACTGCCCAAAGCTGCGCTTTGGGTTCCCTCCGCTGCTACGCAGCTCCGGCTGCCAGCTACTTCCAACGTTAGGTTTTCTGATGCCCTACTTGAGCAATCGCCAACTAAAAAAGCTGCATAAATATTGGCTGCACCTTGGTGTGGTTGACGCCAGTCTGCGTTCATACTGGAGAGCGAAATTGTTCGCCAGTTCACGCGGCGAGATATTTCACATCGATAGAAACCATCTCATTGAAATCGACTCTCGCACTGCGAAGGCAATTCAGAAATACAAATTACAATTCTCAGTGCGCGTAGCAGATCCAAGTGAGGCCGAACCCTGGCTATCTGAGAATGGAAATATTCTGTTTGTTTTCTGGGCAAGCAATTTCCCTTCGGTCAGAATTTTTAGCGGAAACAATCCTGATGTTGTTTAACCAAAAACCTAACCTTTCGGTCAACGTGACAGCCCAAAGCTACGCTTTGGGTTCCCTCCGCTGCTTCGCAGCTCCGGCTGCACGTTACCTCCAACGTTAGGCCTCATCATGGCTGGCACCCAGCCGCTCGAAGAACTTGAGCAACATTGGAAGCTCACTGATGTGAAGCTTTGCGCGGCTGAAGAGCTAGGCTGAGCAGCAGCAATTATATGCAGCTGCAGTAGCACGCTACTACAGCGCGCTTCGCCTTCGTCCGCAGACAGGTGAAATCAAACCGTGATGTCAGGATTTAAGGCTACAACAGCCAGTTCGCGCGGTCGGCAAGAGCGGCCGCAATGGCCGAATTGCAGACAAAAGGCTTCCTGTCAGGCCCCGAGTGGCCTGCGCACAAGTCATCAGCGATGTGATCACGAATAATCGGAACGGGCGATCATGTCCGCCAGAATCCGCAGCTTAGCGCTGCGTTCGCGCCCCCAG